>JAGQPW010000043.1:2200-14563 GCA_020426515.1 Planctomycetaceae bacterium | reverse complement strand
ACGACGACCACACCGTTTGACATGGTCGTCATGAACGATCTCGACCGTTTTCACCTGTGCGAAGATGTGATTGAGCGACTGCCGCAACTGGGGGCACGTGCGGCTTACTTTAAGCAGGCCATCCACAACAAGCTGATGGACCACAAACAGTACATCCGGAAGTACGGCGACGACATGCCCGAAATCAGTGGCTGGACGTGGGGACGTCAGCGACCATCGGGAGGGGCAGGAACATCAACCGAAGGGGACAATGTTTGAACCCGCTCGCCCTTTAGCTGAATGAATTGCCATGCAACAGGAACAATCAACGACTGAGAATACCGACTTCAGAAGTTGGACGTTTCGAGGGTTCAGCGTGACAGCGCTCGTCTTGTGCATCCTGCTCGGGGTCATGTTTGGCACTGGCTCCTACACGGTCCGATACGCGGAAGGACTTTCGTATCTGAGCAGCGATCCAAAAGCCTGCGTCAACTGTCACATCATGCGGGACCAGTACGACGGCTGGCAGAAGGCGAGTCACCATGGCGTTGCAACCTGCAACGACTGCCATGTACCGCATTCGTTCATCCCCAAGTATTTCGTCAAGGCCGAGAACGGTTTCTGGCACTCCAAAGGCTTCACGCTACAGGATTTCCACGAACCGATTCGTATGCGGCCCGTCAGTTCTCGAATTCTGAACGCCAATTGTGTGGACTGCCACCGAGATCTCGTCAACGACATCCTGGGACATGGAGTTGTTGGTGATGACACCAGGGGCTGCGTTCATTGTCATGCCTCGGTCGGCCACGGCCCACAACGCTGAAGAGGAGTAATTTCATGGTGGACAAAAGCGAGACAACTCGGTGTCAGCAACGCGCCTGGTGGTGGTATGCCCTCACGGTCGCCGCGACAGCCGGTGTCACCTTTTTCATTGTGGCCCTGCTCATGAATATCAATGAGCGTAAACAAGAGGCGCAGCAGTACTACGTAAAACTCGTCGATCTGACCGAAGAAACGGTTGATCCTGCCGAGTGGGGCAAGAACTTTCCTCGGCAGTACGATGCGTACAAACGCACTGCGGAGAACACATCGCGACGACATGGTGGCAGCGAAGCGATTTCCAAGCTGGACGACGATCCCCGGCTGCGACGGATCTTCGCCGGCTATGCATTCAGCGTGGACTATCGCGAACGGCGCGGCCATGCCTTCATGCTGGAGGACCAGGACAACACGGAGCGAGTCAAACAATTCAAACAGCCAGGAGCCTGTCTGCATTGCCATGCGTCAATCATTCCCGCCTATCGGGAAGCTGGTGACGGAGACGTCATGAAGGGATTTGAAAAGGTCTGCGCCATGCCGCTCAAGGAGGCGCGAGCCCTGGTGGATCATCCGGTCGCCTGTATCGACTGCCACGATCCTCAAACCATGCAACTGAGAGTCACCCGGCCGGGGTTCATTCGCGGGATTGCCGAGTTGGCCGAGCATGTCGCCGAAGAGCTGAGCGAGGCGTCATCGGATGCCGGTTCGGCGCCGTATCCGCATCTCACCAGCATCCATCAGTGGGCCAGACAACACAACAAAGGCGATGACAAAGAGTACGATGTGAATGCTCTGGCCACGCGACAAGAGATGCGCAGCTACGTTTGCGGGCAGTGTCACGTCGAATACTACTTCAAAGGCGATCAGAAGACGGTTACCTACCCTTGGCGCAAAGGTCTGGGCATTGAACAGATTGAGAGCTATTACAACGACCAGGATTTCACGGATTATGTGCACGCGGAAACGGGGGCTCCGATTCTGAAAGCGCAGCATCCTGAATTCGAATTGTGGAATCAGGGAATTCATGCTCGAAGCGGCGTTTCGTGCTCCGACTGCCACATGCCATACCAGCGTGAAGGGGCCATCAAAGTCAGCGATCATCAGGTTCGCAGTCCGCTGCTCAATATCGCACGCGCCTGCCAGACGTGTCACCGCTATGATGAGGACGAGATCCTCGCCCGTTCCGAGGCAATCCAGTCACGCAATCAGGCGTTGATGGACCGGGCCGAGGACGCACTGGTGGAATTGTTGGATACAGTGAAGGCTGCCAAAGCCAGGAATGTCGACTCACAAGTTCTTGACGAATCTCTGCAACTGCAGCGCAAGGCCCAATGGAGAGTCGATTTCATCAATGCAGAAAACTCGATGGGCTTTCACGCACCTCAGGAGGCCGCGAAGATCCTGGGAGAAGCAATTGATTACGCTCGCCAGGGCCAGTTAAAGGTTCTTGACTCGAAGTGAGTGGAATCATTAAATCAACGGTCGCGACAGATTCGCACAAGTGAGGTCAGAGTGGCATTGGACCCTTCCCAACCCGGTGCACAAAATGATGTGCCGCCCCAATCGGCCGATGCGCTGTCGAATGAGACTCATCAGGATTCCGAGGTCTCTGGAAACACGGTCGAGTCTTTGAACGCAACAGCGTATCAGTGGGTAGGGAAGCAGGTCGGCAAGTATCGGGTCATCGACGTCATCGGCGCTGGCGGCATGGGCTTTGTGCTTCGGGCCCACGATCCGAGCATCGAACGCGATGTGGCAATCAAGATGCTGGCCGACCACTCCGCGATGAACCCGACCGCCTTGAATCGCTTCCGAGCGGAGGCCAAGGCGGCGGGAAGGCTCAGCCATGCAAACGTCGCCGCGATCTACGAGATTGGACAGGAAGGGGCATCAAACTACCTGGCCATGGAGCTACTGTCCGGCGGAAGTGTTGCTGACGAACTGCGACAGAAGGGGCCATTTTCGCCGCTCGAAGCAACTCGCATCATGATCGATGCCTGTCAGGGAATCGCTGCGGCCCATGCAGCGAAACTCATCCACCGCGATATCAAACCCGCAAATCTCGTGAGAGCTGCGGACCGCGTGGTCAAAGTCACGGACTTTGGCCTGGCCAAGCTGACAGTGGGAGATACCAGCGCAGCAACCCCAATGACCCATCCAGGAACAGTTCTTGGAACGCCGTACTACATGAGCCCCGAGCAGTGCCAGGGACAGGAAGTCGATGCCCGCAGCGATATCTATTCGCTGGGAGCAACGTACTTCAGCCTGATGACGGGGCAGCAGCCTTATCAGGAATGCGGGAGCGTCGTCGAAGTCCTGGTCGCTCACTGCCGTAACGAAATCCCAGATCCACGGCAGATCAATCCTGACGTGCCGCGGGCGTGTTCGAGTATCGTTACGCATGCCATGGCGAAGTCACCCACTGATCGCTACCAGTCGGTAGGCGAGATGCTGGCCGATTTGCGGTCGGTGGAAGCCGCACTCTCAAGTGAAGTGCACATTGATCTTCCCAGTCAATCCGGAAGTCGTGCCGCAGTTGTTCCCGGTAAACCGAAGGGACCTAACTCCTCCCGGCGATGGCTGTTGGCGAGTGGTCTCGGCGTGGCGATCGTGCTGTTGGTTGCGGCAATTCGGGGACGAAGTCTCTGGAACCGCCCTCCTTCTGGCCTTCCAGATCCGCAGGCCAGGCAACCAGCTCCTCCAGTTCTGTCTGACGATCCAATCAAGGTGGGAGTACTGCAATCGTTGAGCGGGACAATGTCCGTAAGTGGGACGAGCGTCATCGATGCGACGTTGCTGGCGATTGACGAAATCAATGAATCGGGCGGTCTGCTGGGCCGCCCGGTGACAGCGATCGTGGCCGATGGACGCTCGGACGAGCAAGTCTTTGCCCTTGAGGCGGAGAGGCTGATCACTCAGGAGCACGTGTGTACTGTTTTTGGCTGCTGGACATCGGCAGGTCGAAAGGCTGCCCGTACTGTTTTCGAAGATCACGACCACTTGCTGGTCTATCCTGTCCAGTATGAAGGAATGGAGGCCTCTCCCAATATCATCTACCTGGGTGCTGCCCCCAACCAGCAGATCATCCCCGCCGTGCAGTGGGCCATTGAAAGTCTCGGGAAGAAGCGTTTCTTCCTGGTAGGATCTGACTACGTTTTTCCGCGTGCTGCCGGTGAAGTCGTCAAGGACGAGTTGCAGAATTCAGACGCAGAAATCGTCGGCGAGTTGTTCGTTCCACTGGGAAGCACGGAACTGGAACCCGTTGTCCAGGCGATTCTGAAGTCCAAGCCGGACATGATTCTCAACGCTCTCGTTGGCAACTCCAACATTGTCTTCTTCGACGAACTGCGCGACGCGGGAATCCCGCCGACGGATTTGCCTTGCCTGTCGTTCAGCGTGGGAGAGCAGGAACTCAGAAGCGTTGATATCGCCGACGTTGTGGGTGATTACGCTGCACAGACCTATTTTCAATCACTTGAGACGGATGCCAATCGGGCCTTCGTTCAACGTTTCACCGCAAAATATCCGCAACGAGTCATTTCCGACCCCATGGAGGCAGCCTACGTGGGGGTGCTGCTGTGGGCGCAGGCCGTGCGCGACGCAGAGAGCATTGAGCCGAAAGAGATTCGTCGGGCGATGCTCAATCAGCGTCTCGTCGCCCCGGAAGGGGAGATCCGTATCGACCCGGATACACAGCATTGTTTCAAGACTCCCCGTGTCGGCCAGATTCAAGAAAATGGTCAGTTCCGCATTGTCTGGAGTGCCAAGGAGCCGATTCGGCCCGATCCATATCCCGCAAGCCGAACCGCCGAAGACTGGAAAGCATTCCTTCACGATCTTTATGCCGGGTGGGGGAACCAGTGGACCTCTCCGGTGACTGACTAGGTTGCCCAACAGGCTGTCATCATGATCAACTTGGAACCAGACACCGAGACACTGGCCGGAAACATCGGGCAGAGTTCGCCGCTTGGTGCAACTGTGACCGATGGGGGTGTCAATTTCAGTCTCTACTCACGAACCGCGACCGGAGTGGAGCTGTTGTTGTTCAACGATGTAGACGATTCAGCTCCCGCTCAGGTCGTCCCCATCGACCCCTCGTCGGGCCGAACGTATCACTATTGGCATGCATTTGTCCCGGATATTCACCCCGGACAGCTGTACGGTTACCGGGTGAGCGGTCCGTGGGCACCGCAGCGAGGCCTTCGCTTCGACCTGGCGTCCATCCTGTCACGCGATGCCAACGGCTATCCCATTCCGAACCCGCCTGTGTTGTGGGACATTGAATCCGACCCCGATCTGGCCGACACGAAGCTGCTCGCAGAGGCCTGGGACGCTGCGGGTTTGTATCAGGTGGGAAGTTTTGTTGGCGATTCATGGCGAGAGTGGAACGGCAGGTTCCGGGATGACGTGCGAGATCTTTTCCGATGCGAACCCGGATCCGCGAGACGGATTGCCGACCGAATCGTTGGCAGTCCGGAGATCTATGGACATAAGGGACGTGAAGTCGAGCAGAGTGTCAACTTCGTCACGTGTCACGATGGTTTCACGATCAATGACCTCGTCTCCTTAAACGACAAACACAACGGAGCCAATGGCGAAGGAAACCGCGACGGAGCCAGTGACAATCGAAGCTGGAACTGTGGTGCCGAAGGCCAGACCGATGATCCGCAAATCGAACGACTCCGCAATCGGCAGGTCAAAAATTTTCTCACCGTCACGATGTTGTCTCTGGGCGTACCGATGATCGCGATGGGGGACGAGGTTCGCCGGACACAGCACGGCAATATCAACGCCTATTGTCAGGACAACGAAATCAGTTGGTTCGACTGGTCGTTACTCGAAAAGCATGCCGATGTACTTCGCTTTGTCAGGCTTCTCACCGCGCGCCGTGTGTTGCGGACGACCGAACACGAACGCCGGCGTGTCAGCCTGGTACAACTGCTGGCCGAGGCTAACGAGTCCTGGCACGGCGTCAAACTTAATCAACCGGATTGGAATGAGGAGTCCTGCAGCCTGGCGCAGCTTCGGAGCGAGGGGCTTCACTTTCATCTGATTCTCAACGCGTACCGGGAGCCCCTGGAGTTTGAATTGGCCCACCTGGACACAGGCCCCTGGCGGCGCTGGATTGACACAGCGCTCGACAGCCCAGACGACATCGTGCCTTGGGATTCCACACCGGCGATCCCGACGGATACTTATCTGGCTGAATCGCACTCGGTCGTGATGCTGATTGCTGGAGGCCTCGCGACGTGAAAATCATGTTACTTAACGCCGGTTCGAGTAGCCTCAAGGCGTCTGTGCTGGATACTGACGACACCTCCATCGTGGCGCGCGGTCAGTCAGACTGGAAAGGATCACACGCCCGGTACGAATTTGCTCGACAGGACGGGATGATCGAAGTGGTCGAGGAAGTAGAGGCTGGTTACGCCTCGGCAGTTCGACGCTTTGTTAACGATTGGCGGAGGGCCGACACCAGTTCGTCCTCCACCTCCCCAACCCCGGCGGCGATTGGGCACCGGGTTGTCCACGGCGGTCAGTTTACGTCTTCCGTCCGGATCACCCCGGATGTGCGTACACGAATTGCCGAACTGGCGGACCTGGCGCCGCTTCACAATCCACCGAGTCTGGAAACACTGGCCGCCGCCGAATTCGAACTGCCAAATGTGCCACAGATCGCCATCTTTGACACCGCGTTTCACGCCACCATTCCGCCCGAAGCCTACACGTATGCCGTGCCGGATGAATGGACGAATGACTGGGGTATCCGCCGCTACGGGTTTCACGGACTGAGTCACGCGTACTGTGCGCACCGCGCCGCCGAACTGCTTGGACGTCCGGAAGAGGGACTCCGTCTTGTCATCTGTCACC
The DNA here is from genome assembly GCA_020426515.1 of Planctomycetaceae bacterium. Lineage (GTDB taxonomy): Bacteria > Planctomycetota > Planctomycetia > Planctomycetales > Planctomycetaceae > JACKHO01. The sequence continues at coordinate 7,897 of JAGQPW010000043.1, read as the reverse complement.
TGGGCCACGGCTGCTCGGCAACGGCCGTCCACAATGGGCGATCTGTCGATACGACGATGGGCTACACGCCACTGGAAGGGTTGATGATGGCAACCCGCAGCGGATCGGTCGATCCAGGTGCGTTGCTGTTTGTTCAGCAACGACACGGGCTGACACCTGACATCATGGAGGCGACGCTGAATCGAAGTTCTGGACTCCTCGGAGTCTCGGGCACATCGAGTGACCTGCGCATCGTCCTCGATGCCGCCCGTACCGGCGATAAAAGGTCTCGTCTGGCCATTGGCATTTACACACATCGTATTCGCCAGGCGATCGGTGCACTGACCGCGACCCTTGGGGGGATCGACGCTCTCGTGTTCACGGCCGGTGTCGGCGAACACTCCGCAGAGATCCGTGCTTCCGTTACCGATGGCCTGGAGTACCTTGGGCTGAAACTTGACCTGGAAGCCAACGAGTCCTGCCAGCTGGACGCCGATGTTGCCACGGAGTCCTCGACAGGACGGATCCTGGTGATCAAGACACGGGAAGACCTGACGATGTTGCGTGAGGTTGTCGGAGTGTTGCAAGGTGACAACAGCGCCAACTCTGAGAGTGATATTTGACCGACCTGTTTCGGGAGACAGGTTTATGACTGAGCAAGTAAAAGGTGAGGATCGGTCGGGTACGATCAGTCTGGCCGATGAGGAGGCTGTCAAGCAGGTTCTCGTCGACACGGTGTTCGGCCTATGGGATGTTGTCAACAATCTCACACGGCTGCGCCCGTCGCGGCGCGAGCGTTATCGAGTGACGATCTTTGGATCAGCCCGCGCTCAACCGGGCACCTTCGCGTATGACGAAGTCAAACGCGTCACTGCGGCGCTGGCCGAGTTGGGCTGTGACATCATCACCGGTGGTGGCCCCGGTTTGATGCAGGCTGCGAACGAGGGGGCGTCCAGTGCTGGAGCCACCGAACGCCGGATCAGCCGGGGCTCATCACTGGGCACATGTCGCGTTCGACGCTGAGTCGAACGCGACTGCCCCAGGACCTGACAGGCTCTGCGCTCCGAGACCGTCTCACGCCCCAACGCGTCCCGCACATGCTCCACAGCCTGCCGCCGCTTCGACGGGCTCAAAAGTTTCCCGACGCGGCCTCTCGCAAGATCGCCTTGTCCAGCTCTGCCTCGGCCAGCAGCACCTCGGCCTCCCGGAGCTTGTGAATAATCTCCTCGGAACTGAATCGCTTTCTCGCCATCTTCTGCTCTCCTGTTTTACGCCCAACACGCTGAAAGTGTATTCAACGCGTGGACTCGGTTCAGGGGGGCAGGTCACACTGCTGGGACACTTTCGACATGAGATTGGGCACTACTATTGGGATCGGCTCGTCGACGGAACGCCGTGGCTGGAGAAATTCCGAGCCTTGTTCGGCGATGAGCGAGAAGACTACGGCGCAGCGCTGAAACGCAATTACGAGCAGGGACCTCCGAGTGACTGGGCAGATCGGCACATCAGTTCTTATGCCTCTGTCCACCCTTGGGAAGACTGGGCCGAAAGCTGGGCGCACTACCTGCATGTTGTTGACAGCCTGGACACGGCACTCCGGTTCGGCCTTCGCGGCGAGGACGTTGAACAGGCCGTGGAGCCGTTTACCGTCAACGACCTGTACGATTCCGACACGGGAGATGCCCAGCACGTCATCCTCCTGGTGAACTCATGGGTCCAACTGACCACCGTGCTCAACGAATTGGCGAGGAGCATGGGGCAACACGACTTCTACCCGTTCGTCATGTCGCGGGCCGTCCTGCGCAAGATGCATTTCATTCAGATGATTGTAAAGGAGGCGCGGGGCGGTACCTCGCTGATTGGTTAGGTATTCTCGTGCTACGCCGAGAAACCGACCGACGTACGTGCACTGCATCTGCTGGATGGTAATGACACGACGCATTGCGGAGCGCGGTCACAGGCCTTGGGGACGTCAACCAACAATCCGACCTCCCGATCCTGAGCATCTGGAGACGATTTCATTGGCCGAAGTCGCCTTCAACGGTTCACTGACTTCGAAGCGTGAAATAATCACCGACGCACGATCACAGCCCAGTCATCGCCAGCATCCGATGGCGGCAACCCGATTTGCACCTTGCTTCCTCCCTTGACGCTCTGAACTGATCCAATCGCCAGATCCCCCCCCGTCCGTGGGTTAAACCAACTCACGGAGAATGGGCCTGCCGCTTCGCTGAGATCGAGTTCCGATGTTCCACCATTCGGAAGAAACACAAGATACGCCTCGCCAGTCTTGGCCAGGCAAAACCGGGAGTTGTCATGCTTCTTGTTGCCGACCAGCGCATCGGCATTTCTCATCTCCGCAAACGGAAGTCCGCTGGACTGAAAAAACTCGATAGCGATACGGCAGTAGTCCCAACTGCGGTCCCGGCTGCGAAAATCCTGGCAGACAAGATCGTTCTCCGGAAGCCGATAACCAAAGTAATACTCCACGCCTCCTCCCCCGGCAGTGAGTGTCCCCCAAAGGCAGAGTTTGCGAATGTCGTGCATCGTGTAGGGCTTTCCTCCTTGATCCCCGGTCCCATCATTGCCGCGGTAACCCGGATCGGCCGGGACACCATCTCCAGCCGGGTTCTGCTCATCGTTTGCAACGACCCAGGGACGACCGGCCTTGGCAGATTCCGTGACCCAGTGGAGTGTTCGCTGGTGAGCCTGGCTCCACGAGTTTTGCAGCGATGCTCCCGTCAAGAGCGACTGGTTTCCGAGCAGCGACGGATAGACCTTATCCTGCTGATTCGGAAACGTGTGAATCACAATGTGGTGGTGGTAAGGATCGGTGTCGTGGAGATACTTCGCCATGTCGCGAATTTCTTCGGTGCTCTGCGTGTTCTCTTCACCGATATTCCAGTTCAGCGCGAGTTCATGGCCAAACCGGGCGATCAGTTCGCGGCAGTACAGTTTGCGTTCCGGTCCCAGCTTTCCACCATCGAGAGATTCACGCACGTGTCCAGGCTTCGAGTCATGTCCAACGCGGTCATCATCGATTTCGTTTTCCTGAAGTTTGAAATGGAGATGCAAGCCATTCGCGGTGGCGTGGTCAAAGACAATGCCCCATTGGTCAAGCTTGCTGCAGTCGTAATGCAGCTTGTCATTGCGATCAACGAACGGCCAGACGTTATCACCGTCGCCACCGGCGTTGTAAGGCAGAAACGACATTGTGTTCATGCCTTTGGCTGCGAGATAATTCACTGCACCGATCAGTCCTTTGCCCCTCCCATCTTTCCAGGTCGGATCGCCCGGCCTCCAGTCCATGGTGTGAGGCCTCCAAGTCTTGAGCGGTGCTTTTCCGGTGACCGTATTGTCGAAATCAACGTACGCAAGGAGAGTTTCCGGGGCATCGGGACCAGCCTTGAAGAAATACTGCTTTGATCCGGCGAACTGCAGATAGTGCTGTCCCACATATTGCAGGCGACCGTGGGCGCGCAGGTCACGTCCCTGCTTTTCGGACTCAGTCACTTTGAACGAACCGGTGATACCGTCATACGGAGCGAGTGACTCGCCTCCTCCATTCAGGGCAGCCAGTGGGCCCTGCCGAAACGATATGGTGTACGTCCAGTTGCCGGTTCGGTCAGGCGACAAGTGCGCCCGCCACTTCGTTCCTGACTCGGCCGACGTATCGGCCGCGTTGCCATCTGCGGCAAAATAGCCGGGCACCGTATAGGCCAGCGCACCGCTTTCGTGGGCGAACGTGACGTTGAACGAGAGATCCGTGAATGGGTTGGGGGAATCGTCGCGTTCTTGTGCGTAGGGGCCTTCGAGTGTGAGTGACACCTTATGCCACTGCTTCAACTCACCGGAAATCGTGACCGATCCGTCGTCGCCGGCTTGTCGTGGGGACGCAGCCAGCGACACCTCACGTCCAACTGATGACAGGACACAGAGGGAAACCAGCAGCCACCGGGCTGCAAGCTTCCTTGAGAACAATGCCATGCTCCACGTGCACATGATCAGGCCTCTGATTGGAAGAATTTGAAAGTTCGTCGTATTGAAGTCGCAGTCGGCTGCAATCCCGCTGTCAGGTGCAGGGTGATGGAAGGGAATCTCGCTGCGGCTTTCAGATTCGATTCGCGAACCTCAGTGTATCAGCAATTGTACCAGCGGCCTCCGATGGCGACATGTCGCCTTCTGTCCGATCGTGAGCGACAAAGTACTCCGGCGCCAGTATTGCGTCGGGCCAAATCGGGTCGCCGCGCTTCGCGTCCAGCCAGCTGTTCTGTGCGCGAGTCGCGCCGGGATACGCACCCGCTTCGCTGCGTCCCCGGTTCACGACGGGCATTCTGAGGGACTCCCGGATGACCATCGACAATGAATTCGAACGGGAATTCCGGAGCCGAAATTTCCGGGAGCGGAGCAGGTGCTGGCGCGTGTGCAGCGCATGGGAACCTGCGGAGCCGACGTGGGACACCATCTCGGCAAGCATCCCCAACTTGTACTTCCATGTCTTCCGGGACATCAACTCGGGTGGGAGTTCTCAATCTGGGGCAGGGGGGCATTGGACTGCCGACGGGGTGAAGCGCCCGCAACTTTCCAGGAGATGGCAAATGGCGGTGTCTAAGTGCGGAAGCGATACTCAGGTCCGTCTACGCTGAGTCTCTCACCGCGAAGAACCATCTTGCCGCGATGAACGGCAGACTGCCCACTTCTGAAGATGTCGGATTCACTCAACAACGGCACTCAATGGGCACTCCTGCTGCCATGTCATCTGACGCCGCTCTGCTGTCGCAAAACGCATCAATCCTGCTATAATAAACGTCCCCCCATCCATTGCCCCAAATGGAAAGCGATCGACACATGTGCAAAACACGAGAAGCTTTGCATCTCCCCCCGACCGCCCAACACCTCGCCCTCATCAAAACATTCCAGGCCGAGTCGGAAAAATCACCGTTGCCACCGCATGCCAAAGCATGTGCGGGAGTCGCAACAAAGAGAATTGTTGCTGCAGTCGCCGCCATCGCCGCACTGAGCTTGCCGATTGCCCCTGCCTGGTCGGCCGATGAGGTTGTCAATCCTCGAGAGAATCCGACGGACGAGGATATTCGTTTCTTCGAGACAAAGATTCGGCCACTGTTCGCGAACCATTGCAACGACTGCCATGGCGAGGATACGCAGGAGTCCGATCTGCGACTCGATTCACTGGCGGCAATGCTCACCGGCGGAAAAGCGGGCCCGGCAATTGTTCCAGGAAAGCCGAAAGGCAGTCTCGTGGCGACAGCGGTGAGCTATCAGGACAACGACCTGAAGATGCCGCCAGATGAGAAGTTGTCCGAGCAGCAGATCAAGGATCTGACGCGCTGGATCGAAATGGGCGCGCCGCATCCCGACAGCGGAAAAGTGTCCGCAGCACGGCCACAAAACCAGGTGGACATTGAGGAGGGGCGCAAGCACTGGGCGTTTCAACCATTGGTAAAGCCTGCTGTGCCGGCGACCGACACACCGGTCCAGAATCCGATCGACGCTTTTATCAACGCTCGACTGGCTGCCCAACATCTTCGACCGAATACCGCTGCTGACAAACGAACGCTCATTCGCCGAGCGACCTATGACCTGACTGGATTGCCTCCAACACCTGCTGAGATCGACGCGTTTCTGGCAGACGAGTCGGAAGCAGCGTTCACTCGTGTGGTTGACCGCTTGCTGAAGTCGCCGCACTATGGTGAACGC
>JAGQPW010000043.1:0-2102 GCA_020426515.1 Planctomycetaceae bacterium | reverse complement strand
GCATGGAAATGCATGGCGGTATCGCGACTACGTTGTCGAGTCGTTGAACAACGATAAGCCGTATGACGAATTTGTTGTCGAACAACTCGCCGGCGACCTGCTGGATTCTGGCGACGATCTGTCGCTCCGACACGAACGGCTAATCGCTACCGGGTTCCTCGTGCTTGGGCCAAAAGTGCTGGCGGAAGTAGACAAGGCCAAGCTGGAAATGGACATTGTCGACGAGCAACTTGATACCGTCGGGCGCAGCCTGATGGGGCTGACGCTCGGCTGTGCCCGTTGTCATTCGCACAAGTTTGATCCAATCGGGCACGACGACTATTACGCATTGGCGGGGATCTTCAAGAGCACGCGCACGATGGAGACGCTGAAGACCATTGCGCGCTGGAACGAGCATTCGATCGCAAGACCGGAAGACACAGCCCGGCTCGATGAATACACACAACGGATCTCCAATAAGAAGCAGCAGATCGAAACTCAGCTGGCGTTGGCAAAACGCGATTTGAAGCCACCCACAGGCGAGACCGTCCCCCAGGACATCGAGAAGCAGTTCCCAGCGGAAACGCAGGCCGAACTGCAGAAGCTGCGAGAGGAACTGAAACAATTGGAGGCGACACCTCCGGACATGCCAACCGCAATGGGCGTCGCCGAGGGTGAGATCGCCGACACCTCAATCCACCTGCGCGGCAGCCATCTGACGCTGGGGGAAGTTGTCCCACGCCGATTTCCACGCGTGCTGGCCAGAGACGACCAGACCGATCTGCCGGATGACCGCAGCGGCCGACTTGAGTTCGCTCGCTGGCTGACCGACGGCAATCATCCGCTGACAGCGCGTGTGATGGTCAATCGAATTTGGCGTTGGCACTTTGGCAGGGGACTGGTCGACACCGTCGACAACTTCGGCCTGCAGGGTTCACCGCCCACACACCCGCAGTTGCTGGACTGGCTGGCCGTCCAGTTCATGGAAAGCGGCTGGTCCATCAAAGCGATGCATCGGCTTATCATGTCATCCGATGTGTACCAGCGTGACAGCGGCTTCAATGCAGACAACGTCCAAATTGACTCCGCGAACCGCTTCTACTGGCGTTGCAACATCCGCCGGCTGGAAGCCGAAGCCATTCGTGATGCGATGCTGGCGGTCAGTGGAACACTGGACCTTACGACGGGCGGAAGTTTGCTCACCACGAAGAATCGTGAGTTCCTGTTCAATCACACATCGCAGGACAAATCTTCCTATGCGGACATTCGGCGACGTTCCATATACGTGCCGGTGATTCGCAACCATCTGTATGACGTATTTCAACTGTTTGATTACACCGACGCCAGTGTGCTCAAAGGTGATCGCGACACCAGCACGATTGCCCCTCAGGCACTGTTCCTCATGAACTCAGATCTGGTCACCGAGTTGACGGGTTCCATGGCGGATCGGCTGATGAGCCAGGAGACAACGCGTGAGTCTCGCATCAATCGACTGTTTCTCGAAGCCTATGGCCGACCGGTGACGGATGAAGAAGCGGAAAGAGCCAGTCAGTTCCTGGTGAAGTTCGAAAAGCTCGTTTCGCAGCAGGCGGGGCAAGCCGATGCCCCGACAGCAGAAGCCTGGCAGGCGCTGTGTCAGTCAATCGTCTTATCCAGCGAGTTTGTTTACATCCGTTAGACAAGATCAAGCGAGTTACCCATCCTGCGTAAGGAAATCGCATTATGAAGATCTCACGACGACAACTGCTGCGGCAGTGTAGTGCTGGATTTGGATCGGTGGCACTCGCCTCCATGCTGGTGGATGAAGCCCGCGCCGCAGGACTTCAAGGCAGCGAGACCTCAGCGTATCTGCCGCACTTTCCCGCTAAGGCGAAACGAGTCATCTTTCTGTTCATGAAAGGTGGCCCTTCTCACATGGACACCTTCGACTACAAGCCGCAACTGCAGAACGACGACAACAAACAGTTGCCGTTCGACAAGCCTCGCGTGCAGTTCGCTCCAACAGGCGAGCTGCTCGCGTCACCATGGAAGTTCAAACGTCATGGCGACAGCGGTATCGCCGTCAGTGAATTGTTTCCTTACGTTGCGCAGTGCGTCGACGACTTGTGCATTATCAACTCGAT
>JAGQPW010000439.1 GCA_020426515.1 Planctomycetaceae bacterium | reverse complement strand
CTGCTCTCGATTCAACAAAAAACGAGGCAGGCTCGTATTGAACCTGCCTCGTCGGTAACCGGGATGAAACTGCGGGCAACCTAGTTGTTGGTCGCAGCCAGTTCGGGTTCACTTGTTTCCCGATACGAGCCTTCGAAGTTCAACTGCTTTTCCTCACCGACCTGTTTGACGGTGACGGTAATCAGGTTCTTGCCATCGAACGCACCGCGGAGAAGTTCTTCTGCCAGCGGGTCTTCGATGAACATTTCCACCGCACGACGCAGGGGGCGTGCCCCATAGTCGGTGTGGTCGCGGTCGCCCTGATCACGACGACTGCCATCGATGACGATCTGCTTGGCTTCGTCGGTCAGTTCGATCATCAGGCCCCGTTCCTTGAGGCGTTCACGGACCTTGGCCAGTTCGATCTCGATGATGTTCTTGAGATCTTCGTCGCCCAGCTTGTGGAACACAATCACTTCGTCGAGTCGACCGATGAATTCCGGCTTGAACCGCTTGCTGATTTCGGCCATCACGTCGAGCTTCATCTTCTGGTGGTCCTTCTCCTGGTCGGTTCCATCAGCAAAGTGTCGGAA
>JAGQPW010000438.1 GCA_020426515.1 Planctomycetaceae bacterium | reverse complement strand
CGATCGGATGATCGCGCCAACGAATCGTCAGTGCGCTGGACGTCACTACTCATCCAGTAACGGGTCCTGCTCACTCTGAGCGAGCCAACTGTCGGTGCTTTCGGGATCGACCGCGCGGCAACTTGTCGTGAGTTGTTCTCGGAAGCCCTTGAGCTCATCTCGCCAGTGTTCGGGATCTGTCCCTTGCGGACAGTGCGGCTCGAACTCCTGGCACAGGAGAATGAACCGCAGCAAGTGACGGAAGACGATCCCTTCCTGCTTGGTCAGGTCGCGACTGGTGACGTACTTGTGGAAGTTGCCGCCGAACACCAGCAGCAGATCGCCCGCGATCCAGGCTGGTGAAGTGCGCACGCCGTAAACGCCGGGCAGTTCAGAATCGAAGAAGCGGCGCAGTTTGTCTCCCAGCGCAAGCGGCCAGACGCGGATTGGTTTCCCAAATTTATCGAATTCGGGCTCGACCGATCCCGGAGCGAGTTCGGCCGCAGTGGCAAGTCCACGTTCCATCAGGATGGAGTCGAGACGATGCCGCGCCAGTGGTCCCGGTGGCAGATCCTCCGGTCCCGGCGCACGAAC
>JAGQPW010000437.1 GCA_020426515.1 Planctomycetaceae bacterium | reverse complement strand
TCGAGCCATTTCAGTCCCAATCCATGGCCCTCGGGTAGATGGGCTTCGCCGTTTTCGATCACGGGGAGCCGATCCACGAGTCGCTCGTAGAACGATCGGATATGGGCGCGGACCGTTTCCTGAAACACGACACCGGCCGAAGCGGCGGCGAGATGGAGCCCGGAAAACAGGGTCAGGGGGCCGGTGCAGTCGTGCAGGGTCGAGGGGATGTTGTGGGCTTGGGCGAGGTCGAGAATGCGGCGGCTCTCGCTGATGCCTCCGGCCCATGTGGGATCGACCATCACGTAGTCGGCGGCACCGGCGCGAAGCAGGTCGAGGTATTCGCCGCGTCCGAGCAGCATTTCGCTGGCAGCGATGGGGAGGCCGGATTGGCGGCGGAAGTCCGCCAATGTGCCAACGTGATCGACCCGCAACACATCCTCCAGCCAGAAGGGGCGGATTTCTTCCAGCGCTTCCGCGATTTGCAGGGCGGCGGGGAGGGTAAAGAAGGCGTGTCCCTCGATCATCACCTCGATGTCCATGCCGACCCGGTCGCGAATGTCCCGAAGGGGACGCATGGCTTCCTCAAGATCGGC
>JAGQPW010000436.1 GCA_020426515.1 Planctomycetaceae bacterium | reverse complement strand
CCGAAATAGACGCCCCGCGCGGCGTCGTACCAGATCGCCTGATAGCCGCCAAATCCTCCGTCGCCAGCCGCTACGGAGTGGCCGCGGTCGGTCAGCGCGCGGATCGTCTCCATCGCAAAGCCCGACTCTACCAGCAATTCCCCGCCGTCGGCCGCGGCCGGTTTGCCGGTAGGCGTCGAGCTGCCGGTGTGGCGGATCCGCGGGGCGTCGCCCGCTTCTTGCAGCCCCATGTCGAAATCGAGCAGGTTCAGCAGGATCTGCACGTGCCCTTGCGGCTGCATGTCGCCCCCCATCACGCCAAAGCTCAACAACGGACGGCCCTCGCGCGTCACAAACGCTGGGATGATCGTGTGGAACGGCCGTTTGCCCGGGGCGTACGAATTCGGCCGGCCAGGCGCGAGGTCGAACAGTTCGCCCCGGTTCTGCAGGCAAAAGCCGAGCCCCGGCGGGCACGGCCCGGCGCCGAAGCCACGATAGTTGCTTTGAATCAAAGAGACCATGTTGCGGTCTTTGTCGGCCGTGGTCAGGTAGACGGTGTCGCCGTCGCGCAGCCGCACATCGCCGGCTGCGTACCCTAC
>JAGQPW010000435.1 GCA_020426515.1 Planctomycetaceae bacterium | reverse complement strand
ATGACGGCGTGGAGCAGGAGGATGCGCCGCACCGACAGCTCGATTTCGGCATGGTTGTCGTCTTGGCGCGCACGCTCCAGCCCCGCCAGTGACGCCAGCGTCCCCGAAATGCGCGCGTCGCCCGTGCGCGGATTCTCCTGGAAGGGGAGGCCACGGGCAAAACTGCCGGGGAAGCGCCCCGTGTAGAACTGGTTGAGGAAGCGCCGGTGGTCGTAGCCGTTGATGCCCAGCGCGCCCGCGTCGCCGTCGTCGAAGGTCCAGCCGATGTCGTCGTGGCTGCGTATATAGTTGACCCACGCGCAGCCCTCCGGGATGGCAAAGCGGTAGCCCATGGAGTGGCGCAGCAACCGCACCTCGCGCGTCGCCAGCGAATTCCACAGCAGGGCCATGAGCAGCGGGTTGTACGAAAGCTGGCATTCGTCCAGGCTGATGTACTCGTTCACCTCGTCGGGGTGGACGATGGCCTCGGACTTGAAGACCAGGCCGGGCGCCGCGATGCGCACCGCGTGGTTGAACGCCTGGATGAGCAGGTGCGCCTGGGGCAGGTTCTCGCAGTTGGTGCCCAGCTGCTTCCAGATGAAC
>JAGQPW010000434.1 GCA_020426515.1 Planctomycetaceae bacterium | reverse complement strand
CTTCCGGCAGCGTCGGATTCGAGGGCGAGGCGCGCGAGGCGGGACATATCGGGCTGGTGTTCCAGGACTACGCGCAGTCGCTGCTGCCCTGGGCCTCTCTGATCGAGAACGTGGCGCTGCCGCTGCGCGGAAAGGTGACGCGCGACGAGCGCCATCGCCGCGCCCGCGCGGCGCTGGCGGAGGTCGGCCTCGCCGGCCAGGACTCGATGCGGCCATGGCAGCTTTCCGGCGGCATGCAGCAGCGAGTGGCCATCGCCCGCGCGCTGGTGGCCGAACCGGACGTGCTGCTGATGGACGAGCCCTTCGCCTCGGTCGACGCGCAGACGCGCGCCGACCTCGAGGACCTGACGCTGAAGGTCCGCGAGGACACCGGCAAGTCGGTGATCCAGATCACCCACGACATCGACGAGGCGGTCTATCTCGCCGACCGCGTGCTGGTGCTGCTCGGACGGCCCGCGGACGGCCGCCCGGCGCGGCTGGTGCACGACATCGCCGTCGGGCTCGGGCGCAGCCGCGACCAGCTCACCACCCGGGCGGAGCCCGAATTCGTGCGGCTGCGCACCCGGGTGCAGGAGATCATCA
>JAGQPW010000433.1 GCA_020426515.1 Planctomycetaceae bacterium | reverse complement strand
AGCTTACTGGTCGTTGCCAGAGCATGTCGGGGGGCGCAGCCAATGACAGGGCGCCAGGGGAACGCACTTGTACCACGCGTTGGCCATCGGACGACAAAGAGAAGGGTTTGGCTTGGGACAGTAGTCATTCGGGCAACAGCACTTTGCATGGCACGGCAAGACCAGGCAAGGCAAGACCAGGCACGGCTTGTGGCAGTACGTGTCAGCACAGCAACACGCAACCGGAAAGACACACGGTGCCGGTTTGCGGACGTAATCATCGGGGCACCACAATGAACAGTGGCCAACCCCGCAGATCACCTTGTTCGATGGAGCCATTGTATCGCAGGATGCTTCGTCGGCACGAACCGAGGCCAGCCCCGCCGTCAAGACGCTTGCAACCACCAACATTCGCACGCTCGCCCAACTCGGTCGGCGTCGCTTCATTCTCGATTCGGTTTTCATTGCTGTGGATCCTCCAAGTCATTGGGCACTGGTTGTGGCGCGGGCTGCATTTCAAGAGCGGGCGGCACCAGCGGACTGCCGGGTAATTCAGACGAAGATACGCGATCCGTCGGGGATTCAAGTCGGATTTCCCACCCG
>JAGQPW010000432.1 GCA_020426515.1 Planctomycetaceae bacterium | reverse complement strand
CCCTCGTTCTGTATCACTTCCTGCAGCGACTGCCCTTCGACGTATTCCATCACCAGGAAGTGGATTTCCGTGTCCTTTTCCACTTCATGGTCAACATCGTAGGCCCGCACAATATTGACATGATCCAGCGAGGCAACAGCCTGGGCTTCCCGGTGAAACCGGCCTAGGTAGGACGAATCATTCACCCGCTTGGAAGGCAGCACCTTGATGGCGCAGCGGCGGCGCATCAGCACGTGTTCCGCCAGATAGACGGAACTCATTCCTCCCTTGCCCAGCAGCGACAGCAGCCGGTACTTGCCGAGGAAGAAGCCCTTGTGCTTTCCCTGCAGCAGCTTGTCGGCCTGCCAGCGGGTCAGGTGGCCCCGTGCCACCAGCTGGTCGGCAATGGCCCGGGAATCTTCCAGATCCACAGCCTGCTGCTGAAATTCCTTCAGCAGGCGGTTCAGCAGATCAGGAGTAATCAGCCCGCTCTGCTTGACCACCGCAAGGAAAGAGTCGGCTGTCAGTTTAATTGCCATGACAGTTCAGCCCATCACTGACGCAGTGCAACAGCGCGAACACTGCAGCTGGAGAGTCTCTCCA
>JAGQPW010000431.1 GCA_020426515.1 Planctomycetaceae bacterium | reverse complement strand
GAGTCAGTATGAGAGGGTTCAAAGACAAGTACGACCTCCACGATGAGATCCAGTACGTCGATTACTCGACGCGCGAACTGCAGGACAAGATGACTCCGGAGCAGGTGCTGCAGATTCTTAAGGATGGCAATGAGCGATTCCGGACTGGTCAGCAGCTTTCCCGCGATCTGAGTCGACAGATGCTGGCGACTGCGGACGGACAGCATCCGCTGGCAGTGGTATTGAGCTGCATCGATTCGCGTACGCCGGCGGAACTGATCTTCGATCTGGGGCTGGGGGACATTTTCAGCGTCCGGGTGGCGGGGAATCTCACAAGTCCCAAAGTTTTAGGAAGCATGGAATTCGGTTGTGCGGTGGCCGGGGCGAAACTGATCCTGATTCTGGGACATACCCGGTGCGGGGCGGTGACTTCCGCGGTCAAGTTCACTGCCGAAAAATCCGACGTGAAGCAGGAAACCGGGTGCGATCATGTGGATCATCTGGTGCAGGATATCCGGAGGTCAATCGATCCGGTGAGTTGCGAAGAATACCCGAAGCTGTCGAAAGCCGATCAGGCGAAGTACGTCGACGACGTGGCGAAGCA
>JAGQPW010000430.1 GCA_020426515.1 Planctomycetaceae bacterium | reverse complement strand
AGCGACGGCATTGACCGTAATTCCCCGACGGGCGACCTCGGTCGCGAAGCAGCGGGTGAAGCCTTCGATGCCTCCCTTGCTGGCGGCGTAGTTGGCCTGCCCCTGATTGCCGAATTCCGAAGCGACGCTGGACATATTGATGATCCGACCGTAACGGGCGGACATCATCGGACGAATGGCAGCGTGGCAGTAATTGAAGACGCTGTTGAGATTGGTCTGAATCACTTCGACCCATTGCTCTTCACTCATGGTGGCGAGCAGACTGTCGCGAATGATTCCGGCGTTGTTGACGAGGATGTCGATTTTCCCCCAGCCATCGACGACCTTGCCGACGACTTCTTCGGCAGCGGAAAAGCTCTTGACGTCGGCCTGATAGGCGGCGGCCTCGAGGTTCTTCGCCTTGAGTTCGGCGACCAGTTCATCAGCGGGTTTGGAACTCGACTGGTAGACGAAGGCCACTTTGGCTCCCGCCTCGGCCAGGGCGACGACGATTGCCCGTCCGATGCCGCGACTTCCTCCTGTGACCAGTGCCGTACGTCCTGCCAAACTCATCGTGTTACCTTTTCTCGCTAACTGCCAAATA
>JAGQPW010000042.1 GCA_020426515.1 Planctomycetaceae bacterium | reverse complement strand
CTGAGCGCTGCGTTGAGGAAGTCGGTTTCCACCTTGTCGGTGATCGACTCATCAGCAATGCGGCTCTTCCAGTGATCGACGAGTGACCCGGCAGGGTGACCGAACAGCGGAGCGAACTGCGAATCGCGGTAGTAGGGGAAGTGGCCGCTGGTTTCGTACAGTTCCACCCGGCCAATGTGCGGTGAGTAAACGGGGTTGTAGCCTCGACGCAGGAGTTCCTGCTTGATGAAGTCTTCCAGCAGGTTGCGAACCATCGCCCCTTTGGGGAGCCACAAGGCCAGTCCCTGCCCGACTTCCGTGGAGATGGAGAACAAACCGTGCTGCTTGCCCAGCACGCGGTGATCGCGACGCTTGGCTTCCTCGACCTGATCGAGGTACGCCTGCATGTCCTTCTTGTCGAAGAATGCCGTGCCGTACAGTCGTTGCAGGCCTTTGTTGTCGGAGTCTCCCTTCCAGTAGGAACCAGCCACGCTTACGAGCTTGAAGGCTTTGACCTTGCTGGCATCGGGGATGTGCGGACCGCGGCACAGGTCGACGAATTCGCCCTGACGGTAAAAGCTGAGTGTCGGGTGTTCGGCGAGGCCGGTTTCGATGTGCTCGCACTTGAGTTCCTGATTCAGGTCCTGTGCAAGCTTGAGAGCCTCTTCCCGCGAGAGATTGAACCGCTCGAACGGCTCTCCCTCTTTGATGATCGCGGCCATCTCCGCTTCGATGCGGGGGAAGTCCTCTTCGCTGATGGGGGTCGAGAGGTCAAAATCGTAGTAAAAGCCGTTGCCAGTGGTGGGACCGAAGGCGAGGCCGACGCCGGGGTACAGCCTCATCACAGCCCGGGCCATGATGTGGGCGCAGGAGTGCCGCAACACGCCAAGGGCTTCCGCATCCTTGGTGGTCAGCAGCTTGAGCGGAATGGGATCGGCGTCGGTCAGTTCTTCGAGAGGCCGCATCGCATCGACGATGGTCTCCCCAATCTGGGCAGCGATGGTTGCATTGGCCAGCCGCTCACCAATGGAGCGGGCAACATCGAGTGCCGAGGAGCCAGCGGGATATTCCTTGAGAGTGCCGTCGGGAAGTTGAATGTTCATGGCAGAGATTGGCTTTTGGCCTTTGGCGGTTGACAGAAACCCGGACCCCAAAGACTGTTGCGTGGTTCGCGGGAGGTGGGCCAGTCAATGGCCAGCGGCCGGAAGCCAACATCTCCCAACTGCGGCCGCCGGTACGAAGGGCGACTGGGACGCAGTGAAACCAGACCGGGTTCTAGGCGAGAGTCCCGCTACGGTCAATGAGAAAGGCATCCGGCAGGGGCAGGACGCGTGAAATCCGCTGCGGCGACCAAGGCAGCGGCATTTGTGCAGCCAATGACGGCCCCAGTCCGCAGTTCACTTCACGTCGGAAGATCCAGCCGCAGAGGAGCCCACGAACACAAAGGAGATCATTGATGGAACAGAAATCGATAGCCCGGGAGCGGGAACTCTCGCCCTCTATGGTCTTGGCCGCGCTAGCTTGTTTCATCACTGGCAACGCTCCATAATCGCCTCGGCGCTGCACGTCCCGATTTCCCTTCACCCGATTCAGATTCCGCATGTCGTATCCACCGATTTCCTACGATCCCTCCGCTGCTCGTGTTCTCATTGATGACAGCACCTGGAACGAGCTTGGCCCCAGCCTGCTGAAGGCCCGAGACGAGGTTTTCGCTGATATTGAGCTGATGCACAGCGGATCGATTCCGGACGAGAAAAAGCCGCTGGATGCAGGATTCATCGATTTGCCTCAGCGGCTGCTGGCAGGTGAAGCCAACCTGCTGGACCAGATTGAAGAGTCCGCCGCGAACTTCGCCGAACAGGTCGACCGGATGGTGCTGTTGGGCATTGGCGGTTCCTACATGGGATTGCGGGCTCTGTTTGAAGCCTTGTGTGATCGTTACCACAACGAGCTTCCTCGCCATGCCCGCAACGAGATCCCTCGCCTCTCATTCGAAGGGGACAACCTCGACAACGATGCACAGCGTTCGCTGCTGAAACTGCTGATGAATGAGTCGACAAACTCCAGCGAACTGAGCGATCGCTGGGGGATTGTCGTGATCAGCAAGTCGGGCGGCACACTCGAAACTGCTTCAGCATTCCGAACCTATCGCAATGCCCTGGAACGTTTCTACGGAGCTGGAGCACCGGAAACGACCGAACTGGTAATTCCGATTACTGGCGAAACGGGCAAACTGCGGGACCTCTCGAATGCCATCGGCTATCCCGTCACGTTCCCGATTCCCGATGGCGTCGGCGGTCGATTTTCTGTCTTCACTGCTGTTGGCCTTTATCCTGCTGCGGTGCTGGGCATTGACATTCGGTTGATGCTGCAGGGAGCGGCTGACGTGACCGAAGCCTTCCGTACCGGAGAACTGGGCACCAATCCAATTCTCGACTATGTCGCCACCTGCCACTTGCTCGAACGGGATCACGGCATGGACTTGCGGGTTCTCTCCACCTGGGGCAAGGGACTTGAAGCGGCGGGGTTGTGGTACGATCAGTTGCTCGCGGAGAGTCTGGGTAAGCACGAACGTGGGGCCACGCCTTTGACCGTGGTCAACACCCGAGACCTGCACAGCCGCGGACAGCAGCATCAGGAAGGCAAGCGCGATCGTGTGATTACAAATCTGATTGTGGACACGACCACATCGGCGACCTTGCAGCTTCCCAAGTCCGAGCACGACCAGGATCAGCTGAACCGCATCGCTGGCAAGCTGATTCCAGAAATGATGTCCGCGGCGATTCAGGGGACGAACGAAGCTTACGCTTCGGACCGTCGCCCGACCGCAGATATTCATCTGCCCAAGCTGGACGCCTACTCCATGGGACAATTGCTGCAGATGTTCATGCTGGGCACGGTCCTCGAAGGACGATTGGTTGGCACCAATCCATACGGCCAACCCGGAGTGGAAGGCTACAAGAATGCGATGGGACGCATTCTGTACGGCTCATAATCGGGATGCGTGAGCCTGGAGGGCCCCCTGCGTTCGACAGGGGGCCTGCGGAGTGGGTTGGACACGTCTGATCTCCGGTAGATTCAGATGGCCACGTCTAACGCGAGAGGCGGTTGATGCTCCAGCGGGCCGCATCATCGCACGCCTTGAACCCCTCATCTCCTCCGATGTTTGTGGTGACGACGACACCGTACTTCATCGCCGGAGCCAGCCAGATGCAGCAGTACCACATCGTGTTGGACCCGTTGTGATTGAGCGCGGGACCGCGTGCCCAGCCTCGATCGAATCGATACCAGCCCAGCGCGTAGCCTTCTTTCTCATCAACGACCTGATGCAGGAAGTCGAGCTCTTCGGCCGTCAGCAGATTGGATGGCGATGTTCCCAGGTGCAGTTGAGCAAACTTCGCCCAGTCGGTGATCGAACAGTGAATCGCCCCGCTGGGAGCAATCCCCCGCGGATTGTCCCCTTGTGGTTCAGGATCAACGGGATCGGGATTGTGTCCGTAGGGTTGATCGACGCGTCCCTTAATGCCCGGAGCACGAAAACCAGCCGAGGTCATTCCCAAGGGCTTAAAGACCCGTTCCTGCACGAGCGTTTCATACGGCTGATTGCAGACAACTTCCAGCATCGCTCCGGCAATTGCGAATCCGGCGTTTGAATACTCGTACTTCGTTCCGGGCGGACTTGCGGGAGCGTACTTCAGCAGTCCGCGCACGAGTTGCATTCGCTGAGCCCGGGCTGTCCCTCGGTTCTTCCAGAGAGTTTGCCACAGCGTCTCGGGAACATCTTCCGGACAGCCCGCAGTGTTGCTCAGCAGTTGCCGCAACGTGGCTGACCGGAACTCCGGATGGATCTGGACTCGCTGTGAGCGAAACACGTCCTCCACCGTCGAATCCCAGGAGATGAGCCCCTCACGCACGGCAAGGGCCGCCAGTGTGGCGGTGAAAGCTTTGGTACAGGAGCCAACGTGCCACTTGTCCTCGGTGGTCACTGGCTCCGAAGATCCACGACGGCGAATTCCTGTGGCTCCCACCGCCTGAATTTCGCCATCGATGACTA
Source organism: Planctomycetaceae bacterium (assembly GCA_020426515.1). GTDB lineage: Bacteria > Planctomycetota > Planctomycetia > Planctomycetales > Planctomycetaceae > JACKHO01. The sequence goes on along the minus strand of JAGQPW010000042.1, from coordinate 34,545 downwards.
TCGCAATGCCCATTGCGGGGACATTGTGCTTCGCTGCAAGCGTCTTGAGGTCAGCCGAGATGTCTTCGGGCTGAGCCAGCAGAACATCCCGACTCCACAGCAGGCTCAGCATCCCAACCAGTACACAGCGCCAAATTGCAGGCATGGTCTGTCTCCTGTAACACCCATGGAGTCGGCGCGTCTGCTAATGGAACACGGTCAGGACTTCGGAACGGCTGTTCCTTCCGACTCGGCCAGTTTCGCCAGATCTTCGTCAAGCTGATCAGTCCCTGCCCACAGGTGCTTGGGAAGGAATCCGAGAGCCGCGATGATCAGCTGCGAGCCGACAAAGATCGCGAGCCACCGCAACCGACCTTCGGTAAATCCGTAGCTGTGCAATCCCACCCCCAGTTCATTGACGCCGAACCAGGACCATGCCACCACGATATTGCCGATTGTGGCGAGCATCGCCAGTCCGCGTCCTTTGATCATGGCCCCCCAGCGGGCATGCAGAATGACAGCGTTCCAGAGGACGATGATCAACGCCCCATTCTCTTTCGGGTCCCAGCCCCAGAACCGCCCCCAGGAATCATCCGCCCACAGGCCACCCAGGACAGTCCCGAAGAAGCTGAAGAAGGTCGCAAAGCACAACGTACCGTAGAGCATGCGAGTGATGGTGCGGTCCCATTCGTCGCTCATCTTCGATGACAACGCCCAGATGAACAGGTACAGCACACCAAGACCACCAGCGAGGAAGGTGGTCGCATACCCCAGTGTGATGCAGACCACGTGAGTGGCGAGCCAGAACTGTGTATCGAGCACAGCTTCCATCACGGCGATTGTATCGCCGTCGGTCGCCAGACCATCGGCAATGCGGAGTGCGGCGAATCCGGTCGCGGCGGCAATGACATTGCCAATACCCTTCCAGGTAAAGCTCTCAATGATCAGCCCGCCGGCCACTGTCGCCCAGCCAATGAAGATGGCGGATGAATACAGGTTCGTCACCGGTGGCCGCCCGGAAATGTACATCCGCATGTACACCGCATACGTGTAAACAGCCAGCAGACACAGCGAAAACATGAATGCGATTCGCTGATTCAACACCGGTGCCACCAGCCAGCCCAGGAACGCAATCACCAGACTGACGACGTAGTACACCGAGAGATTCGTGAACAATGCCATCCGATTGAACCGTGCTTCAGCGTCGGTGCGATTTAGTGGCAAGTCTTCTGCGGTGGGCTTCTTTTCGGCCTTCAGCTGGTCATAGTGCTGCTGCAGCAGTGTGGTATAGGCATCCAGTTCCGAGTTGAACTTTTCAGCCTCGTCATCGCCGTACGCCTTGATGATGCTGCAGAAGTGCGTGACTGCCGGGGCCTGTTCTGCATCAAACTCACTGAAGTACTGCGCGAAAATCCAGCTTGCCGCCAAGGTATCCCAGTCCGACTGGAATCCCATTGGCAGCCCTTTGGTCGATTCAATCCCAATGTGCGAGGGGACCACCATCGGCAGCGGGCCGACGCCGCGGTTTTCACGGCTGAACTCGCTGACCGCTTCGCGCTGCACCTGCAGGAATCGACCAAACATCGTCTTCCGCAATTGCGGATCGCGGCTGCCAAACTGTTCATCGTTGGGGAGTTCCGGAGGTCGCCCCATGGTCATTTCAATGAACCGATAGAGCACCACGCGATTCGCGAGCTCAAGAACTTTCTTATCGCGCACCGAACGACTCTTGGGATCCTTCTGTGACGCCGCCTGTGCCTGTTCGATGAGGTTTTGGAAGCCATTGCCGATTTCTTCCATCGAGAACACCAGCCCTTCACGGTTGGCCTCCAGACCGAGGGAATCAATGACGTCCTTATTCTCGATGCGGATCGTCTGCAGCTTACGAGCCGCATCTTCATCCGCCATGAGAGTCAGCAGCCATTGCATGGCCGGCTGTCGTTTCCCGTCGGCATCGCGGTAGGTTTCGCGATCGGCCAGTTGCAGCAGCGAGTTGCGGGCAAAGGTGTCCAGCGGCATCGCGCGACCCCGATACCAGATTGGCAATTGACCAAACTTCGCCACGTTGAATTCGCCGGGGCCTACGACCGGTGCCCGCGCCTTACTGGCAATCTGTCCCACGACCATCAGCGCCAGCACAAGTCCAATCGCCTGACCAGTCCAGCCAGTGGACCACGATGAGCTGACGGACTCAATCGGATTCAGTGCCCGTTCCCGCCGGTCGAGGAAACGTAGCAGCGTGGCCCCGAACTGCCCCATCATCCCCACGACCACCATCATGCAGGCGACATAGGGAGTCATCCAGCCATGATTCGTGACCACCTGTAACACCGTGGTTTCGCGACTGCTGCGTCCCATGGCTCCGGACGGAATGTAGCTGCTTTGATAGAAGGTCGCCCCGGCGAATCGCATGGGGTTGTTCATCCAGATGCGTTGCTCGAATGACGTCCCATCGTGTTCAACCTTCACAAACGAGGAGTAGTCACGCGGGTTGTTCGTTCCCTTGTAGTCGTTCTTTTGAACGTCATTGAGCGTAATCCAGTAGTCGTGGTAGATCCGCTTGTAGCGCAAGGAGATGGAGTACTCCTTGCCATCCACGGTGACAGACTGCGTCTCGTCCAACATCCCGGGCACCATGTCCGGGAATGCCGAAAGCATGTATACGCCGAGATCCTCGCCAGATTTCGTTGTCAGCCTCGCATAGCCGGCAGGGACATCGACCTGCCCCGAGGTGTCTGTTCCTGTCGACGCGGAAGCGGCGAACGTCACAAACCGAGTTCCGATTCCCGTCGTGGCCGGGTTCTCTGGTGGCTTGTCTTCTCCCTGGAACGAGGCCATCGCACGCAGGTCGGAATTTGAAAAGTAGGACAGAAGTTCAATATCAAAAGGCAACAACTCGTTGGAAATCGTTTTCTTGCCGTTTGCCGCACGTGACAGCCGACTGCCCGGAATAACGGTCACGGTGTCTTGTTCGTTGTCGCTCGGATCAATCACCGCCAGTTCTACTTCACGGATGTCTCTGGAAAAGTTAACGGCCTCGCCTTCCTGAATCCGCATCTGGCTTTCCACGTGCTGCAGCCCCACGAGCACTTCATAAGCCATCATCAACCCGATCCCGGCGTGGATCAGTACGATGCCTCCACGCTTTTTGAACACCAGAACGCAACCGGCCATCAACACGACAGAAACGAATGTGGCCTTCAGCAGCTGATACAGAATGCGCATGGTGTCCGAATCGAACGGCTCGGTGCGCAATCCGTAAATTGCTCCGCCCCCCAGCACAACAGCCAGACCGGCAAACAGCAGTCGGCGGCTCCGGAGACCCTCTCCGGGCATCGTGGCGGTAAACGTGCAGACGCCACACAGGGCGAGCAGGACCAGGCTCAGCCCCATCCAGATTTCCTTGTAGGAAATCCACGGAACCCCTTGCAGACCATCAGCATTCGAAGTGTCGTAGATCACCAGCAGCGTTGCGATTGATCCCAGGACAATCGTCAATATGCCAGCCAGCAACCGCGTTCCTTTCGCCTGCACCTTGAACCGTACCACATGCGCGGCGAGCAGGTTCAGGATCATGGCCGCTCCGATCACCCAGCCCTTGGGGAACCAGATGCCCAGCCAGTCGGGAAACGCAGGTGCCCCATCAGGGAAGAAGGCTGGAGGGAAGAACAGCGCGGGTTTGACCCAGACCAGAAACTGCCCATTGCTGATGCGGAAATATTCGCTGATGACCTCCCAGATGTCTTTCTCCACCTGCGCCAGTGTGCCGACGAAGACGATGAAAATCCCCATCAGCAGCAGCACGACGGTCAGCTTCAGCGAAGCCAGCGGGGCCAACACCTTTTGTACGGTCTTCCATTCATCCGAGACATTTGTCTGGCTGAGCAGGGAATCGTGTGTGAGATCAACCGTAGATTCAGGGGTCTTGTCAGCCATGCTTGGCTCCCTGTTGAATGACTCTGTGATGCCCGGCAAATTCCACTGGCCGGACCGTCTGTTCCGCCGCTACTCCGCCGCTTTCGCTTCGAAGGTGACGGACTCCATCAGGCTGAGAAACGCCGCTCGTTGCGCCGCAATCGCCTTGGCTGGCCCCTGGGCCTTGAAGAACCACTTTGATTCCCCCTCTGGCACAGTGACCACGAGAATCGACTGTTCCAGGCCAACGATTTCGGCCAGTTGCGAGGCAATCCCCCCCACATCAATGGGAGACATCGACTTTTCCAGCTCCGCCTCGTCGATTGGTTCGAGCTTCACCTGACCGCGCCAGCGGTTGATGTTGTCGAGCATCCCTCCGCCACCGGGGAATCGTGTCACGCTGACATCAACGACCCCGTCGTCCGTGGTGGCCTTAAATGAGGCCAGTCGGACCGAATTGCCTGAGGCGACTTCCCAGCCTTCTGGCAACGTGTACTGAAATGGCGCCGGTGCGGTCCGCACCGGAATGTCACTCATCGCAGGTGGAGCAGCCGACGTCCCCTTGGACGATGTTGGCAGAAACATCGCGGCGAGCATTCGGGTGTTCCCGAAGTCTTTGGTTTCGCCCACGAGATGAACAAGCAGAATCCGCCCTTCCTGCGAAGGGAATTCGAGCAGTTCCTTGTGATCTTCCGCCTGCGTCCGCCAGTCGGCTCCCTGCAAGGCGTCCAATCCAAGTTGACCACGCCAGCGATTCAGGTTCGCCAGTTCGTACTGATCCCCCATTTCCGCCGCATAGGGGAGGGACGACACAGCCACTTCCAATGCCGGGTCGGTGTCCGGAATGACAAGCGTGGCATACCGCATGGCGTTGCCCGATTGGCGTTCCCAGCCGGGGGGCAGATCAAACACCGGTTCGCCGCTTTGCAGTGTGACGGAGCGAATCAGTTCCGCGAACTGCATCACGCGGTCCCCAACGGCATCCGCGGGACCGTTGAGTTTGAAGAACCAGGCCTTTGCATCAGCGCCACCGGCGAGGCCCGTTGCCTCATTCGCCTTGCGAGGCTTCTCGACCGTATATTGATGAATCGGTTCTTCCCGCCCGCAGCCGCAAGTCAGCAACAGGAGCAGAGAAAACAATCTGGGCGCGAATTTGAGCATCAACCCGACAGGCGTTGGGGGACAATGGCTGAGTCAGCCAATCGGCAGGGCTTCCACATCCAACGATGGGAAGCATGGGGCGGGGAGGCGGGCAACCCCGCCATGCCTCATTATAGTCCCCCCGCTGGCACAAAGTACACGAGCGGTCATCACTGTTCCGAAAATTGATGCGCCCGGTGAGAGCGGCATGGGCAGTCTCTCACCGCGGAAGATCTCACGTTCGGCACTGCGACTCGCGCGCCAGCAAATCCTAATAGTGAACGTTTGCCTGATGCGTCTCGGCGCAGGCCACACAGTGCCGGGCATACGGGATCACTTTCAGTCGCGTCTTGGGAATCACGCACTTGCTGGGCGATTTCCCCTGTTCAAGGCAACCTTCGCACTGACCGTAGGTCCCCTCTTCAATTCGTCCCAGCGCGGCCTTGATTTCCTTCAAGACTTCCTGATCACCCTCCATCACCCGCAATGAAAAGTCCTGCTCGTAAGTTTCGGTTCCGAGTTCGGCCATGTGAGTCGGGCTGCGCGAATCAAATTCACTGCCCAAAGCACCAGACGACAAAGTCGCGACATCGCCGCGAACTCGGGCCTGCAGCTCCAGCAATAGTGCTTTGAACTGCTCCAACTCTTTCGCTTTCAACATGAGGTACGTCCCAGGTGTGCTCGCTTGGATATCAGCTTTTTGGCCCCCGATACGGTCCAATTCGACGACTGGAACTGACCAGAGAGCACGGCATTATTGGATGCCGCCGGATCAGATTCAAGCTCGCAAATATGAATCCGTCCCCTGTTGGCACAGAAACCACGTCAGATGGATGTTCGTAACACGTGACTTGGAAAACCGTTACAGAAAATGCAACTGGACGATCGAGACATTGGGCTCTTGTCCAGGCACCTCGTCAGATGAACGGAGGTAAACCCCTTGTGCATCAATCTTTGTGTCTTCAAGACGTCGTTGGAGCCACGAGACCAGATCCTCCTGATTTCCGACTGGCTGACGGTCATTCCAGCGTCCGGTCCCGAAATTCGTTCGCGTCGGAGGTACGGCAAGAGACTTGGCCGCCTGTTCACTAACAAGAACGAGTTCCTTCGCAAGATCCCGGTGATCGCCTGAGTCCTCCACGGCCAGCACAAGTACCCAGTCGGCTCCATAAAATGCCATCGTGTCTTGAGTTGTGGGCAACTGATAAACCTTGTACCCGGACTCCGCTGTCGTCGCCAGCCCTTTGAACGGCATGATCCCGTGTTGTGGAACCCGGAGGTACAGCGACAGATTTGATGACCGGGGGCAGCGGGCCTGCACTGTGAGCCGAACCCCAGACCACCTCGTCGCGGCCTGGCCTGTCGCAGCTGGTGGAACGTGCGGGGAAAAGATGGGCCGCCCCATTTTTACTGTCAGCACCGCAGACAACATCGCACACGCGCCAATGACAATAAGACTGACGGCCAGCCACGGAATCCTGACCGCGCGCTGCATCGCGGTATCGAATGAACGGGCATCCCGATATCTCCGTGTTGGTTCCGGAGCCAGAGCCTTGGCGCACACATCCTTCAAATTGCCAATTCCGCGCACGCCATCCAGGGACCGGATTGCGGTCCGAATTGCTTCGTCATGATCCTTGGCTGTCTGCAGCCTGCGGGTGTCTACCGGTGGCCCGCCCGTCAGCAGGAAGTACAGGACGGCCCCCAATCCGTAGACATCCGTACGTGAAGTCCAGTTCGCCATGTGCCCGCGCATCTGTTCTGGGGCCATGTACTCATATGTTCCCGCCACCAGACGATCCCGGGATTCCGCATCCGGCAGCAGGCAGCCCATTCCAAAATCAATCAGTTTCACGTGATGCTGCTCGTCGATCATCACGTTCTCAGGCTTGAGATCAAGGTGCAGAATGCCATGCCGATGCGCCTCGGCCACTGCGGTCGCCAGTTCATGCATGATGCGAATCCGAGTCCGTATGGAAAGCGCCGACATCTGCATCAACTGCCGCAAGTTGCGACCGGAAACATACTCCATCACGAGATAGGGATGCCCTTCGTACACATCCAGGTCGTATACCTGTGCCAGTCCGGGGTGATTGATTCGAGCCAGTAGTGTTCCTTCGGAGACAATTCGGGAACTCCGGCTGGCATCGACGGCCTGACGACACACCTTGATGGCTACCTCGCGATTCAACGTCGTGTGCCACGCATGCAGCACCACGCCCTGCCCGCCAGCACTCAGCCTGCGAACAATCTGATATTTCCCAAGCTTCGGACACCCCGACAACAGAGAACTCAGGTCATCTCCATCTCCTTCGACTGCCTGCTGATCATCAAGGCTCTCCGGAACATCATCATCACTCCGGACGTCATTTCCGGAGAACCGAATCAAGAGATCGGACAGCGAGGGGCGGTCTATGAACGAAGGCTCGTTCAACCCGGGAGAGTTCAACGTGTTGCGGAGCAGGGACAGGCTCATGCGATCTTCAGCCACTCGCCGCCGACATTCATCACATTGGTTCAGGTGCCGTTCAAGAGCTTCCTCTGGCGTTTCTCCGACTACGACAGGCCAAAGCTGCTCATCGGCAGGACATGCACAGGACACCATGGTCAAAACTCTCCCCCATATGTGGCACACTTCTGTCGAATCTTTGACAGCGTACGGGAAGAGTTCACGTAGACCGCATTGGTGCTCACCTGAAGGTCGGCAGCCACCCGCTCGGCAGACTGCCCCTTGAGAACATGCCGTTCAAAACACAACCAGGTTTGCAGTACGCTCGCCCGTCGAACTTCATCCAGCACGTGCCGTACAAGATGCATTCGATGCTGCTCATCGAAGTCATTCGTTTCCTCCGACAACCAGCTCAATTCCTGGAGCCTCACTGGATCGCGCTGTTTGCGGCGATACCAGTCGATCACGCGATTGCGGACCACACGTTTGAGCCAGCTTCGGAACTTGCCCCGCTCCGCTTCGTACTCAAAGTTTGGCAACACCTTCAGAAGCACCAGAAACAGGTCCTGGATCACATCTTTCGCATCATCCTGCGGGATGCCAGCCCGCAGGGCCACTTCGTACAGGAACGGATAGTAGACGCTGGCAAACTCTTCCCAGCCCACTCCGTCGGCCGGGTCACGTAGGCGGATTAACAGCGAACTGCGAGTGGACAACATGGCGTGGGTGCCCCTTGATGAGCGAACTGAACTGGCAATGGATGCCATTGAGTACGCTGCCGCGGAGGGCAACCTTTCAGCTACAGACTCCAAGGAGACGAATTCAATCGGAATCGATAGACACAGGTTGCTCAACTCGTATAGCGCCACTGCGTCGAAATCATGCAAGCATCACAGCAAATCCTGCCTCCGAATCAGAAATCTGGATGTCCGAAGTCCCCTTTCTTGCTGCATTTCGCTGCAATCGCCCCACGATTTTCCGCCTGGAAAAGCTGGGAAACCTGAGCGGATTGCTTCCTGACGACGGAACAAGCTGGGTGTAACGCTTGAGAAAATTCATCCAACAGTACGGAGCACGAGACCGTAGACAGTCAGTCCCGAAGAGCTGGCCATTGCACGGCTACGTCATCTTCCGTACACCAGAACCTGCATCGTCGGTTCTCCCCGAGTTGTTCAGACCATTCAGGAATCCGTGAGCGAGCCGAGTTCCAACCTTGCCCGCCCTCTCACCTCGGCAGAGGTGGTGTTGTTGTGCGATGAGTTGCGGGCCGTTCTTGCGGCGGGAGTTCCACTGCATCTGGGGCTGCGTCACGCGGGCGAACTGTCGGCGAATCTGCAAAGCGCGGTCGACCGACTCGTTCACCACCTTGAACAAGGACGGTCACTTCCAGAGGCTCTGGAAGCCGAAGAGCACATTCTGCCGCCCGTTCTCCGCGCCATTGTCGTTGCCGGCGTCTGCTCGGAGCAGACTCAGGACTTGCTCGAAGAACTCGCCCGGACTTCTGAGCAGTTGCAGCAAATGCGACAGTCGATGATTCGCGGACTCGTCTACCCCGCCGTTGTCGTTCTGCTGACGCTGGTCCTGGCCAGCTTTGTCTTCCCAATGATTGCCGGGGCGCTGGCTGCGATCTACGAAACGACGCCCCTCCCGAACTTCCTCAACATCGAACTTCGCCTGGCTCAGTTCCTCAGAGACTACGGTCAGATGCTGGCGTTTTCGGTGTTGATTCTATTCGTCGTCTACTGGATTTTTTCACAACGTTCCCGCAACGAACTCTCCGGCTGGGCGTTTGTCGCCTGGATTCCTGGAACCGGACAGGTCTTGCGCGATTCGCGACTGGCCCGGTCAATTCACTTACTCTCTCTATTAGTCCGATATCGAGTCCCGCTTCCTCAGGCGCTGCGCTCCGTGGCTGCCACGGTCGACAGTCACGCGCTGCACGACGATATTCTGCGAGCCGCCAATCAGATCGAGAGGGGTGAGGAACTCTCCCGTCAGCGGGGTTCCCGCATTCCCGAGTTTCTATGGTGGATGTTGACAACCGGGCTGCGTGAATCGCGACTGGAAGCCACGCTGCGTGATGCCGCCAACTACTATCGACGTCGGGCAATTCAGCGGGCCGAGTGGCTTTCGAAAGTGGTCCCGCTTACGGTCGTCACCTTTGTCGCGGGCGGGTTCACACTCGCCTATGGCCTGTTTGTGATGATCCCCATCAGCGATGTGCTGCACTTCCTGCTGGAGATGCAGCCATGATGACCCCTCACATGCCGGAGGACTCTACAAGAACGCCCGTATTTGGCCCGGGACACGAAGTGGCCCGTCTCATTCAGGGCGGACTGCCTGTGATCGCCGGACTGCGGGCTTGTGCAGAAGAAAGTTGCTCACGTCGCGACCGGGCAAACCTCCGGCGGATGGCTGATCGACTGGAAGCGGGAGCCCCGGTTGAAGAGGTCATCTCGCAGACATCCGGCATTCCAGACTATCTCAAACAGCTCACCGCCGCAGGTGTCCGCACTGGTCAGCTGGCGCCGCTGCTGGCCGACTATCTGACGCTCTCCCGGCAGAGGCGAGATTTGCAGCAGCAACTGCTCATGGCCGGCGTTTATCCGCTGCTGGTGCTCCTGGCCCTGATTGCTGTCGGCAGCATTTTCCCGGTCTGGATCATTCCTCAGTTCGCCAACATCTTCAACGACTTCGGGCTTGAACTTCCCGCCATCACGCAGTTCGTCATCGCGCTGTCCAATTGGGCACTCCGTTCCTGGCCTCTGCTGCTGGGACTCCTGCTGGCCGGCGCCGTGGCGTTCCTTGGTCATGGCACACTCCCGGGACGCGGCATTCGCCAGGCGATTCTCAAGATGATCCCCGTCCTTGGGGCATCACTCCGGCACGCGGGACTGAGCGAATTCTGCTTTCTGCTGTCCGTACTTATCCGAGCCGGTATCGATCTCCCTGAAGCCCTGACCCTGCTGGGAACCTCGCTGAACGACATGTCCTTGCGACGCGAGTCCAGGCGGCTCAGCAGTCGGATTGCCGCTGGCGAATCGATCGGCGAGCTAATCCGCACCAGCCACCTTCCTCCGGAGTTGCTCGATCTGTTCAACCAGACCGCCAGTACCGATGCACTGGCCGAACAACTGCGGATGTACGGTGTGCTGCACGCTACACAGGCGGAGGTAAAGCTGCGGCAGACGCTGGTTCTGCTGGAGCCGACATTCATCGTCATAATCGCTGTCGGCGCTGGCGGACTGATTCTGAGCATACTGGCACCTCTCATCAGACTACTCAATGACCTGTCCTGAATCGTGACCTCTCTTGAACTCATCATCGGCTTTCTCGGTCTCCCGCTGCTGGGGGGATTGATGCAGTTGTTCGTCCAGCGGTCACGTTCCGCGATCGATCGACAAGGGCGGGACTTCAGTCGCAGTATGCTCAAAATTCTGGGCTGGATCGCCCTGCTCCATGTTCCCTTCTTTCTCATCACGCTACTGACTGGCCTGACGACTTCGCCAGGTCTGACATTCGAGGCGATGTTTGGGGCGGTGGCACGAAGTCTCATTGGAATCGTTTGCCTGTGGAGTGGATTGGCCGCACTCCAGGTTTCCGGACAACACGAGTGGGACGAACTCTCGGCCCGTGAACTCGCCGTTCACGATCAGCAGATCACAGGACTCCACACCGCTTCATTGATCCTGGTTGGAATTCCACTCCTGATCCCCGGCCTCTTCCTGCTGCTGCCATTTTCTGTCTTCCTGCTGCTGGAAGATTTTGTCGGAACCAACCGCCGGATGCGAGAAAACCGCCTGCTGTGGCTGATGTCGCTGGCTGTTCAGCACGATCGTCCGGTCAGCGGGGAACTGCGGTTGTATTCCATGTCTCTGGAGGCCGCCCATCCGGGCTATCGCTTCTGGACGCGACGAGGAATCGCCCGACTCTTCGCCCGTAACCAGAAACATGAACTCAAGCAGCTCAATCTTGTCATCAACGACCTCGAGTTTGGAGTCCCTCTGGGACAAACCCTTCTTGGCCGGTCACTCCTCAGCCCCAATCTGGTCGCCAGCATCAATGCCGCCGAGCGAGGGGGCTATCTGAAGGAAGCACTCCCTGAAATCACAGTCCGCCACACGCGGGACATCACCACGTCGATCACGCAGGAGTCAGTCTTCGCGACGGCTTGTTACGTGTGGATTGTCGGATTGGCCGCACTGCAGGTCCTGACGTTTGTGATGTACTACATCATCCCCAAACACAAAGAAATCTTCCTGGGCTTTGGCGTTGAGTTGCCCGATGTCACACTCGCACTGATCCATGTCGGTGACCTACTGGCGAAATACTGGTTTCTCCTCGCGCCTCTACTCACGCTCGCAATCGGCGGTGTGCTGCTCATTCAGCGACTGGCGAGCGGCAACCATCGACGGTTGCGGTGGCTGCTCCGCTGGTTTCCGCGAATGGAGAGCCCTCAGTTGCTCGATCAAATCAGCAATGGAGTCGCCCGATCAAGTCCACTGCCCGATGCTTTGGAATCCCTCGCCGTGTCCGAGCTTGTTGATCCACAACGGCGACGACTGGAACGATTGCAGATGCGTCTGCGATCGGGTGACCCACTTGCGGAAGCTCTGTTCGCGGAAGGGCTGGTTACGCGCAGAGAGCGAGCCGCCATTGAAGCGGCGTCTCGCCTTGATCATCTCCCCTGGACATTGCATGCATTGAGTCGGCGGATCCAGCAGCGACGACGCGAAATCGCGAATTGGTTCATTCGACTCGCCGAACCGTTGCTGATCCTAACCCTCGGAGCGTTCGCATTGTTTTACTGTGTCGGAACGTTTATGCCGCTCATCAAACTGCTGCAGGACCTTTCATGATTGCCATTGCAAGAGCCAGCATAAAGCGGCGACACAATCGTCACTCCCAACGGCGGGGGTTCAGCCTCCTGCAGTCGATGGTGGCGTGTGCGCTGTTTGGAACCTTCTTCGCATCCCTCACACCGGTCATCGCGCGACTGTCGGCGGTTCAGGATCAGATGGCACAGCGCGATCTGGCGATTGTCGAGCTGAGGAATCTCGCCGAGCAAGGTCTCTACCAGACATCCGCAGACCCACTCACTCCATCACCGAAAACACTTGCCCTGCTGCCGGAGTGTGAGTTTGCTCAACACATTACCGACGATCCCGACTTCGCGGAAACACGCCGAGTCGAATTGAAGCTCTCTTGGCTCCCCGCCCCCAACCAGCCTCGTGAACAGGTCATCCTGTGCTACTGGATCCCTCAACCCGCTGAGGTGGCTCGATGATCGCAAGCCAGCGCTGCCGGCAAAGGGCACATCGTCCAACCACGCACATCCCTCGGCGCGGCTGGACGCTGATCGAACTGTCGGTCACGATTACCATGCTGGCCACACTGTCTGTGCTGGCGATTCAGATCCTCTCGCTCCTGCTGCGATTCGACACCAGTTCAGCCAGCCACGCGGCTCACGCCCTGAGCTGCGAACGATTCGCCGAGCGGTTCCGCAATGATGTTCATGACGCGGTCAACTTTGAACTGATCCCGGCTGCGAACTCTCCGGAGACATTTGACAAGCTGACCCTGACTTTGCCGGAGGGAACGTTGATTACATACCACTGCGAGACAGGGGGAGTCCGCCGCGTAATCGCCGGCGCAGATGCGATGCATCCGCTCGAACGAAATCTGTTCCGTCTTGGTGAGTCGGATCCACGTTTCGACGAGCAGTCGGGAAGACTTCGCGTTCTGCTTCCCGGTCCGTATTTAACCGTCATTGAAGCCGTCCCAGGCCGGAGGGGTTCATGAAACGGCCCTCCCTCTCCAACAAATTGCCTCCATCGCCACGCCGAGGCCATACATTGATTATGGCTGTCATCGTGCTCACGCTGTCCACCGCAATCCTGACCACCGCAGTGCGCAGCACGCTCACACGCTACAAATCGGCAGCAAGATTCGAAGTGCGGACGCAGGCCGACTGCCTCGCTGAATCGGCGTTGGGGATCGCCATCTCCCGCTGCAAATCAAATCCCGACTACCCAGGAGGGGAATGGACCGTGGACGTACCGGGGCACGGCCAGGCCCATGTCCTCCTCACCGTTACGCGATCAACCCCGGACCGGCACCGCGCATTGGCTGCCGTTCTGCTTCCACGCGATGCCCCCGTCACAGCCCAGGTGCGTGTTGAACGCAATCACACATGGGCCGCTCCAATGCCATCCGCATCAGAGTAGGTCCTCCTTGTTGCCTTGAGGTCTTCCCATGTCCAGACGATCCGCTTTCACCGCGATTGAACTCCTGGTGGTCATTGCCATCATTGCCATCCTCATCGCATTACTGCTCCCCGCCATTCAGCAGGCACGAGAAGCCGCCCGGCGCAGCACGTGTTCCAATAATCTGATGCAACTCGGCATCGCCATGCACGCGTACCATCACGCCCATCACACGTTGCCCCCCGGAACAATCGATGCTTCCGGTCCGGTCAAGTCGGATGCACAAGGCTACAAGCTCAGCTGGATCGTTCAGCTGCTGCCTTATCTTGACGAAGCCAATGCCTACAACCGATTCGACTTCACGCGAGGGGCCTTTGATCAGCCGGACGCCATGCTGGTGGCTTACGGAGTGCCGATACTCCAGTGCCCCTCAGCGGCCGGAGCCAGCGGCTACGCCGGTTGTCACCACGACACCGAAGCCCCCATCGACACCAGCAACAATGGCGTACTGTATCTCAACAGCCGCACTCGACTGCGCGATGTGACTGATGGCACTCGGCACACACTCATGCTGGGCGAACTTGGAGGTCAAATGTCCTGGATTCAGGGAGATCGCAATACGCTGAGAAACATTGGTGATTTCAACAACCCCGGTGGAGAGTCATTCCAGATCTTCACCCGCAACTACTATGATCCTCAGCCTGCGCCGGAGCCATTGAATCCGGACAGTGAGGTTAAGACGGACCCCTTACTTACCGTTGGCACATTTGGGAGCGCGCATGGAGCCGCGGCCAACTTCTGTTTCGTCGACGGCTCCGTCCGAGTGATCAGCTGTTATGTGGACTCCGCCATCCTGCAGCGTATTGCTCACCGGGCCGACGGCGAGCTTGTCGGAGCCTTCTGATTGTCACAGGTCACCACTCCACAGCGTTCACGTCGAAGCATCGCAGCTCACCTGTTGATGGTCTGCGGCCTGTGCTGCGCGACCATTTGCAGCGCGTCCGAGTCGCCCCCCCCTTCTGACCCGTCGCTGTTGCATCTGGAGGAAGTCCGGTGGGGCTTTGACAACAACATTCAGCTCCAGGAGTTCAACCTCCTTTCCCTCAAGGTCCACAACGTCTCCTCCAATCCCTGGAATGGTCCTCTTCGATTGACGCAGGTTCTCCCAGGCAGACAGCCGCTGGGGATTCCTTTGCAACTGGACGTCGCCCTCGGTCCTGAGGAATCGCGGTGGGTCCAGTTTACTGTCATGCTGAACGACAGCTTGGAGGGATGGTTTCTGGACTGGGGCGGCGGCGAATTCGGCACCCTGGAACTCCAGACTCCCGCCGCAGGTCCTCGTCCGACCGTGCTGATCTACAATCCGGACACCGTGCTGTCGACGACCAGTCCACTGCGCAGAATGCCGGAGGAACTCTTCCCTCAGAATCTCGCCGGAACAGCGAGTCTGAGAGGAGTCATTTTCCACACGGTTCCCTTCTGGACCGGTGCCCGCGTCCGTACGCTGCGTGAATGGCTCAATGGGGGCGGACGCGTCTATCTGCTGAAGACGAGTCAGGGAAGCTACCCGAGATTTCCGTCCGGCATGGATTTTCTGAATCAGGAATCGAATGAGTATTCTGTCGGCGCCGGAGTCGTCAAACGTCTGCCGTTTACACTGGAAGACCTCGACATTGATGCCGCGCGAAACCTGCTGTTCAACGACGACCGACCATCCATTTCGGCGACGGGTCGATCCACGATGCTCAATCAATACGGCTATATGCCGCCGACTGAAGCCGTCGGCTGGCAACGGCACGAATGGGCCTCACGCGAGTTGCGGAAATTGGCCATCTTCAAGCGCCCGTGGCTTCTCATCTATCTCGCCGTCGCGTGCTATCTGGTGACGCTGTTTCCCGTCTGTTACCGGCTGGGACAGGATCACGCCGAAGTCCGCTGGTTCTACATCACCTTCTTCGGATCGGTGTTGATCTTCTCCGCCCTGTTTGTCGGTCTCGGACAGGTGGGAGGCCATGAATTCAATCGACTGCGAAGCCTTGGTGCCGCGCGTGAGCTCGAAGAGGGAGTGTTCGATGTCACTCAGTGGACCATGGCCTGTGCAAGAAGCGATGGAACCTACCATCTCACACTTGCTGGAAACGGAGCCGCTGTGCATGGCCTCAACGACTTGGAGGCCTTCCCCGGAAGCTATGACTGCTCCACAAACGAACTCACCATGGACATGGCTCCGGCATCAACCTTGGGACTGTATCAGCGCAATCGAGTCACTTCGTCGCTGCAGCGCCCGCACCTCGCGAACTTCGAGCAGACCGCGAACGCCGTTCAGAGTGCCCAGGTTTCTCCCGGTCCAGACTTTGATAAGAGCGCGATCGCTGCCTGGCTCGTCCACCGCGACGTCGCTTATCCCCTGGATATCAGCGAAGCCGTCTGGAAACTGAGTCGCCAACATCGCAGCATGGGGATTTCCGGAATCATCACTCCGGCGGATCAACAATCTATCGGACCGCTCGGAATGTGGAGAACTTCAGCGCCAGCTGAAAGTGACATCCCCGAAGCGGAGCAAGTCATTCTGGAACGCATTCGTCCGCTGCTGATTGCCGCCGCATTTCAACAATCCGCTGCGGTCGATGAACGGCGATGCCGCGTGCCTGAAGGGCAGGTCCGTCTGTTGATTCAGAGGTCCCTTCCGGACGATTTCAAAGTGCCCAGTGCGGACTTTCCCGACCAGCGGGGCACACTCCTGTTCACCTTCGACTATCCCACCGGATCGGAATCATTGCGCTGATTTCTTCTCCAGCCAGACTCAACCACGTTGCAACATGTACCACGGAACAACAGCACTCCTGCAACGTTCGTTGCGAGCCGATGCGAAGAAGCGCGGCCCGCACGCGATTCGCATTGCCAGCGTGTTGTTGATCCTCATCATGCTCGTCGCGGCACATATTGAGGGGAGTCCGTTCTCCGCCCCCGGCCTGGTTTTCTTTCGAAACATGTCATTGCTGGGAGTCGTGCTGATCACGCTGGCCGGACTGGGGCACTTCGTGACCGCGATCACCGAGGAACGGGAAGAGGGAACCCTTGGGCTGTTGCTGCTCGCGGATCTCTCCCCCTTCTCCATTCTGCTGGGCAAGTCCACCAATCGAATCCTTTCCGCCTGGCTCGTGTTTGCGGCTCAGTTTCCATTCGCCCTGCTCGCACTGACGCTGGGAGGCATCACGGTCACTCAAATTGCCGCCACCTACATCGCACTGGCCATGTACCTGTTTCTGGTGGCAAATCTGGCTCTGTTCGCCTCGGCCTGTTCGCATCGCAGCACACAGGCTGTCCTGATTGCGGTTCTGCTGCTGTTCACGGTTCTGGGGGCCATCCCGGCCCTGCACTATTATGGCCAAATCCTTGCCTCCCGCGCCCAACTGCCCCCCGGCTGGATGATAACCTTCGATACGCTGCTGCAATTGCACGAAGGCTGGTCAATTCTGAATCGACTCGAAGACGTGCAGCAACTGAGATATTCCGGGGGGTTGTGGAGTGCCCAGGCCACAGGCAGCCTGATCATCGGTTGCCTGGCGTTCCTTTGCGCCTGGATCGTTTTCCGTCGAGTCATCTGGGATGCCGATGTCACAGCGCCGCCACGACTGGAGCCAGTCCATCACTCGAAGAGCCGCTGGCTGCAACTTGTGTCACGCCCCCGAAGCGCTCCCATCATCTGGAAGGATTTTCACTTTCTCGCAGGCGGATTCACCGTATGGGGCCTCAAACTGCTGCTGATTCCGCTGCTCGGCCTGCTGTTCTGGTGGAAGACCGACTGGTGCCATGAATTCATGTACCTTTCCCCATGGCAAACGCTGCAACTTTCCCTGTTCCTGATTGCCGGGGGAGAGTTGCTGTTCGCCTCGTCCCTGTTGTTCCACATCGAGCGTAAGGAAGGCACACTGGCCAACCTGTTGCTGCTGCCTCACTCCATTGCTTCCATCAGCTACTCGAAAATCACAGGCTGTCTACTCGGAGTGGCTCCAACTCTTGCCGTGGCCTTGTTACTTGCGTTTTTGCACGGTGACCTCTCCTCTGCGGAGAAGACGTTTTTCTCGCCGGCAATGGTTTTGGGCGTGGGGCTGTTTCTCGTTCTCTGTCATCTGACGGTGCTCTGCTCCCTGTTCGTCAAATGGGGCTCACTCGCCCTGGCGACTGGACTGCTGTGTATCATCGGCAGCGTGGTGTTTTCCGTGGCAGGAACCATGCTGCTGCTGATCCGCGAAGGGAATTTCCACCAGTCGGTTCAGGTTGCTCCGTGCTATTACGTCACGATCGTCACGTGCGCAGCACTGCAAGTCGCGATCCTGCTGCGACTCGAATCCATTTCCGGAAACTGACGTATCGTCGCCATTACTTGAGGGGACGCACCCAGATGTTCCGGTAGTACACGACACTCTCTGGATCGTGTGCCTGCAGTGCGAACGTTCCGTGGTCGACATTGCGGCCCAGGTATTTCGGATGCTGGTAGTCCGCTGGCTCCGTGTAATCCACCACAGGGTTCCCTTCGACGGCAATTGTCACATGCTTGCCACGCACGGTGATGTGCTCATTGAAGAACACATCGCCCTCATAGGGTGACTCCACCAGATCCACCACTGAAAACAGGCTTCCCGTTTTCGTGCGATTGTGATGCGAATTGTTGACCTGCACTTCGTGACCATCATTCGGAAATCCGGTTTCCTGCCAGGAAGTGTGGAAGTAAATTCCTCCGTTGGCTCCCGGTTCGGCCAGGCAATCAATCCGCAATTCGAAATCGCGAAAGTCCGCCTTGCCGTCGGGCCCCACATAGAAGAGATGCGCCTGATCCGCACTGGCCTGAGCGCGGATCATTCCATTTACCACCTCAAACGAACCTTCCGGACCGGCTGCTTTCCAGCCTTTCAATGTCTGACCATCAAACAGCGACACCCAGCCATCCTGTTCCATTGCCTCGCGATCTTCACGCGCCCAGTCCGGTTCGGGAAATTTGCGAATGGACGAATAACGCCGATAGGTTTCAAAAACTTCTCCACCATCGGGATTCACCACGCGGGGATCCCCCGTCCGCAGCAGTTCGTTCTGGAGTTGCTCCTGCAGCGTTTCCAGCTCAGTAGCGTATCCCGAATCTGTCGCCAGATTCTTAAGGCAGCCGGGATCGCTGATGATGTCGAACAGCTCCCATTCCGGTCGACGCTGCACGGCGAGTTGCAGGAATGGTCCGATCACCGGATCGTCCGCATTCTGGGCCAGAAACGTCAACGTGGGGCAGCCGTCAATGTCGTGATAGGCAGTATGTGGAGCGGACAATTCCCCTTTGACAATGACTTGCGATGGCCCCGCTGGCCAGCGTGAAGGCCGGGCATTCCAGATCAGCAGACGGTCTGCTGTCCGCATCGCTCGCATCGGATACGCCAAATTCTGGTAGCGCGACGACGAATGTCGCTCTCGTGACGAAAACACAGCCAGTCGGGTCGGGTCAATCACGCCTTCTTCTGCGCTGCAGAGCAGCGGCCTTAAGCTGCGCCCAGAAATTGACAATGGATTGCCGACATCGCCGGAGTCATCCACTGGAATCCCGGCGACATCGTAGATTGTCGCCGTCAGATCCACGAAACTAATCAAATCATCCACTGTGCGATTGGCCGGTATCGCGTTGCCCCAGCACATCGCCAGCGGCATGTGAATTCCGTATTCGTAGCAATTGGCCTTGGCACGTGGAAACGCCATGCCATTGTCCGAGGTCACAATCACAAGTGTGTTGTCGAGTTCTCCTCGCTCCTCCAGCAAATCGAGCATCCGTTTCAGGTGCTGATCAAACCACTCAATCTCGACGCAGTAATCGAGAATATCGGACCGCACTTCTGGTGTGTCCGGAAGAAACGGAGGCACAACAACATCCTCCAGCTTCTTGCCTGACTTCAGTCCGGCTCCCTGCTCGAATCCTCGATGCGGTTCATGCCCCCCATACCAGAAGCAGAACGGCAGTCCCTCCGGCCGCGCCTTCAGAAACTCATCAAAGTTGGCGGCGTAGTCGGTGCCGCTGATTCCTTTGTAAGGTGGCTTCGTCTTCAGTTTGGAGTAGGCCGCCCCCGCAGGGTTCTCCTCGCGCCCATCGACGCGAAAGTTTCCAGGTCCCCAACCCTTGCCTGTGAAGCCGCTGAAGTAACCCGCCTCGGCCAGCCGCTCCGGGAATGTGGCGTACTTTCTGGGAAACGAACTGGCATGGGTTCCCGCCTCAGCCACCTGCCAGCAGTGGCGTCCCGTAAGAAGTGCGGCTCGACACGGGCTGCATCCCGGTGATGCTCCAATCGCGTTGCGGCACAACACTCCCTGCTTCGCCACCTGGTCAAACGCCGGGGTCTTGATAGCTTGATAACCATAGGCGGAAGCATGCAGCCACGACTGATCATCACTGATGGCCAGCAAGATATTGGGGCGAGCATCTGCCGCGTGAACGAAGGCACATTCAACAGCCAGCAGCAGCACAATGAGGATTGGTCGAAGCATGAAACGTCTCCATTGGGGTGTGGCGACAGTCTACCCGCTGCCGGCCCCTCCTTGCAGCATCGCGGCCAGCAAGCTCATTCCCACTTGCACTCCAGTAAGGATTCGCGATCATGCAAGGCTGTCTCATCTGCCCGGTCACGACCCGATTAGAAAGTCCCCTCAACGATGCGCAGGAATTCCGTCAAACAGGCACTTCAAGCTGGCCATCCTCAAGTCGGTACGTGGCTCAGTCTGGGTGAACTTTCCGCCACCCGTCTGCTCGCTCGTGTCGGATTCCCCTGGTTGACGGTCGACCTCGAACACTCCCCGATCGACTGGTCTCAGGCTTCCGCCCTGTTTGCCGCAATCGCCGATGCCGGTTGCGTCCCGCTGGCCCGCGTCCCTGAAGGGCGCCACGATCACATCAAGCGGGTGCTCGATGCCGGTGCCTACGGCATTATTGCTCCCATGGTCGATACCGTGGAACAGGCCAAGGCAATCATTGCCGCGGCCAAGTATCCCCCCTATGGAAATCGTTCCGTCGGCGGGGCCCTGCACGCACTGAATTTCGGCGCCACTGCCGGGGACTACTACAAGCACGCCAACGATGAAGTGATTGTGATCCTGCAAACCGAATCGCCTCGCGGCGTTGAGAATGCAGAAGCGATTTACAGCCTTCCCGGATGTGATGCCATTTTTGTCGGTCCCAATGACCTGCGGGCACAGATGCGAACCCCCGATGGGGCCGACCCGTCTCCGGAAGCGTTCGAAGCCATGCTGCAGCGAATTCTCGCGGCGGGTAAAAAGTGCGGAACCCCGGTCGGCCTGCACGTTCAATCGGTTGACGTTGTGAAACAGCGGATTGCCGAAGGCTGGCAGTTCATCGCCCTGGGCAGCGACCTCTCGATGCTGGTCGCCCAGGCGCAGAAGAACGCTTCCGAACTCAACCTGACATCCGGCAACGGCGACCTCGCCCGTTATTAGACCATCGACAACAGCGACAGGACGACAATCGGGAGCACTGACGGATGGCCGAATTTGATGAAGCAGCACGCGACGTCGCCTGGGTCGCCCCGGAAGGGACCGTAACTCATGCCGATGAGCCGATCCCGCCGCAAATGGAATTCTTTGCCGCTCCACCGACCGAGATTGGCGAATTGGTCTCTGCGTTTTCCACCCTGCGCACCGACAAGGACGCCTGGAATCCAACCGTCCGGATGATCATTGCTCTGGTAATCGCCCTGCTGTTGTGGGGCGGTACCTGGTTCGCCCTCAAGGCCATGGACCCGGGGAACGATGTCGTCGGCAACATCCTGGGAGGCATTCTCGGACTGCTGGGGCTGGCGCTGGTCTACTATGTCACATCGTTCAAACAGTCCTGTTCGTTTGTCGGAAAACAGGGCGTCGCCCGTTACACACTGAGGGGATCACGCGAGGCAGAACCGAAAGAGGAACTGTTCGAGTTCACCGAAGCCACCGACCTGTATACCGGACAGACCCGTCACTACTACAACGGCGTGTACACCGGCACCCAGTACTTCTATCGCTGGGAGAATGCCCAGGGCAGAAAGGTGTTCAACCTGCAGGGAACATTCAATTCACAGGCAGGCACGCCCAAGACACACGATCCGTATTACTTCGCCATGAATGCCGAGTACGCCTGGAGCAACCACCTGCTCGACTCACTGCAGGCCGAACTCGACAAGCACGGCTCGGTTGAGTTCAAGGTCAACAAACGCGATGCCGTCCGCGTCGGCCCGGGCTTCATGGAATTCTGCTTTGGCACCAACGAAGAACGTGTCGACGGGGAAGCACTCAAGCACATTTCCATCGGCGGCGGAACCTTCTCGTTCAAGACGGCCGATGCCAAGTGGTTCAGCCGCAAGGGCAAGTTCAGTTTCAACTACGCCAGCATGGCGAATGCGAGGCTGTTCCTACTCGTGTTGCACAGCCTGCTCGGAGTCACCTTCGAATAGATTGGATTCCGTTTGGACAACAGCGTCATGTCGTTCTGACGGTCCCGCGCCGGACAGCGATCCGATGCCACAATGGCAGTCAACGGTCCCTGTTTCAACGGCTGGACGTTTGCCGCAAGTCGAACGTAACCGAAGCTGTGTATTCCAATTACAGCAACACCCCACAGCCCGGCATTGTTTCGGCACGCCAACTGCTACTACCTTCCCTGTGACTCAACCCTGATGTCGCAGAACAGGAGGCAGACTCATGGCCGTCTTTCGTTGGGGCAGTGCCCTCGAAGCGTTTCGGGATCTTGAACGGGAAATGGACCGCTGGCTGCGCCGGATTGATCAGGCCAGTTATGGCCCGCGACTCGGTCGGCCATTCCCGGCACTCAATCTGTATGAACTCGAATCGGAGTTTCTGCTCGTCGCCGAATTGCCGGGCGTCCAGGCAGAAGACCTCGATGTCAGCATCGCCGGTGGCTCACTCACCATCCGTGCCAAGCGGCAGGCGAGCAGCGAAGTCGCAGAAGACAAGTTCCGCCGCAGCGAGCGCCTGCAGGGAACATGGGAACGCTCCATCGCTCTGCCAGACCGTGTCCGCGATGACGACATTCAGGCCGAACTCGTCAACGGACTGCTGAAATTGCACCTCCCCAAGGTCCCGGTCACGGAGCCAAGGCGGATCAGCGTTGTGCAGTCTGTCGAGACTGGCGAACGAAATACAGCGGTGCAGCCGCAGGCCAACGTACCCCCTCAAAGCAACGGAGGTGGCGCATGAGCGACAATAACGACACCCGACATCTCCCCATCAACTCCCCCGAGGTTCCAGCCAATGGAGCCAAAGCCCCGGCGGACCCCCAGGATTCCAAACCACGCTGGCTGCGGACGCCCCCCATCGACATTTACGAAGCCGAGGATGGGCTCGTCCTGCTGGCTGACTTGCCCGGCGTGACGGCGGAGGGAGTTGAACTTCAGATTCAGGACAACCAGCTCACTCTGTTTGGACGATGCCAGACCGCACTCCCCGGCGATGAGCATCTCGTTCATCAGGAATTCCAGATGGGCGATTTTCTGAGATCATTTATCCTCAGCGAAGATGTGAACCACGAAGGCATCACCGCCAAATTGAATGGTGGTGTCCTGGAAGTGCGGCTGCCCCGTACGCCCAGAACCCAGCCACGCAAGATTCAGGTGCGGGCCCAGTAGATTCACGGAAGTCGACCATGACAAAATCAGCTCGTGCGGAACCAATGATCCGCACGAGCTGATTTCTTTTGATTCAACCGAAAATCATTACTTGGCGATGCTCCACCGCAGATAGGCATCAATGAACGGATCAAGCGCTCCATCAAGGACTTCGTGCGGATTCGACTGTTTCAGATCGGTCCGGTCGTCCTTCACGAACTGTTGAGGCTGCAGCACGTAGTGGCGAATGGTCTGCCCACCAAAGCCAATCTTCGACTTCTCACCGCGACGAGCCGCCGTCGCCTGAGCCCGGCGATCCACTTCCATCTGATACAGCTTCGACACCAGCATCTTTTGAGCGAGTGCCCGGTTCTGGTGCTGACTCCGCTCGTTCTGACACGCCGCCACCACTCCGGTAGGCAAGTGCGTTAACCGAATCGCGGAACTCGTCTTATTCACGTGCTGCCCCCCAGCGCCACTCGCACGGTAGACGTCCTCACGAACGTCGTTTTCCCAGTCGATGTCGATTTCCGCCGCATCTCCCAAGTCCGGGGTCACATCGACAGCGGCAAATGCCGTATGCCTGCGTCCCGCTGAATCGAACGGACTCATCCGGACCAGACGGTGATTTCCCGTCTCCCCTTTCAGGTAACCGAACGCATAGTCCCCTTTGATCAGCAGCGTGACGTTTCGAATCCCCGCTTCTTCCCCCTCAGAAATGTCGATTTCTTCGGCCTGGAGGTCGTGCAGTTCGCACCAGCGGAGATACATCCGCATCAACATTTCGGCGAAATCGGCGGAGTCCGTCCCCCCTTCCCCGGCCTGAATCTGCAGGTACGCGTTTCCGGCATCCTCCGGATTCTTCATGCTCGCCTGCAGCTCCACTGCTTCGAGCTTTTCGTACAGGGATTGCACGGTTTGAGTCAGTTCGTCGTACAGTTCGGGCGACTCATCGGCCTCAACAAACTCAATCAACACGCCCAGGTCGTCCGCCCCGGACAGCAGTTCGCCCACGGGCCGAATGATGGAATTCAGTCGGCGCATCTCCGCGATCAGCTCCTGCGCCTGCTCCTGGTGATCCCAGAAATTCGGCTCAGCCATCAGGGCATCAATCTCGGCGACGCGGTCCGTCTTGGTGGCATAGTCGAGAGATTCTTTCAGCTGCGCAATCCGCTCCAGCAGCGTATCAATGGATTCTCTCAGCTCACTATCAATCACAACATACTCCTGAGTTCTGCCTGCGGTTCACATGGGTCGATTCCAATCGATCGTCACCGCCGACGCATCGTAGAATGCCGTCGACTCAGCGGGAAGCCTGCCGCGAATCCGACGAAGTTGAAAAGAGACATCCGTCCGATGCGAGTATTGACACTGAAATTCGCGGCCCCGCCTCTATTCCTCTGCGTTCTCTGCGACCTCAGCAGTGGCCTCTTTCGTCACCTTCGCCCGACACGAATCCCCGCTAACTCAGCAGTTCTTCAATCTCGCTGACTTCAACCACGTTCATCACCAGAGGCTGCGACAGATCGACCTGCGACTGTTGCCAGGTCACGTACCATCGCTCGGGAGTTTTCAGCACATCGACATACCGGCTGCAACCGGTCCCGGTCGGACTCACGAACAGCGGGGCATACTTCGAGAGCCGCTGAGTCTGCGCCAGATGACCATCCACAAAGTACGCCGCTCCGCCCAGTTCCTCACAGGAATACCCGCGAGGACGCTTCACCGCGGCGGAATGCTCTTCGAGATTCCGCACACATTCCCCGCCATCGTAAAACATCAGCGACACCTGCTGCCCGGAAAAAGCCCCCACCTGCGGGACATCAACCACTGCCGTTCCACGCGTCATCGCCACATCCCATGTCACGCCACGCGGGAAGAAGTCGAGCACCGCCCCGCTGAAATCCGATTCCCCGGGCAGCCTGGTCAGATACCCGGTATTCGAACTCGTCCAGCAAAACGGATGCGAGCAGAACAACAGGTAATCCGTATCGGCATGATCGACATACACAAACGGGTCCTTGATATGCAGCCAGGCCGGATCGCTGCACGCATAGACCGGCGTAACCTTCGCAGCCTTCAGCCCCTCCACCGCATCCGCCTGCAGCACATCAATGCTCCACACTCCGGTCCCCTCTTTGAGGAAATCTTCGAACCCGGCCGGGTAGCCCACGCCATCTTTCTCGGTGGAGACAAACAGCTCAACGCCGCGATGCGACTTCAGCAGGGCGCTTCCTTCAATGGAAACCACTGTCGTGTCCCCCACATTCAGGTCAGCCTTGGTCCAACTCGCGACTTTTTCGAACGTGGCTCCCTGGTCACCTGATCGAAAGATGGCCAGTTCCAGCCCCCGTTCTCCCGCCCCGGTCCCCAGTCGCGAATCTCCCCGATTGCGGTATCGACCGACCACGTACAGGGCGCCATCGCCTCCGGTGATCATGTTCCCGCCCCCAAACCAGAACCCCGATTCCGGTTGCTGCGCAGGCACAATCACTCGCGCGGCCGACTGATCCACCAGCCGCCGACACAACCGCGTCAGCTTCTGCTCCTGTTCGTTCGAAAGCACCATCGCGAGATTCCAGATTCCAAGGCGGTCAACAAGTACTCTGCCCACCGCCCACGTCCCCGGAGGCAGCGGCACCAACCTCAGAATGGCGTCGATGACCAGCCCGGTCAACGCCGAGCGCAGAACGATCCCGAGCAACAGCCCCGTAGGGCATGCCCCCGCATGCCGACACATCTCAGTTTGGTCACGTGGCTCTCATCCCACCACGTCCAGCGGACTCCGTACTGCGCCGGCCTCCACCTTCAGCACATGCGTGTAGATCATCGTCGTCGAGACATCCCTGTGTCCCAGCAACTCCTGCACGGTGCGAATGTCATAGCCGTTCTCAAGCAAATGTGTCGCAAAGCTGTGGCGCAGTGTGTGGCAGGTCACTCGCTTCTGGAACTTGCAGCGGCGAACGGCATTCAACAATGCCTTCTGCACGTTGTTCTCATGCAGATGATAACGCACCAGCGGGCTCTCAGGATTTTGGGGATCGCGGCTGAGTTGATCCGAACCAAACACCCATTGCCATGCCAGACTCACACTGGCCACACTGTTCTTCCGCTGAAATGCCTTCGGCAACGGCACCCCGGCGAAACCTTCGTCCACATCCCGCTCCAACTGCCTGCGGGCAACCTCCACGCGTTGCTGCAACTCGTCTGCAGCCAACTGCGGGAGCGGCACCGCGCGATCCTTTCCCCCCTTCCCCTGCCGAATCACGATTTGCCGGCGACCGAAATCAATGTCCTTGACTCTCAGGCGGCAACACTCCATCAGCCGCATGCCGGTCCCGTACATCAGTTTGCACATCAACCCGTACGGCCCGGGGCGGACCTCCGGCAGCAGTTTCGCAACTTCCTCCTGCGACAGCACCACCGGGAGACGCTGCTTGGGTTGTGCCCGATTGGCCTGAATCTCCGGGAGTTTGCGTTCCAGAACGTGGCCCCAGAAATACAGAAGCGCCGAGAATGCCTGATTCTGCGTGGAGGGCGCCACGTTTTGCTGCACAGCCAGGAACGTCAGATATTCCTCGACTTCTGCCTTTCCCATCTCCGCCGGATGCCGCCACACCCCGCCGTTCCGCCCCCGATGATACCGCAGGAACTTCTCCACCCACCGCACATAGGCCTGCTCGGTGCGATACGAATAATGGCTGGCACGCAGTCGTAAACGTAACTTGTCCAGTAGTTTAGGAGAGTTGACGACAACCGGTTTCATGAGCGGCCCCGCAGTCTGCAAGATGACCGAAACACACCCTCCCTGATTGACAACCCCAATCCATCAGCGTACGATGATCCGTCGCGTTACACAGAATGTCAACTCCCAATACACAGAAGCCGACTTCTGTCTATCAATTAGTTATGGCTCAATCTATGATCGCCGCTCGCCTGCCACTTCTTGCCACGGCAGTGATGCTGCTTGGGTGCGATCTACAACCGTCTGGCACTTCGCCCGACCTGTCCGATTCAGCATCTACCGAGGCAAAAATGGACCCTAAGATTTACATCCAACAATCACTTGAAGGGCTTCGCACTCAAACCGCGGCACATAGTTCGACATGGCATCTCGGTGACGAGGAAAATTGGGCCGCCGATCAGGATACTGGCCGTATCAATTTCACGTTTGCCGATGGGGCCATCGCCGAGGCCGATATGCAAATCGTGGGCACCTACAACACTGAGAACGGAACCTTCCTCTGGGGCTGGGATCACCCGTCAGTTGCTGAGCCACTCAGCAAGCACGCTGCCTTAGCCAGACAATTCGGATTGGACAACGGCTTGTCCCGATACACCGAAAGAATGGTAGAGTGCACAGAGGATGAAGCTTGGGAGTTTACCGCCGTCGCGGCCCGATTAGGGGAGGCGAACGGTGCTTACCGTGGGCCAGCCGGTACGGCGTTGGTCTTCATGACGTTCGGCGAAATCAAACTGAGCAAGCCATAACAAAGCCGTGAACCGGATCACTCAATCACGCGGCAACTGAAATTAAAGTCTTCCGTTCGTGCCCGGTTACGGCAGGCGTTAGGCCGCTCGACCACACCATGAGCATCGCAGTTGAGACATTTCCGGTGATGCCGACCCGCCCATGCAGCTTTTGTCTGTCTTTGCAGGGAGGGAGTGTATTCGCGGACTTCGACACGGATGATACCGGCACAGTTTCCATTCGCAGGATTTCATTCGATGGCTATGGCTGCTGTCACGTGGAGTCCGCCAGGAAGATGAGTTCAGGGGATTCACGATTACTCTTGGATGCGATTGCTCGCGGCGAGGTTGAGAGCGTTCAGGTCCAGGAGGTGTTGCGGAGATACTTCCAGGAGAGCAAGGACGTGATTTGGAGTGACGCTCTAGCAGAGCATGATTTACTTTGACCCATGATGACGCTGCCTAACCATGCGCCGGGTGCCACTGGAACTGTGGCATCGAGTGTGGGCTCTGTTGGGTGCCACTGGCTGCTTGTCAGCCAGTGAATGGGGCTCCACTGGCATCCGGGGCTGTTACTCCGCTGGGTGACCCCGGTGGCCCCGCAACCGTTGGGGGCCGACAGGCCTTGGAGGTGCTGTTTGCGGCCAACCTTCATGCGACTGCGTCGCCCCAAGTTGGAAACCAACTTGGGCCACCCGATAGACCGGCATGGACTCGCACTGGCTGACGAGCAGCCGGTGGCACCTCACCAGCTGCATACAAACAGAGCCTGCATTCGCGAGGAATGCAGGCTCTGTTCAATTTCCGACAGCTGATCGTGAGGCCAGCGAGCCGCTTATTTCTCGGTCAGCACATCAACAGCCTGGAAGGGACGGCCTTCGAGCATTTCCAGGCTGGCTCCGCCGCCGGTGCTCACGTGCGAGACCTTGTCGGCCAGACCGAACTGCTGAATGGCAGCGGCACTGTCACCTCCACCGATGATACTCACGGCATCGGAGTTCGCAACGGCATTGGCCACAGCGCGGGTTCCGGCATCGAACGGAGGCATTTCGAATACGCCCATCGGGCCGTTCCAGACGACAGTCTTCGCATCGGCAATGATGCTGGAGAACAGGTTGGCTGTTTCGGGGCCAATGTCGAGACCTTCAAAGCCATCGGGAATCTCGCCAGCCTTCACGACAACCTTGTTGCAGCTGCCGCTGAAGTCGTCGCCACAGTGGGTATCAACAGGGAGAACCAGTTTGTCGCCGCCAATGGAGAGCAGCTCACGAGCCAGATCAAGCTTGTCCTTTTCGACGAGGCTCTTGCCAACCTGTCCGCCCTGAGCGAGCGAGAATGTATAGGCCATGGCTCCGCCGATGAGGATCTTGTCGCAGACGTTGAGCAGGTTCTTGATCACGTTGATCTTGTCCGAAACCTTGGCCCCGCCGAGGATCGCCACAAAGGGACGTTGCGGTGAGTCGATCGCTTCCTTCAGGTACTTGATTTCCTTCTCGACGAGGAAACCGACCACCTTGGGCTTGTCGCCCATGGCCAGTGGCAGGGCGTACATCGACGCATCGGTCCGGTGGCAGGTTCCAAACGCATCGTTGCAGTAGATGTCGGCGAAGGATGCCAGCTTGCCAGCGAACTCGCTGTCCCCCTTCTTTTCGCCATCGTTGAAACGCAGGTTTTCGAGAACCAGCACATCACCTGCCTGCAGGCTCTGCACCTTGGCAGCAGCATCGTCACCGACGGTGTCACAAGCGAACTGCACCGGGCGCCCCAGCAGTTCTCCCAACCGAGCGGCCGTTGGCTGCATGCTGCAGCTCTTGTCGTCGTTGGACTTGGGCCGGCCCAGGTGGCTGCACAAGATCAGCTTGCCGCCCCGGTCGAGGACCGAACGAATGGAAGGGAGCGCCATCTCAATGCGGCGATCGTCGGTAATACACCCGTTGTCGAGCGGGACGTTGAAGTCCACTCGCATCAGAACGGTTTTTCCGGAGACATCGACATCCGCGATGCTGAGCTTCGCCATGACTACTTCCTCAATTCAGAATTACGCCGGGAGGACACTCTCTGCGCGGTACTCTAAAGCAGACTCCGCGGAGTGTCGAGCGGGTGCGGCTGACGCATCAACTCGCAGTGATTCATACCGCATTCACGGCATGGCGCCGGACGATTCGTTGACCCGGACCGAGTTGAACAATTTGTCCCGGACACTTGTATTGGGACTGCCTTTATAGGCAAACGTCACGGTGTAGAAATTGTTGCCGCTCTTGAACGCGCGGGCCTCCGAATGCAGTTCCCCGACCACTCGATCGAATTGCACTCCCTGCTTGCCAGCAACCGTCAGCCCTCCCACATTGGAAACGCCGGGGGTCATGCCAATGGCAGATGACAGCGCATCAATCATCTCCGCCTCGGGAATGTCGCGTACTTGTGCCGGAATCGGTTCGATGACCACAACACAAGCGAAACGCCGCGTCTCCACTCCCAGGCTTTGAGCCCCCGGTGCAGCCATCCCCACCTTCACTGTCTTCACGGCGCCGGGCATCTGCAGCGTGACCACGCCATCGGGAGTCGTGTATTCCTGCCAGCTGAGAGGTGTGGCCATGCTGGCAAGCAAGGGAGCAAGTTTCACGATCACCCCAACGGCCACCATGAGCGCAAAGAACCCGGCAACCGATGCTCCTGCAATGACGGCAATGCGGCTGCCACCGCCCTTTTTGGACTTCTTCGATTTCTTCGATTTGCCAGACTTCTGAGACTTGGGCGGTAGGTCTTCCTGAACCGTTTCCCCTCCGCCGAAATCCATGTCGTCGAACAAATCGTCATCGGCTTCCAGCTCAGGGGCTTGCACTGGTTCGCCGCAGTTCTTGCATTTGAATCGCTTGCCAGCAAATCTGTCCGGAACCCCAAACGTCTTGCCGCAGCTGGAACACGTCGCTTTCAGAGGCATGGATATTTCACATAAGAAGGGAAGCGGAGAACGGACGCACCCATGAAAGATGCTTGATGTGAATCAGTTTAGCAGCGGAAACGCGTTGGTGAAGCTACGCCGGGACGATATTTCTTACGTGCAACCGGCAACGGAACTCCGGCTCCAGGGCTTCTCCTCAGAGAACAGCTGAGCAGAAGTCGCGCCGAGGCAGTGGCGCACTCCTGCCCCCAAGCGTTGAACCTCGCGCATCCTCGAAGAGATGACGGCTCCTGGATGCCACCGGCACCGGGCTGATGATCAGAGCCGTGAACTCGACCTGTGACGACGCGTGTATGGAGAGAACCCTCAGCACTTCGCGCAGAGGGAGAACCGACCGTCGTTTGCCTGCTGAATTCACAACGAGCATTCCGCCCGTCAGACGCCAACGAGAACTACGGACGCACGTCTGTGCCGGCATCGACTTCCGCGAGATACGCCAGCAGCCGATCTCGCTCATTCGTCAGGTGCCGCACCCGCAATAGCGAACGAACTCGTGTCTTCAGTTCCAGACGGTGGACCGGCTTGGTCAGAAAGTCGTCAGCCCCCGCAGCCACCGCCTTCTCAATATCCCCCGGCTCCTTCAGCGCGGTTACCATCAGAATGGGAATATTTCGCGTGGCTTCCTGCTGCTTCAACTGCTGACAGACCTCAAATCCGCTCAAGCGGGGCATCATCACATCCAGCAGAATCAGGTCCGGTTGCTCCGACAGAGCCTTCTCCAAGGTCTCCCGACCATCTGCAGCCATGAGAATTTCATGCCCATCCCCGCTGAGGTAGGCTTCCAGCAGCTCGCGGTTTGGCTCGTTGTCATCAGCCACGAGGATACGGCCCACAGGAGAATCAAGGTCACTCATGTTGATACTTTCGTCGACACAGTCAGCAGTGTGATGCCCGGAACAGGGACACCGCAGCGCCTGATTCTAGACCGAACTCCCGTAGAGTTGAAGACACCGACAACATTGTCACGGATTCGGAACACCCTGCGTGTCCAGCGCCCCAACCCGCCACAGGCGCGCGGATGACCACACCTGCACAACAGCCGCCCATTTTTCGCACACCAGAAAGCGGATTGCATGCGCGCGATTTTGCGGCCACTCTCGCGCTATTGGGGACTGGCCGTCAGGTCCAGGTCGATCTGGAACCGCTCAATGAGCCGATACAGTTTCCGCCGATGGATCCCCAGCGCCCGGGCCGCTCGAGCTTTGTTCCCGGCCTCCTTTCGCAGGACCGCCACGATGTGCGCCCGCTCAATGGAGGCCAGATCATCGGCGGGCATTTCTGCCTTGGACTGAAACGATACTGAAGCCGAATCCCCGGAACCTGTGGGCGCAGACCAGGTTCCATTGGAATTGAGACTTTCGGCCACTTCACGAGGCAGATCATCAATAGTGAGAACTTTGTCGTCGGCCAGCACCATGGCCCGATCGATCGCATTGATCAGTTGACGGACATTACCTGGCCAGTGATAGGCAAGGATGGCTGCGCGGGCCTCCTCGTCCAGTTCCCACTCGGTCCCCAGCATGTTCTGCACGATCAGCAGCACATCATCCCCGCGTTCCCGCAGCGGCGGCAGCATGATCGACATCACATTCAGGCGATAATACAGGTCCTCACGAAATCGACCGGCCTCAACCTCAGTCTTCAAGTCACGGTTCGTGGCGGCAATGATCCGCACATTCACACGCCGCTCCTGATGCGATCCGACACGCCTGAGGACTCCATCCTCAAGAATCCGCAGCATCTTGGGCTGCAGTGTAGGTGCCAGTTCACCGATTTCATCAATGAACAACGTCCCCCCGTGAGCCACTTCGAACAGTCCCTGTTTGCGTGAAGCGGCCCCCGTAAAGGCCCCCTTCTCGTGCCCGAACAATTCACTTTCCACCAGCGACTCCGGAAGTGCGGCACAGTTGATCGTGACAAAGGGCCGGCCACAACGATGGCTTTGCTCCAGGATGGCCCGGGCGACCAGTTCCTTTCCCGTGCCACTCTCCCCTTCGATGAGAACAGCCTTGTCGGTTGGAGCAATTCGCGAAATCAAGTGGAACACATCCTCCATCGCGGGCGATTCGCCCAGCATGCGAGAAGCCGGTTGCTCGCGCTGCAACAGTTCTCGAAGCTGTTCATTCTCGCGCCGCAACTGGCCGCGTTGGGCGGCCATCAGGCACCGTTGTTCCAACTCCGCAAGCGGGAAAGGTTTGGTGAGATAGTCGCTGGCCCCTCGTTTCATCGCCTCCACAGCGTTTTCCACTGTGGCCTGCCCCGTCAAGACGATAACCTCCGTCTCAATCTGCTGTTCACGTAACCGGTCCAGCAATTCCAAGCCGGTAATGCCGGGAAGATTCATGTCCAATATCGCCACATCAAATCGCCGACGCTGCAACTGGACCAAGGCATCCTGCCCATTGGGTGACTGAGACACATGGTGGCCTTTGCGCGTAATGTACTGTGACGCCATGCTGCGAAAGTCCTCATCGTCCTCCACGAACAACAGATCGATTGGTGAAAAGTCCGGCATCAGTTCCTCAGCGTGCTGATCAGTGGGGGTCCCCATCCAGATCTGTGCAGTATCGCACGTCCCGTGCCTGATTAGAAAGAACTTCCGAGAGTTTTCGTGTTTGGCACACGCATTGTTCAATTGCAGGCCGACCTAAGATACGCCCATGAACACGCCGCATACCAACAACCAAGTTGCCGATTCGTTCGCCGCCGAAGGGTTCCTTCGAGCTGTGGTCGAGACTGCAGTCGACTGCATCATCACCATCAATACATCTGGCATTATTGAGCACGCCAATCCCGCAACCCAAAAGCTGTTCGGATACACGCGTGAAGAGGTGCTCGGCAAGAACGTCTCCATGCTGATGCCGCCGCCGTACCAGAACGAACACGACGGTTACCTCGCCAATTATCTCCGCACGAAACATCGCCGAATCATCGGCATTGGCCGGCAGGTGACGGCCCGAAAAAAAGACGGCACTCTGATCCCCGTCGACCTTGCCGTGAGTGAAGTCAATCTGGACGGCAAGAAGTACTTCACCGGAATCATCCACGACATCAGCGAACAGGTCCGCGCTGCCGAACAGATCCGGAAGGAGCGAGATTTCAGCCGCAGCCTGATCGACACGGCCCACGCCATCATCCTGGTGCTGGACCCGCGAGGCCGCATTGAGCGATTCAACCCCTATTTTGAACAGTTGAGCGGATATTCGCTCGACGAAGCTGTCGGACTCAACTGGTTCGACACGTTCATTCCGGATCGGGACCGAGAGGCAATTCGACAGCTATTCGACATGTCACTCGCCGGGACTCCGGTGGTCAACAACGTCAATGCCATCCTGACCCGCTCCGGGCGCGAGCGAATTATCACCTGGTCCGGTCGACGGTTGACGAACTTCAATGGAGATGTTGTCGGAGTCCTTAGCGTTGGCAACGACATCACCGAGCTGAAGGAAACGGAGTACAAGCTCGTGCAGTCAGAGCGACTGGCCGCCGTCGGCCAGATGATGACTGGTCTGGCTCACGAAAGCCGCAATGCACTGCAACGATCTCAGGCGTGCCTGGAAATGCTGGAACTGGACATCGGGGAAGACCAGCAACAGGTGGAATTGATCCATCGCGCCAAAAAGGCCTTGTCGGAACTGCAGCGGCTGTACGAAGAAGTCCGCAACTACGCTGCTCCCATCCGGCTGGAACGTCGGGATTGCCAGCTGTCACAGCTGGTCCTGGAGTCCTGGAAGAAGATCCAGGTGGCCAATCCCACTCCGGAAATCAGCCTGCAATTGG
>JAGQPW010000429.1 GCA_020426515.1 Planctomycetaceae bacterium | reverse complement strand
GCCAGCAGCTCTCGAATCGCTGAGGCTTCTTGGAGCAGCGCAGTAGCCGCTTCGACAACCTACGCTCCCACATACTGCGCATACAACGTCCGCGCACGGGCCGGGTCGTCGGTGCCGGAGATGATGGCTCGGCCATCGGCAAACAGCGTAATTTCAATACCATCGACTGGCGGGGTGAAGACCAGCAGAAACGGGGTCTCCCGCACAGTCCCCACCTGGCGTAGTCGGTCGGCCATCTCTTTGAGCGAACTCCGCAGCCTCTCGCCGGGGGCAATCTGCACGGAGTTGCGGCCGCACAACACGACGGACTGACCGCCGCGATGGCCGGACAGCCACAGTCGCTCACCCTGACTGCAGGCCGGGCAATGTTCGCGCAGGTCGGGCTGTTGCAGCTTCATTCTTCGCCACGTCCCCTCCCACACATCGACCACGGTCAGCGCCGGTTCGACCAGTTCCAATTGCCCGGAGAGAATCTTGAGGGCTTCCGTGGCCTGCAGCGAGGCTATCACGTTGACGGCCGGTCCAATCACGCCGGCGGTGTCGCAGGTTTCGGTTGAGCCCGGTTCGGGGATCTCGGGCATTA
>JAGQPW010000428.1 GCA_020426515.1 Planctomycetaceae bacterium | reverse complement strand
CGTCGCGGCCAACAGCATCGATGTCTCGAGCGACCGGGACTTCGTGGTCGAGCTGACGTTTGTGCTGAGCATGATCGCGCTGCATCTGAGTGGCTGGGCCGAAGAGTGGATCCTGTGGTCGACCACGGAGTTCCGCTTCCTGAAGCTGCCGCAACAGTTTTGCACCGGTTCGTCTATCATGCCACAGAAGGTCAATCCCGATGTCTTGGAATTGATACGAGGCAAGACGGCCCGCGTAACCGGCCAACTGCAAACGCTGCTGATGCTGATCAAGGGGCTGCCGCTGGCCTACAACCGCGACCTTCAGGAAGACAAGCGTCCGCTGTTCGAGGCCGTTGACACCGTGCGGGCTTGCCTGGAGTTGGCGGCGCCCCTGGTGGCGGGAGCTGAATTGAATCGGCCCGAGATCCTCGCGGGATTGGGGCGTGGGTATCTAGATGCCACCACTCTGATGGAATTCATGATCCAGCACGGAGTGCCTCAGCGGACGGCCCACCATCTGGTCGGCAAGCTGGTTGCGACCGCGATTGAACGGGGCCTGCCACTGGAGGAGCTGGACGCGGACACATTTCGCGACGCGCACC
>JAGQPW010000427.1 GCA_020426515.1 Planctomycetaceae bacterium | reverse complement strand
AGCGACTCAGCGTTGGTGAGATCAATTCCAGGCAAGCTGTCCGGTACCGGTTGTCCACAAAGCTGCAAAATCGTCGGCGCGATGTCTAAGCTAGAAACGCAGGTCGTCACGTTCATCTCCGGTGCGATTCGGTTTGGCCAACGCAACATGATCGGCGTGCGGATGCCGCCCTCATTGGGCGATCGCTTCGACCTCGGCGCGTACGCTGACCGATCTGCCAAATTGATCCAGCCGTTGTCTGTCACGTAAATCACGATTGTGTTGTCGCGCAGGCCGCGCTGATCGAGTTCATTCAACAATGCACCGCACGTTTCGTCGAACCATTCGCACATGGCCCAGTACTTGGCAATCGGTAGCGAAGGTGCTTGCCGCTGATAGTGTTCTAACAGTCGCGCTGGAGGAGTGTGCGGTGCATGCGGAAGGAACGGCGCGTACCAGATAAAGAAGGGTTTGGATTCCTGTTTCGCGTAATCCAAAAACTCTTGAATTGGGCCAAGTCCCTCGCGACCGATTTTCAGTCCGTCATCGCCGTGGCGACCACCCGGGCTCGGAAAGCCGCGCGTCATTCCGTGGGTAAAACCGCC
>JAGQPW010000426.1 GCA_020426515.1 Planctomycetaceae bacterium | reverse complement strand
ACTTCCGACGACATTCGGGCTGATGATTCTCAACCCGACGAGCAACCTGTCAGCTCTCCCAAATCCGCGCCGTTCGTGGAACTCTATACGGATGGTGCCTGTCGCGGGAACCCCGGTCCGGGGGGTTGGGCATATATCCTCCGTCATCCGGTCACCAAATCCGTCAAGGAATGTTCCGGCGGTACGGCTCTCACCACGAACAACCTGATGGAACTTCAGGCGCTCATCGAAGGGCTCAAAGCTCTCAATCGTCCCTCCCGTGTCGAAGTCATTACCGACAGCACCTACGTCGCCAAGGGATGCCAGGAGTGGCTTCCCAACTGGAAGAAAAACGGGTGGCGCCGTCGCGAGGGGAAAAGCTGGAAGCCGCTCAAGAATCAGGAATCCTGGGAGCAACTGGATCTCTTGCTGCAGAAGCATCAGGTGAAGTTCACCGTCGTACGGGGCCATACCGGGCACCCCGAAAATGAACGCTGCGACGAACTCGCAGTCGCAGCCGCACTCCAATATGCCTGACAATTCCAGTAGACTCTGTTGGAGGGCGTTTCATAATCCGGTTGTGCTTGTTATCAATGGTGGAATTCT
>JAGQPW010000425.1 GCA_020426515.1 Planctomycetaceae bacterium | reverse complement strand
AACGAGACGAACCGGCAGTTCTGCTGTTGCGCGACGCGGCGGGCTTCTTCATCGCCAGGACCGCAAATGCTGACCAGGCCCTTGCGCTGACCGACCGCGTAGGCCATCGATTCGGCCATCCCGCCGTTCCCAAGAATGAGGACGTTCTGCCGTTCGAGGGGGCGTTTGTTGTCGCCGCCACCCCCCAGTGCCGACTCCAGAGTCTTCAGGCCTGAACGCCACAATGTGTTGTAGCCGTGCCAGCCATCGTCGCGTTTGAGCAGCAGGTTCAGGTATTGGCTGTTTGCATCGTGTTGGTCGACATGTTCTGCGAGCGGGACGAGTCGCCGCCCCAGTCCTCCGCTGGCGACGATCGCGCGGACCTTGAGAACATCGAGCATCTTTTGCAGTTTCTGCACGTCGCCGACTTCGATTGGCAGGCAGCGGACGTTGAGTTCGAGCTTCTGGAACGCGGCATTAAAGAGCCGAGTGGTGGTGCGTTGAGCGCTTCCGAAACCGGCAATAGCGATGAATGATGTTTTGGAATCGATGTCGCGCCAGGAGTACGTATCGTCGAGATCAAACACCGACGCCTGCCCAGGATAG
>JAGQPW010000424.1 GCA_020426515.1 Planctomycetaceae bacterium | reverse complement strand
GGCGATTGCCCGTGGAATGCCGACTGCACCGCTGAGTCCTCCTAGACGGGACCGGAAACCGATGGTCAAGACTTGGTCCGGTCCACGACGACGAAACTGGGGAATGTCCCGTCAGCGTTTCCCCTCTCGGGCGATCTTGCCTCGAAGTGCCGGACTCTCTACCTTTACAGCCTGTCAGGTCCACGCAACCTGCCTGTATTGACATTCGTCGATCGCCGATCTCCGGTGGGAGTTGGTCGGTCTGCGCCAGGGGACGTGCGTGACGTCGCCCATCAAAATCGCTGAAGGTTTGGAAGGAGTCTGCCGTGAGGTTTTCCCTGCTGGCTGCACTGTTTGCATTGCTGACGCTGCTGTCTCCCGCTGCGGCGGAGACTCCGCCCGCCCGACTCGTGACAGGTCTGTCCAGTTCCGACGATTTGATTCGCGATTTGGAATATCTGGTGGTCAAGCTGGCCAATCGAGAGGAGTCATGGAAGGACAATGTCCTCATCAATATCGAGATCTTTCTCGAGGGGGTCGATCCAGCGAAGACAGTGCGGTTTGACTCGCTGTTCGATGAGGCCAACGGGTACCGCCGCGAAGTGATC
>JAGQPW010000423.1 GCA_020426515.1 Planctomycetaceae bacterium | reverse complement strand
GTAGGCGAAGTACAAATCCCAGTAGGCGTTCTCCACATCACTCACGAAATCACGGACACCAAGTTCGAAATCGGCGAGAGCGACGTCAGTATTCGTACGGGCGATGAGGATTCCGTTATACACTCCGGGAACCTGACTGGTGCCCGCGATGCGACCGAAGTCGGTCCCGGCCCCTCGCAAAATCGATTGTCGAAACTCGGCTTCGAAGTTCGTATCCCAGGCAGAGGTGAACTGGTTCCCCGGGGCGTTGTTTTGGTCGTATTCGGTGGTGTTCCGCAGCGTGAACTCGCTGCCGAACGGCGTCCGCTTGTTGATCTGTGCCTGAAAGACGCCCGACTTCTGCACCAGCTCGCGTGTCCCGCCGCCAAAGAAGACGTTGTTCAACGCGCGGTCGTTGTTCTCGTAGAACAGACTTGCGGCAAAGGTGGCATCAAAGGCGCTCAGAGCCGCCTGCGGTCCGAATCGAGGATCGGTTTCCTGAATTGCCGGATCAAGATGTGTCCGTGAGTTCCCCGGCGAACGGAGAATCACGCCCCCCGCATCGCGGAAGATCTTCGAATGTTCGAGCGCCACATGGAGCACTTCCTC
>JAGQPW010000422.1 GCA_020426515.1 Planctomycetaceae bacterium | reverse complement strand
ACTACTTGATCAATTCGTTTGATAGTGATCGCCCGTTGGATGAAATGATTCGACAACAGGTCGCCGGTGATCTGTTGCCGGCCGAATCGGATGCCCAGCGTTATGACAACGTGGTCGCAACGACGTTCCTGATGTTGGGCCCGAAGATGCTCAGCGAACGCGCGAAAGAAAAGCTGATTCTTGACGTGGTCGACGAACAGATCGACACCGTCGGCCGGGCGTTTCTGGGCATGACACTCGGTTGCGCCCGCTGCCACGATCACAAGTTTGATCCCATCCCAACGACAGACTATTACGCGCTGGCCGGGATCTTCAAAAGCACTCAAACACTGAACGGCGAATCCCAGAAATACGTCAGCACGTGGAATCGCGTTGAATTGCCGACAACCGACGAACATCGCCAAGCCATCAAAGACCACAAGTCGGAACTGTCATCGCTGGAACGTCAAATCAAAGACGCAACCAAGAAACTGGAGCAAACCAAGAACGACGGACCGACCGGATTCATTGTCGATGACAAGGACGCCGCCAAGATCGGCGACTGGGTCGATTCCACGTACACGAAAGGCTTTATCGGTTCCGGATACG
>JAGQPW010000421.1 GCA_020426515.1 Planctomycetaceae bacterium | reverse complement strand
GTCCCGTCTTGGGTTCATGCTTCCGCTCGGAGGCAGCGTCGCGGAGCAGGTTCTTCGCACGATCCCTCATGCGGTTCTTGGCCAGGCCGACGTCTTCTTCATCCTGATAGACCTGCCAGCCGGCCAGAAACAGGTCTTGTTCAGCGTCCTCCATTCGATGCTCATTCCACCAAAGCTGGTATTTCCGCTTCAGTTCCTTCACCAGCATCTGGGCGAAGGGATACAGGTCGTCAGGCGTGTCACGCTCTTTCGGCATCCTGTCGTGCGCTGGCGTGCGGATGATCTGGAAGATGCGATCCACGCCGATCTGGAAACGATCCGCATCCCGGATGACGAACTGGCTGACTGGTTCCACACGGCGCTGCAAGCGACGTTCAAGGACATCGGCGACGTGCAGCGTGAACAGCGGATCGCGCAGAAGAAGCGGCTGGCTGAGATCGAGGCGATGCAGGAACGGCTCCTGAACGCCTACCTCGCGGGGACGATCGACGAGGCCACGCTGGCCGCCCGGCAGACCCAGCTCCGCGACGAATCGGCCACCGTGGCCGCGACGTTGGCCACGTGTGACGACCTCGGCCCGGAGGACGTA
>JAGQPW010000420.1 GCA_020426515.1 Planctomycetaceae bacterium | reverse complement strand
TTTCCGGTTCCACCAAACACCGCTTGCGGCTGCGATATGGTGATGATGTCATTGCCACTGCCACCATGGATGATCGAGCCATAGCTGCCATTGATGATGTCATCGCCGCCAAAACCCATATAGTTTTCCGATATGGCAAGCGAAACGGTGTTGGCTCCCTGCGTACCAACAGTATAGGTTCCGGTCTGAATTTGGCCGGTTCCGCCATAGTTGAGGAAAGTCGGATCTACGTGCCCTGCATTGCCATCCAATCCGGTGGGGGAACCAAATCCGCCGAAGCCACCCTGGCCGCCCTGCTGCGAACTGCCCGCGAACAGGTCCGCAATACCCGAAGCGGAACCCAGGCTCACGAAGGCGCTGGCCTCGCCGCCATTGCCACCATTTCCGCCTGGCCCATTGGCAACAGAACCTCCACCATCACCACCGCTTCCACCCGAAGCACTGCTGAGATCGTGGCCCACCTGGTTTGCCTGAAGTGTTCCACCGGCAACATTCAGCACTGCAGCTGCAGCATGGCCGCCGTTGCCGCCATCAAAGCCCGTGGCACCTGTGCCGCCGACCCCACCATTGCCGCCAACCGCAGAATTGGTG
>JAGQPW010000041.1:37972-39749 GCA_020426515.1 Planctomycetaceae bacterium | reverse complement strand
GGGTGTCGATATACAAAGTCTGCCGCATTGTGTTTCGACTTGCCACTCCGCAAGAAGTTCTTGCGTCTGCCCCGTTCAATTGGCTGAACGATTTCCATCGTCAGCGGGAATCGATTACGCTCGAACCCGTTCAGTGGATGTGTCGGGCTGTCGTGATCCACTGAACCGTTTGCGTTCCTCACGTGCCCCCTGTTCTTTTTCGCTCAGGAGAACCGCTACCATGCTGTCTCGCCTTTTCGCTCTCACCTTGTTTGCTGCCGGGGCCGGTCTTGCAATTGCGGACGACAAGCCTGCGCCTCCCAATGCCGAAGCAGTGGCCGCGATCAAAGCAGTGGGAGGGAATGTCATGTCCGTGGCTCAGAATGACCCACGGCTGGATGTGAGTCTGCATCTGGCCAGTGCGGATGTGACAGATGAGTTGCTTGCCCAGGTGGCAAAGCTCGACCAAACCCTGTGGCTCAATCTCTCCGGCACCAAGATCACCAATGCGGGACTGGCTCAACTTGCCAACCTCAAGCAGTTGGAAAAGCTGCATCTGGAAAAGACGGAAATTGGAGACGATGGACTGGCCCACCTGAAGGGTCTGTCGAATCTCGTTTACCTGAATCTCTACGCCACGAAAGTGACCGATGCCGGACTGGCCCATCTGCATGGACTCAAGAACCTGAAGCGAGTTTATGTGTGGCAAAGCGGTGTGACCGATGCCGGGATCGCCGCTCTTCAAAAGGCCTTGCCCGAAGTCAGTATCGTCGGGGCCCTCGATTTGAAGCCGGTTGAACCTCCGATGGAAAAGAAGGAAGAGGAAAAGAAGCCGGAGGAAAAAAAGGCGGAAGAGAAGAAGCCGGAGCCCAAGAAGGAAGAGGCAAAGCCCGCTGAGAAGAAGGCTGAAGAAAAGCCAGCTGAAGAAAAAAAGGCGGAAGAAGCCAAGAAGTAGCCGCGTTGATCTCAGGGCACAGGAGTTGTTCCTTGCCAGATCAGCATGTCCAAAGTGGACATCACAAGTGCGGGGATGTGCGACGCACAGCAGTCGTGTGGATAGT
Source organism: Planctomycetaceae bacterium (assembly GCA_020426515.1). Taxonomy (GTDB): domain Bacteria; phylum Planctomycetota; class Planctomycetia; order Planctomycetales; family Planctomycetaceae; genus JACKHO01. The sequence goes on along the minus strand of JAGQPW010000041.1, from coordinate 38,709 downwards.
GCGGATTGGGTAACTGGAATTCGCCCTTATTCGAACCTCCCGACGATCCGAACATCTCCCGCATCTTGACATAGCGGCAATTGTTGATATGTTTGGCCCATAGTGTGATGTGCTGCGCGAGCAGCTTGCGCACTGCCCTCCGGGTCACATGGCCCCAACTCCCTCCAGACTTCTTCCTCAGAAGCGAGGTCACGTATGAACCTGCGTCTTTCTGCCTGCCTGCTTGCCATCTCCGTGGCATCTGCGGCCTATGCATCGGATCATGGTCCGCTCCAGAAGCTGGAGCTCGGACCAGTCAATGCGGACGGCATCGTTTCCGTCCGCAGCCGCGATGCCCGGGTGCAACTGCTGGTGACCGGCAGCCATGCCGATGGGCGGCTCATTGACCATTCGCGAGCAGCCGCATACTCCGCGCAGCCCGCTGGCATTATTGAGATCGACGCCAGCGGAATGGTTCGTCCGCTGCAGGACGGTGAGACAACGGTGACGGCAACGCATGGCGGCCAGACGGCTCAGGTACGTGTGCTGGTCTCCGGATTCGAACATCCGGAGCCGATCAACTTTAAGAATCAGGTGGTGCCGGTCTTCACAAAGCTGGCCTGCAACAGTGGGGGCTGCCACGGCAAGGCGAGCGGTCAAAACGGCTTCAAGCTTTCGTTGCTGGGTTTCTATCCCGAAGACGATTACGAGTTCCTCGTCAAAGAAGGACGGGGACGTCGCGTTTTCCCGCCGGCACC
>JAGQPW010000041.1:32735-37874 GCA_020426515.1 Planctomycetaceae bacterium | reverse complement strand
TACTGGGTTTCTATCCCGAAGACGATTACGAGTTCCTCGTCAAAGAAGGACGGGGACGTCGCGTTTTCCCGCCGGCACCAGAGCGATCACTGTTGCTGACCAAGCCAACTGGTGAATCCCCGCATGGCGGCGGCAAGCGAATGGACAAGGACAGCTACGAGTACCGACTGCTGGCCAGCTGGATTGAACAGGGTATGCCTTATGGCAAGGAAACCGATCCTGTTGTGACGGGGATCGAGTGCATTCCTGCAACCCGTGTGATGGGACAGCAGGAAGAACAGCAGGTTGTCGTGTACGCCACCTACAGCGATGGCACTCGGGAAGACGTCACCCGCATGGCGTTGTTTGAGCCAAACGATGCCGAGCTGGCCGAAACACAGGAGTCTGGCCTCGTCCGCACCCTCGACCTTTCTGGTGAAGTGGCCATCATGGCGCGCTATCAGGGTCAGGTGGCGACATTCCGGGCCACGATTCCCCTGGGAGCACATATTGCTGAACTCCCGCCGGTGCGGAACTTCATCGATGAAGCGGTGTTCGCCAAGCTGAAACTTCTGGGCATTCCTCCCTCACCTCTGTGTGACGATGCCACATTCCTGCGGCGCGTGTCGGTCGATATCACCGGAACTCTGCCGACCGAGGAAAAGGTTCGAGAGTTCCTTGCCGACGGCAATCCGGACAAGCGAAACCGCCTGATCGATGAGCTGATCGACAGCCCGGAATACGCCGACTACTTTGCCAACAAGTGGAATTCCGTACTGCGAAACAAGAAACGTCAGAACGAAGATCAGGCCGGAACCTACACGTTCCATCAGTGGATCTGGGAAAGCCTGTACGAGAACAAGCCCTACGACCAGATGGTCAGCGAGGTGATCACGGCGTCCGGCGATCCGGCGCAGAACCCGCCCGTCATCTGGTATCGCGAAGTGACGGATGCCAATCAGCAGGTGGAAGACGTGGCTCAGTTGTTCCTGGGCGTGCGGATTCAATGTGCCCGCTGCCATCACCACCCTTTCGAGAAGTGGAGCCAGAACGATTACTACGGTCTGGCCGCCTTCTTCAGTCGCATCGGCAAGAAGGATCTGGGAGCCGAAACCGGCAATCGCGTGCGTGACCGACGAGTGTTCCACAACGAAGGGATCGCTCAGTCGCAGAATCCACGTAACAGCCAGCAACTCAAGCCGACTGGCCTCGGCATGGCGGAGGCGTATGACATTCCGGCCGATCGGGATCCTCGCGGGTACCTGGCGGACTGGATGTCGCAGCCAGAGAATCCGTTCTTCGCCCGGGCACTTGTGAACCGCTACTGGAAGCACTTCTTCAGTCGGGGCATCGTGGAGCCGGAAGATGACATGCGGGAAACAAACCCGCCCTCTAACCCGGAACTGCTTGCCGGGCTGGCTCAGCACTTTGTTGACAGCAAGTTCGACCTCAAGGAACTGGTCCGTACCATCTGTCGTTCGTCGACATACCAGCTGACCGCCTTTCCCAACGACTACAACCTCAAAGACAAGCAGAACTTCTCGCGGTTCTACCCCAAGCGTCTGACAGCTGAAGTGTTGTACGACGGATTCCATCAGGTGACGAACAGCTCGCAGAACTACAGCGGATTGCCCACCGGAACGCGTGCCGTGCAGCTGCCGGATGCCTCTGTCGGTCCGTACTTCCTGAAGGTTTTTGGTCAACCTCAGGGGGATACCGCCTGTGAATGCGAACGGTCTCAGGAGGCCAACCTGGCTCAAAGTCTGCACCTGCTCAACAGCAGTGAAGTGCAGAACAAGATCGGTGGTGGCTCCAGTCGGGCCGCGATGTATGCCAACGACAAGGAACGGCCACACGACGAGAAAATCCGGGAGCTGTACCGCTGGGTGTATTCCCGAGAACCCGACGCCGAGGAATTGCAGGTAGCGCTGGGGCATATTGAAAAGCACCAGGACAACCTGAAGATTGCCTACGAAGACATTTTGTGGGCTTTAATCAACACCAAGGAATTTTTGTTCAACCACTAGCGCGTGGATGAGCAGCGACGAACGAATTCTTAGGGGGGCGAGAGCCCCCCACGTCGTGAAGACTGGCGACCCCTTTCGCCGCATTTGGACTGCCCGCCGGGTTTGTACCCGCCCTATCCCGCCAAGGCGATCACATGACGATCGATGCTTCCGTTCGCAGCGCGGCATTGCTGCTCACTCTGGTCTGCCTCGCGACTTCCGCGCAGGCACAGTTGCCTCAAACTCGACTGCATGCCATTGCCCCCAGCGGCTGCCAGATTGGGCAGACGGTCGAACTCAAGGTGACGGCGGGCGACGATCTTGAAGAACTGGATGGTCTGATCTTCTCGCATCCCGGGATCAAATCTGTTCAGAAGTTCAACGAGCAGAATGGTGTGAAGACCCCGGTCGCCAACACATTTGAGGTGACCGTCGGCGGCGATGTGCCTCCCGGCTTGTATGACGTCCGCTGCACTGGCCTGTTCGGGCTGAGCAATCCCCGCCGATTTGTCGTAGGGCAGCGCCCGGAAATTGTGGAAGCCGAGAACAACAAGGTCGATCCCGCCGAAGCGACGGTCGTCGAATTGAACACCGTGATTAACGGCAAGATGGACGGCGGAACCGATGTGGACTGGTACCGCTTTTCGGCGAAAAAAGGACAACGGGTCACCATCGACTGCTGGGCTGAACGGATCGACTCGGCCATGGATGCGACTCTTTCAGTCTACGATGCTTCCGGACGTCGACCTCTTCGTACGGTTCGCGATACCAAGGGATCGGACCCCGTCGCGACCTTTGAAGTCCCAGCCGATGGGGAGTATCTCGCCCGGCTGCATGACCACACGTTCCGCAATGGAGCGACCTACGGTTATCGCCTGGAATTGCACACGGCTCCGGCCCTGCTGTTCGCCCTGCCACCTGCGGGAACTGCCGGGCAAACCGCCCGGTTCGCGCTGTATGGTGTGAATCTCCCGGGCAGCACGATGACGGACCTGCAAGTCGATGGCGTGCGGCTGGAAAAGCTGGACGTGGACATTGCCGTTCCCGAAACAGGCGACCTCCTGGATGTTGACGGTCGGGTACGAGGTGTCGCCGCGGGGATCGATGCGTTTTCCTATCGCCTGAATTCACCGCAGGGACTTTCATCGCCGCTTCGTATTGGCATTGCCCGGACACCGGTGGTTCTCGAACAGGAACCCAACAACACCGCTGCAGAAGCGCAACGCGTGACCATCCCCACGGAAGTCGGCGGGCAGTTTGCCGCTCGTGGCGATAGCGATTCCTTCCGATTCGAAGCGAAGGCAGGACAGGTTCTCTTTATTGAAGCCTATGCCCAGCGAATGGGGTCAGCGGTCGATGCGTACTTCAATGTCGAGCAAGTCATCACTGACGCAGAAGGCAAAGAAACGCTGAAACGTCTGGCGACCGCCGACGATGATGCAACCAACCTGCTGCAGAACGTATTCGAGACGAAAACGGACGACCCGCAATACAAGCTGACCGTTCCCGCCGATGGCTGGTATCAGGTGACGATTCGCGATCGTTACTGGGAAACTCACGGCAGTCCCGACATGACCTATCGGCTTGTCATTCGGCCCGAGACACCCAACTTCCGCATTGTGGCAGTTCCGGCTGCTCCAACTGCGGGACAGGTCTGGCCCGTTGGACTGCGCAAGGGGGACAGCTTTGGTGTTCACCTTCTGGCGTTTCGACAGGATGGCTTTGAAGGCCCCATCGACGTTCGCGTGGAGGGGCTTCCCGCCGGAGTCACCTGTTCGGGCACCACGATCGGGACCAAAGAGGCCAACGGCTTCCTCGTCTTCCAGACCAGCGAAAACGTCGCCCCAGGCTGGCATCGCGTGAAGATTTCCGGGACAGCCGCTATCGACAATCCGGAGTTGGTCCGGGCTGAAGAAGCCGCCGCCAAGGCGATCCCGGAAGCTGAGAAGCCACTGGTGGATCTCCGCAAGCAGATTGATCAGCTGAAGCCGAAACTCGATCAGGCTGTGCAACAGGTCGACGAGACGCAGAAAGCTCTCGCAGCCAAGCCTGAAGATGACGGACTGAAGAAGCAGCTGGAGCAACGTCAGCAGGCTCAGCAACAGGCACAGGCCGCATTTGATGAGGCCACCAAAAAGCTCACTGCACAGGAGCAGGTAGTGGCACAGGCCAAGGCCACTCTTGAGCAACGGAAGGAAACGCGGAAGCAGGGCGTGCAAACGGTCTCGCATGTCGCCCGCACTGGCACGGTTGTCTGGGCCTCGGCTAACAATCAGCCTGCAGTCGCCCGTGTTGCCGAAGGGTTCGCTTTCTCGGTGTTGCCCGAACTGGCCCATTTCCAGGTGCAGCTGGACGGCAATAAATTCGAAGCCAACCAAAGTCGGCAGTTGCTCGTGCCGGTTCATCTTGCCAAACGCAACGAGTTCAATGAAAAAGTTCAGTTGAACGCGGCCGGGATCCCCAAGAGTGCGAATATCGATGCTCCGAATATTGCGATCGAAAAAGATCAGGCCGACCAGGTCTGGCGAATCTTTGTGAAAGACAACGCTGTGCCGGGAACCTACTCCGTGTGGCTCAACTCGCAGGGTCAGGTCTCGTACAGCCGCAACCCTGCCAAGGCCGAACGACTCAAACAGGCTCACGAGGAAGTGAAACAGCAGGTCGAGGCATTGAAGGCCGCTGTGCAGGAAGCCATGAAAGCCAAGAACGAGGCGACGACCAAGGCCAACGAAGCCCAGCAGCAGTTTCAGCAGGCCCAACAGGACCAGCAGCGACTGACACAGGAAAAGCAACAGGCCGACCAGAAGCTGACTCAGGCCCAGCAGGCCAAAGATCAGACCGCCACTCAGCTTGCTGCGGCCGACAAAGAGCTGCAAACGCGTGAAGCCGAACTGAAGTCCGCCGAAGAACAATTGGCCGGAGCAGACGCCGCTGCAAAGCAGGCCGACGCGGAACTCAAACAAGCTCAGGAAGCCTTGGCCGGAGATGCTGAGAACGCCGAGAAGAAGGCTGCGGTGGAACAGAAGCAGCAGGCCCTGACGGCCGCTCAACAGAAGGCTGCCGAAGCAACCAAGGCGCGTGATCAGAAAAAGGCCGCTCGTGATGACTCGCAGCAGAAACGACAGGCCGCCGAACAGGCAGCAAAACAGGCCGC
>JAGQPW010000041.1:0-32639 GCA_020426515.1 Planctomycetaceae bacterium | reverse complement strand
AGCCGAGAAGTTGACAGCCGAAGCCGCAAATCAAAAGAAGGCTGACGAAGCACTCGCCGCGGCCGTCAAGCTGGTAACGGAACGAGAAACGGCCAACAAGGCAGCCATGCAGGCCAAGGCCAATGCCGAACAGGCTGAGAAGTCTGCCAATGATGCAGTGACTAACAAAGAGAAAGAACGAGCCGCTGCGGAGAAGGCATTCAAAGATGCCGAGAACGTAGCCAAACCGAAGAATCTGAACCACACGCCGCCGACATCGCCCATTGTGATTGTTGTGAAGCCCGCTCCGGTAAAGGTGACCGCCAGTGTCCCGAATGGCGGGACCATCAAGCCGGGTGAAAAAATTGAAGTGACCGTAAAGTGTACCCGCCAGAACGGATTTGAAGGCCCGGTGCAGTTGTCACTGGCAACTGCTTCCGGCGTGAAAGGAATCACCGCCGACACCCCCACGATCGCCGCTGATCAGACAGAAGCCAAGATCACCCTGAGCGCTGCTGGCGATGCTCCTGAAGGGGCTGTCAGCCATGCCGTGATTCGCGCAGAAATGGACTTTGATGGCAAAGCCGCTGTCGATGCTCCAGTCACAATCAACGTCAAGAAGTAATCGCCGCTCAACATCGACCTCACTCCTGCCAGACGTCCCGCCCAGACACGCCTGTCTGTTTTCCCGACCGTGGATACACCCATGATTCGAACTGCCTCACTCCTGCCTCTACTGCTGCTGGCCGCAACGGTCTGTGCCGATGAATCGATTGCCCCCGCCGACCCGCAACTCGGTCGCCCCGTTGACTTCTACAAGGACGTGTATCCCATCCTCGAAGCGAAGTGTCTGGCCTGTCACAGTGCAGCGGTGAAGGAAAGTGATCTGATCCTCGAATCGGCCGCGTCGATCCTGAAGGGTGGTGCCAGCGGCGAATCAGTCATCGCGGGAAAGCCCGATGAAAGCCTGTTGTATCTGGTGGCAGCGCGGCGAGACGAACCGGTAATGCCGCCGCTTCCGAATAAAGTTCAGGCCAAGCCGCTCACGCCGCGCGAGGTAGGCATTCTGCGGCAGTGGATTGAGCAGGGGGCCAAGGCTGGAGAACGATCGGCGAGCGAAACGGCATTCAACTGGCAGCCCGTCCCCGAACACTACAAGGCCGTATACAGCCTCGCGCTCAGCCCGGATCGCCGGTTCATTGCCGCCGGTCGCGGGAATCGCATCTTCATGTACGACCTGCCTGCGCAGCGTGAAGTGGGCCGCCTGACAGACCCGGCCCTGTTGCCGCTGCAAAAGGATGGTGCACCGCTCTATGGACCGGGAGTGGCTCAGCGCGACTTTGTGCATACTCTGGCGTTCAGCCCGAACGGTCGGTTGCTGGCCTCGGGTGGATACCGCGAAATCAAACTTTGGGAACGGCAGTCGCCCACCGCTTCGCTGCAATGGAAGCTGGACGCCCCGGCCCGCACGACGGCGCTGAATGCTTCCGGGACAATGGCAGCCATCGTCACCGAGCAGAATGCCGTGCAGTTGTGGAATCTGGCCAATGGCCAGCAGGGTCCGTCCATCGCTGCCGGCGAAGGAAAGATTCTGGCTGTCGCCTTCACTCCCGATGGAGCAACCCTCCTCACGGGTGCCGAAGACGGAATGCTGCGGACCTGGAAAGTCGCTGACGGCCAACCGGTTGGACAGCTCAAGACTGACAAGGGGATCACCGCTCTGACTGTACGACCGGGCGATCCGCTCGTGGCTGTTGCCGGACACGCGGACAACGTCATCCGAACATGGAACTGGCCAACTCCAACACCGGCAGAAGCTCCTGCCGATGGCCAACAGCCCGAAGCTCCAAAACCACTGCGTGAAATTGGCGGCCTTGGCCAACCTGCCTTTGAGCTGTCGACCCTGGCCGCTGGCAACGAAATTCTCAGTCTGAGTCGCGATGGAACCGCCCGCATCTGGAATCTGGACAATGGGAGTCAGGTCTTCTCCCAGAACCTGGGAGCCCCACTAACGGGCGGAGGAATCGCAGCGGACGGTCAACTGATTGCTGCTGGCGCTGAGAACAACATCGCCCGCACATGGCTGCGGAACAATCAGCAACAGGCCGAAGTCAAAGGCCAGCCTGCGCTGGATGAGCAGGTAAAGTTTCTGACCGACGAACAAACCGTGGCTCAGTCGCAATTCAAACTCGCAGAAACATCAGTAACCGATACGGAAAAGGATCTGACACAACGCGAAGAGTCGGTCAAGAAAGCCAAAGAGCAGAAGGAAAAAGCTGATAAGGAACTGGTCGAAGCCGAAGGCAAAATCAAAGACCCGGAAGCGAAGGCCAAGGAGGCGACCGACAAGCTGGCAGAAAAGCCCGAGGATGCGGGTTTGAAGAAGGCCAAGGAGGATGCTGACAAGGCACTGAAAACGGTGATCGAAGCCCGCGACAAGGCCAAGGACGCAGTTGCCTCGGCTGAGCGCGGCATCAAGCTCTCCGAAGAGTCGGTCGCCAACGTCAAACAATTGCTCGAACAACGCAAGGCCGCCAAGCAGGCAGCTGAGGTGCGTCAGAAGGATGTTGAACAAAAGCTGGCGGCGGCGAAAGAGGCCGCTGGCAAAGGGGTTCAACCAATTCGTGCCGCAGCACTCTCCGCCGACGGCAAGACGCTGGCAACTGCCAGCGACAGCAACGAAATTCAGTTGTGGTCAGCAGTGGGCGGACTGCCACTGGAAACCCTGTCTGGACTGTCGGCCCCTGTGAAGGCCCTGCGGTTCACGGAAAGCGGTCAGCTGCTTTCCGTCTCAGCTGATCAGACCGTGACACTGTGGGACATCGCACCACGCTTTACGCTGGTCGCCACACTGGGCGGCAAGCCTGAGGATCCGCTGGACGTCAGCGCTTCGCCGATCGTTGATCGCGTGTTGGCTCTGGCGTTCAGTCCGGATGGAACTCAACTGATCAGCGGAGGCGGCGATCCATCACGCAGTGGCGAATTGCTGCTGTGGGATGTGGAGAAACGATCCGTAATTCGAGAATTCAGCGGAGCGCACAGCGATACCGTGTTCGATGTGGAATTCTCACGAGACGGCAACCAAATCGTGAGCGGAGCTGCTGACAAGTTTGTGAAAGTCTTCCAGGTTGCGACCGGCGAGCTGGTGCGGTCCTTCGAAGGTCACACCAATCACGTGTTGGGCGTGGCGTTCCAGGCAGATGGCAGCAGCCTCGCCAGTGCGGCCGCCGACAACGAAATCAAGATCTGGAACACTGAAACCGGCGAACAGCGGCGGACGATCAAAAACTACAACAAGCAGGTCACTTCGATCGACTACCTGGGCGTGACCGACAAGCTCATCAGCGGCGGCGGTGACAAGAACGTTCGATACCATCAGGCATCGAACGGCTCGAACTACCGCAACTTTGGTGGAGCGGAAGACTTCGTGTACCAGGCGCTCAGCACCGGTGACGAAGAGATTGTGGTTGCCGCTGGAGAAGATGGAACCGTTCGCGTCTGGAACGGAAAGAACAGCCAGACCATCGTGAACTTCCCGCCTCCGGCCTCCCCGGAAGTTGCTGCTAAGGAATAGTGGAGTGACGGACCCGCCGCGCAAGGTCTGGCGGGCGAGATGACTCCGTCCTCACCAGTGACCTGTTGACGCGCGGTCCGGCAATCTCGTCGATCAGGCCGCGCGCCTGTGGCTGACCGTCTTCGGCAGGTGCATGTCCAGGAGAGCCATTGGCCCGGTCCGTCCTGTCGGACTTCCGTCCCATTGATGGGCCTTCACCGAAGTGAGTACCTGCTCGGCAACTTCGAGTGCTCGCAGGGCCTGTCGTCCGTCGACTTTCGGTGTTTCATGCTCGCGTACTGCATCCAGGAAGCTTGAGAGTTCCGCCGTCAGTGCATCAGCACTGGAACCGGCAACCTCTTCCATCGCAATGAAGTGACCGAACATGTCGGCCTTGAGCGTAGGAATGTCGGCTCCGGGCTGCTGCGAGAGGTTGAAGGGGAGTTGACCGGCCCGAACCGGAATCCCAGGTGTGAAGCCGACCACCTGACGAGACTGCAGATCGGCCGTCACGCAGCCTTGATCGGACCAGACCTGCAGCGAGCGACGGGCCGTGGGGCAAACGCGGTGTGCGGTGACATCGGCAATGCATCCTCCGGGAAAATGCAGCCGGGCCTGAACACAGTCTTCGTGTCCGCCGACGACGGACACGCCGAAGGCTTCTACGCGGCAGGGCTGTTCGCCCACGAGATTCACAATCAGTTCCAGGTCGTGAATCATCAGATCGTGGACGACTCCAATATCGGTGGAGCGGAACGGGTAGGGGCTCATTCGTTCGGCGCGAATGTATTTGGGTTCGCCACAGCGGGCCTGCAGTTCCTGAAAAGCGGGATTGAACCGCTCGATGTGACCAACCTGAAGCGGCAGCCGCTTTGAGAGGGCCAGATCGACCAGTGCCTTTCCATCGCGAACGTTGCCAGCCAATGGCTTTTCAATCAGGACGGGTACACCGTGATTCAGAAAATCTGAGCCAACTCGCAGATGCAGACTGGTCGGCACAACGATGGAGGCTGCATCGACCCTGTCGAGCAGTGTGCGGTAGTCGGGAGTCCATTCGCAGCCACAGGTCTCAGCGACCTGTTGACCCTGTTCTGCCTGTGGATCGGCGACAGCCACGAGGTCGACGCCGGGAATCTGGTTCAGGATTCGGGCGTGATGACGGCCAAGGGCACCTACTCCAACAACACAAAGTCGCATTTCAGATTACTCACAAGTCAGATGACAGAGGTGGGCAGCAAGGGAGACTCAAACCTGGTGCGGCGTACTACGCGGCATCCTTTTTCACAACCTGCGGCGCCGTTCGCGCTCCTTCGCGCGCACGTCCCATTCGGCCTTTGTTCGTCCGATCGACGAAATCGAGCAGAACCAGCAGTTCACGCGGCAGCCCGTCCGACAGTTCTGACAGGAAGTGTTCACGCACTGCTTCCAGAGGCTGATGTTCACGAACCAGCAGCTTGAACGCCTGCTTGATGATGCTGATGGTCTTGAGCGGGATGTTCGCCCGCTGCATGCCAATCAGGTTGAGCGTTTTCAGTTCAGGATCGTCGCTTCCGGCTGCGAGCATGTAAGGAGGAACATCACGCGGGACACGGCAACCGCCACTGACGAAAGCGAGCGTTCCGACGGTCGACCAGTGATGGACCACCGAGTTTCCAGAGATGATGGCCCGGTCGTGTACATGCACATGTCCGCCAAGAAGCACACCATTGACCAGAATGGTGTTATTGAAGATGCGGCAATTGTGGGCAACGTGAGCATTGGACATCAGCAGATTGAAGTCGCCGATGCGAGTCACGCCGTCTTCCTTTTCCGCACCACGATTGACGGTCACACCTTCGCGGAACTGGTTGTTGTTCCCAATCTCCACGCTGGTTGTGGAGTCAATGTAAGACTTGTCCTGCGGCTCCGCTCCGATGACGCAGTTCGGCCAGAAGCGGTTGTTGCTGCCAATCGTCGTCTTCCCAATGAGGGTCACGTGGCTGTCCAGACGGGTGCCATTGCCAATGGTGACATCGGGCCCCACAAGGCAGAACGGTCCGATGAACACATCGTCTCCCAGTTGTGCCTGGGGATCGACACTGGAGAGTGGTGAAATGACCGTAGCCATGGGAAGAATCCTGATGTGGAGTGAACAATTTCAGCCGGCGCGACGCAGTTCGTCCGGCTTGGTGGAAGGAAGGGCAGGGAAATTCGTCAGTCTGCGGAGTTGTCGAATGAATTCATGATTGAGGCGATGCCCGGAGCGTTGAGCCGTGATCCGACCGCTGATGTCGGCTCCCAGCAAAGCAAAATCTCCGACACAGTCGAGCACCTTGTGTCGGGCACATTCTTCCGGAGCGCGCAAGGCATTCTCGATCGGCCCCTGTGGTCCGAAAACCATGACGTTCTGCGGCGTTGCTTTCAGGCCAATGCCCTGGGCCTGCAGTGCTTTGACTTCCTGCTCCAGTACGAACGTCCGGGCAAAGGAGAGTTCATCGCGAAACGACTGCGGTGTCACGCTCGCCTGGAAGGCCTGAGGCGGAATCGGACCGGGGCCGTAGTTGAGCAGGTAGCCGACTTCGTATTCATCTCCGCGAGGAGGGAGGGCCACCATGCCGACATGATCACTCTCGGACACTTCCATCAGGCTGGGGACAGCAACGACCTGCCGAGGTGCCGACTGGCTGACGATGCCGGCACGATCAATCAGTTCGACGAACCCGGCACTGGAGCCGTCGCAGGCGGGAGGCTCTGGAGCGTTGATGCGGACCAGACAATTGTCGACCTGCATTCCGGCGAGAGCCGCCATGACATGTTCGATGACAGCCACGCTGGCACCCCGGTGACTGATCAGCGTGCAACGGGGCCGCGGAACCACATAGTCGATGAGTGCCGGAATCCGGATCGGGTCGACCAGATCGGTTCGCTCGAACACGATTCCATGTCCTTCGGAGGCAGGACACATTTCGAGAGTCACATCAACTCCGCCAAACAGACCACATCCCTGCAAGGATGCAGTTCGTTCCAGCGTTTGCTGTAAGCGGGCTCCCATGCCCATCCCCTCTTCCTGAATCTTGTCGACGCGATGCTGACAGCAGTCCAGGGTCACAATGAACCCCGATCCGAACTTCCGTCCACCTGCAACTAACGCGCGGCGGAACGCTTTTTCTGCCATTCGCCATTGAGATGGCTGAGGATGGGGTCGGTAATGTCTTCATCACTGCGATGGAACACCACCTGGCGATTCATCCCGGAAATCACGTCGCGGGGATTTTCGGCACTGTCCACAGTCTGACGATTGAACCGCAGAATGAGGGTGTACTTGTAGTAGCGTGCATAACGGGTGACGGCGTCTTCCACTTCCATGTAGACGGTCTTGTAGACGTCGGCTTCCTTTCGCAGGAAATCTCGCTGAGCTTTGCGGCGAAAGGTTTCGAGGTTGGTCTGCATTTCCAGCAGCTCTGCTTCGGCCTTGGCGTAATCGGGGCTGCCTTCGGCCAGAGTACCGCTGGTCAGCAGCTGCTGCTTGGCCTGCAATTGCTCCAGCATCTTCTTGGCATCGGTGTCGCTGGCTTCAATTTCCTTTTGCAGCGACTCCGTCAGCGCCTTGAACTTGTCGTAGTTCTTGAAGATATGGGCCATGTCGATCAGCCCGACCTTGTGTGGGCTGGGGGCCGCCGGAGCCGCAGAGGGAGCTTGAGAAAACGCCAGATTGGTGGCCAGCAGACAAGCGGCCAAAGTGAGGGTAAGCCGTTTCACTGCAATTGCACTCCTTTGCAAATCGTCCGGTCTGTCTATCCGCACAGCCCCGGAGAACATCCTATTCCTCGGGTGTCGCGATGATCTCGAATCCTGAGAACGCGACGTAGTTCGCGGTATTCTGCATACGTTGGGATTCTGGTCAAGATGAGTTCTCCCGGACTCCTGAATCGTTCCCGGACGCCGGACCAACGCGGCAGCAACAGCCGATAGACCGGCCAGGAAACGGCTGGCGGGGCACTGGCGGAGGGAACCAGAGACCCGCTCCGGGGAAGGCTTCTCACCTGAACGCTGTTGACTCAGCAGGGGTATCCTCTAGGATGCGGCTCGGTTGCCGTGGAGGCAGCCTGAGGATTGTCCCCACTATTTGACAGCGACTGGCTGCAGGATTTGGACCGATGTCGGAACAGAAGGCAACAAACGTTACGTGGCATGATCACCGGGTTTCCTCGGAAGATCGCGAAAAGCTTAAAGGGCACAAGGGTTGCGTCCTGTGGTTTACTGGATTGAGCGGTGCCGGCAAGAGCACCATTGCCAACACGGTGGACCACAAGCTGCACGCTCAAGGCAAGCACACCTACCTGCTGGATGGCGACAACATCCGCATGGGTCTGAACAAGAATCTGGGTTTTTCACCCGAAGACCGCACCGAAAACATCCGCCGCATTGGCGAAGTCGCCAAGCTGTTTTCCGATGCCGGACTGATCACCTCAACGGCTTTCATTTCTCCATACAAGGCCGACCGCGACCTCGTGCGGGCCATGCTGCCTGAGGGAGAGTTCGTCGAAATTCTGGTCGAAGCGTCGCTGGAAACCTGCGAAGAGCGCGACCCCAAGGGGCTCTACAAGAAGGCCCGCGCTGGCGAAATCAAAGGCTTCACCGGGATTGATGCTCCCTACGAAGCTCCTGAGAAGCCCGAACTGGTTCTCGATTCCAACAGCAAGGGAATCGATGAACTGGCCGACGAAGTGATCGCATTCCTCGAAGCCAAGGGCTTCCTGGCCTAACGATCAGCTTCGTTCGAGCAACATCACTGCGACACAGGGACCGCTGGAACTCCAGCGGTCCCTGCTTTTGTTTGTTCTTCGGACGAGCCGAACTAAGCCTGGCTGCGTCCGGTAAACAGCCATACGCCAGCCAGAGCAATCATCACCAGTCCGCCGATCATTTCGCCCAGATAGATGAGCATACCCGAAGGTTTGCGACCTTCCTGCAAGATCAACACCTGATCCAGGTTCATGCTCGGAAAGCTCTGGGCAATCAATTGCTTCTCATCCTTCTTCAGTGATCCAATGCGATTGATCACGAGTCCAGAGACTTCGCTATCCATGCGGGGAATGTCCGGGATATCGCCCACCGTCTTCAGGCGGTGCGTTTTCACGAGTACGGCGAACGTATCGAGCGTCGCGGAATTGTCTTCGGACTGCACGAATGGATGCTCAGCGGAGATGATGGGGTAGTAGGCAAAATTGACCTTTGCTTCCGGTCCGGGCTCACCGACTTCCCCTTTGTTCTGTCGATACGAGTACACACACTCGTGGTACAGCGCAATGTGCTCGTCGACTTGCAAATGCACATTGGGCACCGGTTCGCCCTGTTCCAGACTGGATAGCGTGACTTCCACAGGCGTTGCCGACGCATCGCGCCCCACCTGAAACTCCTGGTATCCGAAGTAGATCAGGGCACCGCCCGCAGCCATTAACAACAGCTTCAATCGCAGCATCAGATGCACCTTCTCCTGGCTTGACGTGAGACCTTGAGGCGTCGAAGGGTGTCATCGACGTATCGAAGAAAAGTCTATCGTCACAGAAATCGGGAGAACAATGCCGCATAACGGAGAATCAGTTCCCGACGAACTCTTTCAGGAATTCGCGAAACGCCTTGTCGGTTACGCTCTTTTGTGTCTTGAAGCGGAACTTCAGAGCTTCTCGACCGCTACGATGAGTGGTCACTTCGCGCTCGTTCGCCAGTTCGGCGATGCGGCCCAATGCGAATCGGCCCGGTTCGGTGAGCAACTGAAGATCGACGTAATCCCGTCGCTTGGTGTGCAGTTCAACACGTGGAGCGGATTCTCCAGGAGCCGTCCAGTACACGACCTGTTTGTTCGACCAGTCGACCGTGTCCTCCGAAAATTCTGATTCGAGAACTTCAACCAGCTTTTCCAGCACGGTCACCGTCCAGGCAATTTTTCTACTGGAAGGGAAGCCTTTCCGAGACACGTGCCACTTGCGGCCCAGCTTCTTCCAAGGCATCAAGTCGTCGATCGATGTCCCCGCCTGTTCGACTTTGCCGAGGTAGGCCTCTGCAGCCTGTTTCACGAACTCTCGGAACTCGGGGGTGTCGATTTCTCGCAACCAGTGGACATCGATGGCGATCTCCTGAAATGCCCCCTTTGAGGTATTCGTTTTGACCCGTTCTCCACGACCATACACCTGCAACTCATCGAGTTCATCAACTGGCGTGAGGCCCAGTCGCTGCTGCACATCAGCCTCGTCAAAGGTTCCTTTCGGAACGCGGAAGTAAAGTCGCAGCAGCCATTCATCTCCAGAGAGCGCGTGGAAAAACCAGCCCGTTCCGGTCTTCTTGACTGCAGTGACCTCGACCGTGGACTGATCGTTCCAGTTGGCTTCCTTGAGGCCTTCATATTCGGCGAGCAGGTCGGCAACGTAGCCAAGTGCCTCCCCTTCCCAGCGACAGGACTTCCCGTTGCGGGCGATGCGATCGTGCGTGTGCCAGCGCCGCCCATCAGTCTGCCAGGGAGCCGCGACATCGCGACCAACTTTGGCGATGTCAATGTCCCCCTGCTGTTTGCGGGCAGCCGCTTCAGCATCAAAAATTTCGAGTTCGCCGCGATCGTGTTGCTCCAGAACGGGCTGCAGCAGTTCGCCAGTCCAGGAGCGATGCTCGGGAGTGGCCGATGTGGTTTGCCCCGACTTGCGCGTTGTCTTCTTTCGACGCGACTTCGAGGGAGTTGTCCCGTGCGCCAGTTGCCACGCGGCGGCCTGTTCCACCACTTCTTCGGGTGTTCCCATGGCGACGATGTAGCCACCACCGACTCCAGCTTCGGGACCGACATCGACGATCCAGTCGGCGGTTTTGATGACGTCGAGATTGTGCTCGATCACGACAACAGTGTTCCCCTGTTCGACGAGACTGTTGAGTACCTTGAGCAGTTTCGCAATGTCGTCGAAGTGCAGGCCAGTGGTGGGTTCATCCAGCAGATAGAGCGTGCGGCCGCTGTTGGGCTTGGCGAGTTCGGCAGCCAGTTTCACACGCTGAGCTTCGCCGCCGCTGAGCGTCGTCGCCGACTGACCGAGCGTGAGGTAATCGAGTCCAATCGCTGCGAGCGTCGCCAGTGGAGCGCGGATCTTGGGAATGTTGCCGAACAGTTCGAGGGCTTGCCCGATCGACATCTCGAGAACATCGGAAATGGAATTCCCCTTGTACTTCACCGCCAGTGTTTCCAGGTTGTAGCGTCGACCGTGACACGTATCGCAGGTGACCCACACATCGGGCAGGAAGTGCATTTCGATCTTCTTCTGCCCCATTCCTTCGCAGTCTTCGCAGCGTCCCCCCGCGCGATTGAAGCTGAATCGGCCGGGCTTGTATCCGCGAATCTTGGCATCAGGAAGCTTCGTGAACAGCGTGCGAATGAGGTCGAAGACGCCCGTGTATGTGGCCGGATTGGAAGCGGGTGTCATGCCGATGGGATTCTGGTCGACAATGATCACACGACTGACTTCATCAATTCCGGTCAACGTATCAAACGGTCCAGGCATCTCCCCGGACCGGTTCAGGTGCCGGGCCACAGCGCGGGCCAACGTTTCCTGAATGAGTGAACTCTTGCCCGAGCCGGAGAGTCCTGTCACGCAGGTCAAAGCCCCCAGTGGGACATGCAATGCCACGCTCCGCAGGTTGTTCAGTCGGCAGCCTGTCATCGAAAGCCAGGCCCCGCCCGGTGGTGTCTCGTAGCGGGATTCGGGTGAGCTGAGAGGGTCGACGGACTTCGCCTTTGGCGTGAGCTTCGGCCGCATGCGGCGATTGACGGGGACGGGAATGCCCGCCTTGCCGCTGAGATAGGCTCCGGTAAGCGAAGCCGATGTCATGCGGGCAACCTGTTTGGGTGTTCCGCTCGCGGTAATGTTGCCGCCGAATCGCCCGGAACCGGGACCGAAGTCGTAGAGTTGGTCCGCCGCTTCCAGCACTTCGCGATCGTGCTCAACAAGGACGACGGTATTCCCGAGATCGCGCAGCTTGTGCAGCGCTTCGATCAACCGACCGTTGTCGCGCGGGTGCAGCCCGATCGTCGGTTCATCCAGGACATACAGCACGCCGGTGAGAGCACGACCAATCTGTCCGGCCAGACGGATACGTTGCGACTCACCACCTGAAAGGGTCGGCATGCCCCGGTCGAGCGACAGATAATGCAACCCGACGTCAATCAGGAACCGGAGCCGATGCGTTGCTTCGTTGAGCAAGTCACCAGCAATTTTCTGTTCGTCGTTCGAGAGTTTCAGCTGCTCCAGAAAGTCCAGTACCTCGTTGAGCGGCAGGCGGGACAATTGTGGCAGCGAGAACTCTCCCAATCGAACCGCAGCGGCATCTTCCCGCAGCCGATCGCCGCCACAGACCGAACAAGGCTTCTCGCCAATCAGGTCCTGCAACTGCAGGCGATAGCTGTACGAAACACGAGCTGCTTCCTCGATGGCGGGATAGAGGCCTTTATATTGCAGCTTCGCTGGTAGCGTGGTGCCGGGCCAGGTAACGGAGATCCAACGTTCGCTGCCGTAGAACACCAGTCGCTGGTGACGCGGGTCGAGCTGGTACCACGGGGTCTCCAACGGGATGCTGAACTCTGCTGCGAATGCTTCGAGAAACGCACGAAAAGCAGCGTTGTCGCGTGGAAGCGGCCAGGCAGCGACAGCGCCATCCAGCAGTGAGGACTGCGGACTGGCAATGAGGACGGCCTGATTGGTCCCCCGTTCCACGCCCAGACCTTCACACGCGGGACACCAGCCGAGCGGGCTGTTGAACGAAAAGTTCTGCGGGCTGAGTTCTTCAAACGTCCGGGGCATGGAAGCAGCAGGTCGGTCAATCTGGGGAAGGGGAAGCAGAATCATAGTCATCCCGCCCGCATCTGCCGAGTGGGGGATGAATTGAACAAACGTGCTGCGTGCTCCAGAATGTCGGTCACACCTGAGGAAACACCCGGGGGGCTCGCGCCGCCCCGCTCGCCGGTTTCGACTGGTGCTGGAGTCGATTCATAAAAATTGGAAATTGGAATGCAGCGTCTTGGTGGATTGAAGACCGTTGACGAGTTTCGAGCCTACATGGCGGAACTGGCCCTCTCGCTGCCGTGTGATGATGAGCCTCTTTCTGCTGCTCAGAACTCGCCACTGGCGCAGCCAATCGACATTGGCGGATTCACCGCAGGAAACCGCTGGTGCGTGCATCCTATGGAAGGCTGGGACGGGACGCCCGATGGCCGCCCCAGCGAGTACACGCTGCGACGCTGGGAGCACTTTGGGCAGTCGGGCTGCAAATTGATCTGGGGAGGGGAAGCGGTCGCCGTGCGGGCCGATGGCCGGGCCAATCCGAATCAGCTATTGCACACCGATGCCAATGCCGACGAGTTCTCCCGGCTGCGTGATGTGCTGGTCCGTGAACATCGTCACTCGTTCGGACCAACCGCCGACGACGACCTGATGGTCGGACTGCAACTGACCCACTCGGGGCGTTTTTGCCGACCTCACAAGAAGGATCGGCTGGAGCCTCGTGTTGCATACCATCACCCGGTGCTGGATCCCCGGTTCGGGATTCAGCCTGATGATGACAGTGTCCTGCTGACCGATGGCGACATTCGGGAATTAATTGACTGCTACGTCGCAGCGGCCCGGACAGCAGCGAAGGCGGGTTATCAGTTTGTGGATGTGAAGTCGTGCCATGGTTATCTGCTGCACGAGTTCCTCTCGGCCTACACGCGCCCCGGTCCATATGGCGGCGACCTCGCGGGACGCTCCCGCTTCCTGCGCGAGATTGTGGCGGGCATTCAAGCAGAATGCCCCGACCTGCAGATTGGAGTGCGGCTGTCGCTGTTCGACTTCTGTCCGTTCCATCCCGACCCAGAGAAGACGGTCGGAAGTAAGCTGGGCCCCGGCATTCCCACTGCCGGTTGGGAAGGGCACTCCCCGTTTGGCGCTGCGGAAGATGACATCACTAGGATCGATCTGAGCGAGCCGATCGAACTGCTGCGGATGCTGGCCGATGAAAGCGGCGTCACGTTGTTCAACCTCTCCGCCGGGTCTCCGTACTACAATCCCCACATCCAGCGACCGGCGTTCTACCCCCCATCCGACGGCTACCAGCCTCCGGAAGACCCGCTGGTGGGCTGTGTGCGACAGATTGAAGCGGTCCGCGACATCAAAGCCGCACTTCCGGACCTGACGATCGTGGGGACAGCGTACTCCTATTTGCAGGAGTACATTCCACATGTCGCGCAAGCCGTGGTGCGTGAAGGCTGGACCGACTTCGTCGGCATTGGCCGGCTGATCCTGAGTGACTGGGAATTCGCAGCCAAAGTGCTGAAGGGGGAAGACTATCGCGCAGCAAAGAAGATCTGCCGCACATTCAGTGACTGCACCACAGCGCCCCGCAACGGGATCATTTCTGGTTGTTATCCGCTCGATCCGTACTACAAGCAGTTGGCTGAATTCGAACAGCTCAAGCAGATTAAACGCGGAACCTGATCTGAATGCGATGGCCGGTCAGCGGCCAGTGCATTCAGGCTTTCGACACGGGATGACAACTAGCCGACAAACCGGCTTTGCTCGCGGACTTCCGGCAAGGGGATGTGCGGCGAGGGGATGCAGTGTTCGGCCCTCACCACGGGTGTGCGAACATGCTTCTGCTTGACCACCCGCGATTCGATCAGCGCCCCGAGGGGGCCAACCAGGAACGCGGGGAGCAGCAGCAGATCGCCCAGTAGAGCCGCTCCGATGAGCGCTGCCATCAACCAGCCGAAACGACTGATCAGCAGCAGTTCTGCGGGGAGCAGCATCAGCAGGCCAATGCCCACGGCGGCGCTCGTTTGCCACATGGCCGGACCGCAATGCGACAGGGCCAGCATGACCGACCGTTCACGCGAGTAACCTCGCTTCAATCCATCACGGAACCAGGTCAGCAAGTGCAGGGTGCCGTCAACGGCGATGCCGAGTGCCACCGATGCAGTGACCATGGTGCCGACATCGATTCGCGTTCCGAACCAGGAAACGAGTCCGAACACAGAAACGACCGGCAGCAGATTTGGAACCATGCTCAATGCACCAGCGATCGGGTCGCGAAGCACCAGCATCATGACGGCGGCAATAAGCACGAAGGCGAGACCGAAACTGGCGATCAGACTTTCCAACACAGCCTGCTGAGTTCGCAGGAACAGTGGCACGCGACCGGTAATCACGTGCGTCATGCCGGGATAGTAGCGAGCCACCTCCCGCACACTGTTGTCGAGCTCCGCGGTGAGAGATTCGTAATTCGTGTCGGCCATCAGTGAGGCTTGCGCATTGATCCTCCACAGCTCGGCCTGATTTTCAGCCCAAGGCTTTTCCGAACCTGGTAGAGATTCGGCATCCACCATCCGGACGAATCCGGCCGCGCCGCTCACTTCGCCATCTTTGACGCGTTTCTCGGTCTCATTCGAACGACGGTTGTAGAAAATCCGTTCGCGTGTGCTGGCATCATCAGCGGGTGGCAGGCGTTCCACCTGGAAGGCTGCCAGCGACAAAGTCCCGTAGATGTCCGGATGCTGGCGCAATTTCTCTTCCACGTTGCGGACAATCTCCATCCGTTCCAGGAAGCGGTATTCGGCCTGCGCTTCGCGATTGAAGCTGACAACAACTTCAATAGGCGTGACGCCGGTCAGACTGTCTTCAATGTGCTGGTAGTCCTGAACGAGCCGGGACTGAGGCTGGAAATACTTGATCACTTTGGTTTCCGTCTGGAACCAGCGCAGTCCAAAAGCGCAGACCAGCGAAGCTGCCACCGTCAGCCACATGATCTTACGTGACCTGCCGCAAACGAATGCACCGAATCCCAGCCAGCGTCGGGGATTGACTTCATCAGGCCGCACGCGACGCATGGGTGTCATTTGCAACAGGGCGGGAAGTCCATACAGCACCATGAAGACCGATATCATCGCACCAATGGCTGCGTAGACTCCGAACATCTTCACCGGCTTCAGTTCGCTGGTGGCCAGCGAAATCAAACCAATGGCCGTTGTGAATGCGGCCATCAGGCAGGGAGTGCGGGCCATGTTTGTAGCGCGATCGACAGCGCATGTCGGGTCTTCCCAGACGGCATGCTTCCAGTAGTTGGCGACATGAATCGCTCCCGATAGTGCGAGCACCATCAGCAAGGTTGGCAGCACCACCAGCACCATATCCATTGTCCCGCCGGTAAGCGGAACCAGGGACAGACCGAGAATCGCGGCATAATATGAAACGAAGATGACCAGCCCGCCCAGCCGCACACTTCGCAACGAGACCAATGCGAAGACAATGCCCACCAGACCGGAAAGGGCCATGACCGACTTCTGGTACCACTGGCTCCAGGGCTTGTCCCCATCCCAGGCTGAGCGAATGACACCGGCATTCAGTTCGGCTGCCGATGCTGCGCTTCCGCCCATCCAGACCGAGTTTCTGGGGATGAATGATTTCTCGGCGGCCTGACGAATCGCGGCCAGGGCACTTCCTTTATCTGCGATGCCTGCACTGGAGAGTGTGGCAATCACGCCAATGGGAGATCCTGGAGCGAGAAAGCAGTCCTCGACCAGCACGCGCCCTTCGGGTTCGCTTGCGGTGGCAAAGCCGCGATAGTTCAGCAGGGTGGTCCGCGCCAGTTCAATCTGCTTGGGATGGGCGGCCATTCCGGCCCAGCGAAATTGCAGATCGTGCCGGGGAATATCTGCGAAGGGACGTTCCGGGAGTTCTCCGGAGTTGTCGGCTGACTGACCGAAATCGGCATGCTGCTCCAGTGCCTGATCAAACAGCTTTTCATTGCCGGCCGTCGGTTGCCAGATTTTACTGGGTTCCAGGACATCAACTGTCACGCCGAGCGCCTGCTCAAGTTGCCCTCGCAGCTCCGCGATCGTGCGCTGGCGTTCTTCCTTACCACTGGAAGTCAGAGCGACTTTCAGCCAGCCCCAGCCAACAAGCGAACCTTCCAGCCGGCGAATCGCCTCGGCCTGATCGATTCCCTGATCGACCATCTTTTGAACGAGTGTTTCAGCATGCAGGACCGATTCGATGTATGGGCTGCCACCACGGCGCACGCCATCGGCATCGACCTTCCCCTGCAAACGCCCCACCAGCAGAGGTAGACGGGGATCACCAAGGGAACTTCCTTCCCAGGTAAGAACGATCTGCTCTTTTTCCGGGAAGTGCTGACGGCACCAGTTGTAGACTTGCGCCTGAGGATCGTCGGCCGGCAACCAGCTTTCCACGCTGTTTTCCAGTCTCAGATTCATCAACGCCGAGAGTGCCAGCGGGGCCAGAAAGACCAGCAGCACCATC
The DNA here is from genome assembly GCA_020426515.1 of Planctomycetaceae bacterium. Taxonomy (GTDB): domain Bacteria; phylum Planctomycetota; class Planctomycetia; order Planctomycetales; family Planctomycetaceae; genus JACKHO01. Next base: position 15,803 of record JAGQPW010000041.1, on the reverse strand, counting down.
ACCCACAAAGCCAGTCCGTGTCCCCACGGGTCGCGTTGGGCAAAGAAGTTTCTCATATTGCCTGCTGTCCCCAGTCTCACATCCTGCACGCTCCCAACGCCTGCAAGCGTTTTCGGGAGGCGACAATCCTCAGCGCACCAGCAGACGGCGCTGACTGGCGGCGCGGCAACAGATCCGTCTCTATTTCAGATCGTCGGGATTCCGCTGTGAACTTGCTGCTCGTCTGACAGTCTCAGACAATCTTGAGCGCGGTTATCGCCAAACAGCGGGATGAAACGGCTCGGAAAGACCGCGTAAATAGAAACCCTGGGAAGCCTAGGAAACATGTCCCGTTAGTAACCGACTGCGCTTCCGTCTTTACGAGAGTCGGTCGCTCCGTGGAGGACATTCGTTGCGGGATCGATCAAGATCGCCTGATAGCCGCCAAATCCCCCCGGCAACTGCACAATCTGGTGTCCGCGTTCCTTGAGGCTTGCGATGACCGTCGCCGAGACTCCCGATTCGACCGCCACGCGACCTCCCATTGGCTCCATGGGTATGCCGGCCGGAGAGGCCGAGCCAACATGGCGAATACGGGCCGCATCGCCCGCAGCCTGCACGTTCATACCAAAGTCCAGAATGTTGCAGAGGATTTGAACATGCCCCTGAGGCTGCATGTCGCCCCCCATCACGCCAAAGCAGAGCCATGGTTTTCCATCTTTCGTGACCATGGCCGGGATAATGGTGTGGAATGGTCGCTTGTGTGGTTCCAGGCGGTTCGGATGCTTCTCATCCAGCGAGAACAGGGATCCGCGGTTCTGCAGCGCAAAGCCAAGTTCGCCCGGTGTGATGCAAGAACCAAAGCCGTGGTAGTTGCTCTGAATCAGTGAACAACAGTTCCGATCACGATCGACCACCGTCAGGCAGATTGTATCACCGGACTGCAGAATCGGATCACCGGGCGGCACGTCGACGGCAGCCTTGTTAGGGTCGATGCGGCGGCGTTGACGAGCCGCGTATTCCTTGGAGATCAGTTCTTTGACCGGGACATGACCAAAATCGGGATCGGCATAGAAGCGAGCCCGATCGGCGAATGCGAGTTTCTTGGCCTCAACCAGCAGGTGCAGATGTTCCACGGAATTGTGTTTCATCTCCGTGAGGTTGTAGGCATCGAGGATATTCAGAATCTGCAGGGCGGCAATCCCCTGACTATTGGGGGGCAGTTCCCAGACTTCGTATCCGCGATAGTTGGTGCTGACCGGTTCGCACCAGTCCGAATGATGGTCTTGAAAATCCTTAAGGGCAAAGTACCCGCCGTTTTGCTGGCTGAACGCCACCATCTGTTTGGCGATTTCTCCCTTGTAGAATGCATCTCGCCCCGAATCGGCAAGTAGACGGTATGTACGTGCCAGACGCGGATTCCGAAACAGCTGCCCCGTGACAGGAGCGACTCCGTCAACCAGCCACGTGGCTGCCGAGTCCGGCCATTTCACAAGTGCGGCTTCGGAGGACTTCCAGTTCCCGGCGATGATCTCACTGACGGGGAACCCTTCTTCAGCAACGGTAATGGAGGGCTGCAACAGATCTTTCAGGCTGCGCGTGCCGAACCGATCGAGCATCACGGACCAGCCGTCCACGCAGCCAGGAACCGTCCAGGATTCAGGTGTGTTGAACGGGATTTGCTTCAGCTGTTTGGCCGCCAGCGTCTCCCGAGACAGCCCGTAGGGACTGCGTCCCGAGGCGTTCAGCCCATACAGTTTCTGAGTCTTGGCGTCCCAGTAGAGAACGAAGAGGTCACCGCCGATGCCGCAATTCATGGGCTCAACGACTCCCAGCATGGCGTTTGCGGCAATCGCGGCATCAATGGCATTCCCGCCCGCCTTGAGGACATCCAGGCCGGTTTGAGCTGCAAGGGGATGGCTTGTCGCCACCAGGCCGTTGCGGGCCATCACCACGGAGCGGGACTGTGCCGGGTCGCCGCTAGGGCGATCGTAACCGGCCGCATGAGATGCGGCCTGCCAGGGAATGCAGATTTCCAGCATAAGCAGCGCCCCGAGAATCCATCCGGGCCTTCCACGTTCAAACCATCCCAAGTGCACGGCAATGTCCTGTCTTGTTGAGGCGTTCAGGCTCCCCATTTTCACGAGTTTCGTCATGGGGACAAGTCCCCGGCGCCCTTGAAACCTCGATGTTTCTGCAACATCTCGCCCCATTCGCCTCCTGAAGCTAAGTGACTGCGATTGACGCTCGATTCGATTCGCTGATAGTTTCCCGCCGTTCGGGACTGTGCACGGAGTGCGCTGAGCGGACCGATTCCCAAAAGAAAGTAGCCACAGGGAGGTGGCTGGCGCGTGCTGTTCAACAGTTTTGGATTCTGGCTGTTCTTTGTGCTGGTCCTGGTCATCTACCAGCGATTGCAGCATCGTGGACAGAATGTGCTGCTGCTGGTGGCCAGCTACTTCTTCTATGGCTGCTGGGACTGGCGATTTCTCGGCCTGATCGTGTTTTCCACTTTCGTGGACTACTTCGTGGCCCTCGGTATTGAGGGGGCTGATTCACGACGACGAAAGCGACTGTTGCTGCTGGTGTCGATGACTGCGAATCTCGGTCTGCTGGCCTTCTTCAAGTACTACGGCTTCTTTGCGCAGGAACTGACGGAACTGCTGCATGCCGTGGGTGCCCCGGCGATGGTCCCCACACTGCGAATCATTCTTCCGGTCGGGATCTCGTTTTACACCTTTCAAACGATGAGCTACACGATCGACGTGTACCGGGGAGACTGCAAAGCGGCCCGGAGTTTGCTTGATTTTGCCGTGTACGTGGCCTTCTTTCCCCAACTGGTCGCCGGTCCCATTGAACGGGCCAGTCATTTTCTGCCGCAGGTGCTGGCCGAGCGGCGACCAACGGCGATTGATTTTCGAGACGGTCTGTATCTGGTGATCAGCGGCATGTTTCGCAAGGTGGTCATTGCCGACAACATGGCCCCATTGGTGAACACGATCTTTGCGCAGAAGGCCGCGGAACTCTCCGGCTGGGAAGTGATGTTTGGCATCTACGCATTTGCCTTTCAGATTTACGGCGATTTCTCAGGCTACTCGGCGATTGCCCGCGGCGTCTCCAAGTGGCTGGGTTTTGATCTGATGGCCAATTTTCACATGCCGTACTTCGCGGTTTCGCCGAGCGACTTCTGGAGACGGTGGCACATCAGCCTGTCTCAGTGGTTGCGGGATTATCTGTACATCCCGCTGGGGGGCAACCGAGGCGGAACTCTGGCCACATACCGCAACCTGACGTTAACGATGCTGCTGGGCGGCCTGTGGCATGGTGCCAACTGGACATTCGTTGTCTGGGGGGCAATCCACGGGGCGATGCTCTGTGTGTACAGAGCTCTGGGAGATGGACGCTCCCCACGCGCTGAACAGGCATCCCCCTTGCGGCGGGTGTGTGCCATGGTGCTGATGTTTCACCTCGTCTGCTTCGCGTGGCTGTTTTTTCGTGCGGAATCCCTCACTCAAGCCATCACCATGCTTGGTTGCCTGGGGACCTGGGGGGCGATTTCTCCGCTGGCCCAAACCGTAGCCGGTCTGATTGTGTTCTTCTGCGTCCCCTTACTGGCGCTGGAGTGGTGGTTCGATCGACATCACGATCCGCTATGGCTTACGCAGGTCCACTGGGGCTGGCGAACGGCTGTTTACTCTTACCTGATCCTGATGATGATCTTCTTCCCGCCACCTGCGCCGGCCGAATTCATCTACTTCCAGTTCTAACCCAGTTGTACAGGCCCACAACGCCGAGACTCTCGCAACGACGATGACATTCTCCTCACCCACACCTCCCGTTGCCGACGACAACGACACCGCCATGCGGACGGAGTTGAAGGTGCTGGGTGTTCTCGCCCTGTTACTGCTGGCTGTCGAAGGAGGCTTGACGCTTTCAGAAGATCGTCTTTCAGCCGATGTCCATCACCTGCGCAGCATTCCGTCGCTAACGTCACGCATCCGGAATCGAGAGGAATCACCAGCCGTCGCCATGCAGCGGCTGTCAAAACGGTCTGCAGCCCAGTGGGACAGCGACGCAACTCAGGTTCTGTTTCTCACGAGTGCGCAGCAGGTCGATCAGTTTGATCTGGCGACTTTTCAGCGTGACCTGGAACAGCAGGGAAACCGGCCAGTCGAACTGATTGCCCTGCATCCGGCGAAAGCGCGAATCAGTGAATGGAGCTACCTGTACCGCAACTTTGTTTCCGATCGCGACCGTGCACCTGACCTGCTGGTAATTGGATTTGAGGAGCGGGATCTGAGGGATGCTCCGACCGCTGCGCCATCAGAACTGGCGAGATTCTACGACTGCCGGCTGGACGATCTGAATCCGCTGTCTCGAGATGACTTGCGGAGCGTTGAGGACTGGAGCGAGTTCATGTTGTCGAACGCCTCGGCAACGTTCACTCATCGCCGACGGGTTGAGCAGCAATTGTTGGCGACGCTGATTCCCGGGTACGCAACTTCGCGCGAACAGATTCATTCCGCAGCCAAACCTCCAATCCCGGACTCGCCAGTGGCCCCGGAATATCAGCGGCTGCAGGAGCTGACAGCGCTGGCCCAGCGGGATCATGTCGAAGTGGTCCTTGTGGCCCTGCCTTCGCGGAATCAGGCTCCACTCGACCCGCAACTCATTCAGATCGCGCAGCAGAGTCAATTCACCCTGATGGACTGTCGACGGCCCTCGGCGGACACTCCGGCAGCACTCAGTCACTATCTGGCCACATGGTTGCCGCTGCAAACACTGCTGGAGCGCCACGACCGCCGCCTGATTCCCGCCGGTGCTCAGGACACCACCCGCTGGGCCAGCGGTGACCGTTCCCCGCTGCGGTGATCTCTTGCTCTTAAGCAACAAGGCAACTTGCCGTGATGTCCGGACAACCGTTGGGCGAACGCTTCCGTGAGACGTCTTGTCAGAATCAATAGCTGACGGGCCGGTGTGGAGCGGGTATGCTCAAGAGCTGCGAACTTGTTGACCTGCTACGGAGGTACTCCTGATGCCGACACCCGCTGAAGAACTTCTGCGTACGTACCGCCCGCTGCATGGACTTCCTTCCCTGGCCGGGATCACGAGCTTTGAGCTGGCTCAGCAGCCGGGACTTTCGATTGAAGAATCCGTCAGTCGGCTGTTGCGATTCCATCACGTCTTAAAGAGGCTGATGGAATCGTTCACGTTCCGCGTTCCGGAAGAGCCAATCTACGAACTGAAAATGGCCTTCAGCCTGCATGCCCACTACTGCGCTGAGCAGGCAACCGCCATTCGTGAGCGCGTGGCCGAGATGCGTCAGCCTCCACTGGGACTGGACAAGATTCCCGACCCGCATCTGGAAACACTGCTGCTGGAACTTCGGTACGCGCCCACGGCCAGCGAGTTCGTCGCCGGAACATATGGCGTACTGCTTCCCGCATTGCAGCGTGGCGTGGACCGATATCTGGAGCAGGCCAATCCACTGGCCGACCATCCGACGTGCCGCCAGCTGCGTTTCGCTCAGCTTGACCTGACAGAGATGCTGAACTACGGAGAAGCGACTCAGCAGGCCTTGAGCGAGCGAATTGAGAACGAGGTCTCATCCGACTGGTTGACACTCCTTCAGCAGTTGTTGACTGCCACTGGAGATCTTGACGGGACACAGCCTCGTGAGGCATTCACCGGCGCGCCGGTGTACTCAGAACAGCCTCGACCGATTCAGAAGGTGCCGCAGCGAGATGAGCGGTTCGCCGACCCGTACAATATGGGAGTGCATGCCGAGGAGTTCTTGTACAGCGAGGAGTTCGATCCGCGAGACAAAACGCTGATGATGTACTTCAAGCGGCTGCGCGAAATTGATGTCCCGGAAATGATGGCCACCATCATCCACGAGACCGATGGACAGCCCTGGGCCTACTACCGCGACATGACCCGCCAGCTGTGGGACGAAGCCCGGCACGCCATGATGGGGGAAGTTGGCTTTGTTTCGCTGGGAATCAACTGGCCGGAATTCCTGCAGGTGAACCACACCTGGGCGCTGGGCCTGAACACCCAGCTCGCCCCGTGGGAACGGCATGCCGTGCTGTTCTACATCGAACAGGGCCTGATGACCCGCACCGGGAAGCGCTACGAATGGGAAGTGGGGACCGCTTCCGGAGATACTCTCTCGCGCACGTTTCAGGACTACGACTGGGCGGACGAAGTGCTGCACGCCCGCATTGGTCGCGACTGGTACGTCAGCCAGTTCAAGGATCTCAATGAAGCGCTCGCCTATGGCGATGCGTGCTGGTCCAAGGTACTCATGAACTGGAGTGCCTGGAAAGAGCAGGGCCTGACCGAACACACCAATTGGTGGCCAGGGCTGTATCAGCAGTTCTGTACCGTCCAGAACCGCGAGCCGGATCCGGCGGCGCTGGCATATCACGTCACTTACGAAACCTCGCGGGCCGACTTGGAGAAGTTGTCGGTCTCTGGCTGATGTCAAACCGGTGGCCAGCGCAAGAAGGCAGGCAGGCCGATCATTGAGTGACCAACCTGCCTGTCGTTCTGTTTGAGTGGAAGCGGGAGCCTGTCTAATTTACGGAACCGTGAAAGCCTGCTTCGTGAAGTGCATTCAGCAGAGCTTCCAGGCTGATGGCTTCGCCAGAAACGGCAATCGTTCCTCCTTTGGCATCACTGGTAACAGACTTCACGCCGCTGACCTCTTTGATCGCGCCTTCCGCAGCTCGAACACATCCACCGCAGCAGAGGTGCATATTGGAGATCGTGGCTGCATTCCCTGCAGCTCCTGCGGCAATGCCAGAGGCTGGTGCCTTCACTGCCGCACCTCCCATGGTGGCCGTACCGGCGAACCCTGCTTTCGCAAGAGCGGCAACACCAGCTTCGGCAAGGTCGGTGCCCTCGGCGTTGAAGGTCGCGACTTCTTCATCCTGATTGGCTCGGGGAGCCGAAATCCCCTTGATCCCTTGCAGTGCGGCCGTTGCGGCCTTCACACATTTGCCGCAGCAGAGGTGAACTCCGGTGACCTTCACTTCTTCGGCAGCAGCAAGTGAAGACAATCCGAACAACAATGTGAGTGCTACAGTTGCATGACGCATGGGAGTCTCCTTGGTGGGTCAATTGCGGCAGGATTGGTCGGCACCAGTCCTGGTGGACGGTAAGCGGAGCAAGATTCTTCAAACCCCTGAGGGTTCAGTCTGCCCGAACCGGACAAGTCGCGTCAAGTGGCGTTGATGCGAATTGTCAGCCCTCGTCGCACTGGACGCTGACTGGCTGCGTTCCATAATCTTCAGTGACTCACATGGCTCCGCGGACATCATTGATCCGGACTGTTCCGGAACTGGTCCCTCTGCTGGATCATGTCGACGAGTTTCGCCAGGTAATTGCTGCGATGCGGCAGGGCCATGGTGGGACAATCGATGGATCCTGGGGCTCCTCCTGCGCGCTGGCTGCCGCAGCGGTCGCGAACAATGCCCCGGGAACGCTCCTGGTGGTGCTGCCTCGAATTGGCGATCTCGATGACTTCGCCGCTGATCTGGCCTCGCTGCTGCCCACTCCGCCAGGTGTTTTTCCAGCGTGGGAAACTCTGCCGAAAGAACACTCCGTCTCCGACAACATTTTCGGAGCCCGATTGCGGGTGTTGCGGGAGCTGGAATCTCCAGCACCCCCCAAAGTGGTGGTCGCTCCGTTTCCTGCACTGTTGCAGCCGGTCCCGGCACGGGAATCGCGTCAGGCGGGAACCCGCACGTTGCGGGTTGGTGACGACTTGCCTGTTGATGAATTCCTGCGATGGCTCGTCGATCGCGGCTTCGAACGCGTGCCCGCCTTGGAAGCGCCGGGTGAGTTCGCGATGCATGGCGGGATTCTGGATGTCTTTCCACCGGAAGCGGTGGACCCCATTCGCATCGAACTCTTTGGCGATGAAATCGAATCGATCCGCCTGTTCGATGTGGAGTCGCAGCGCAAGGTCGAAACACTGGAAGAAGTCCAGCTCACGGCGATTGCCCCAGCATCTTCTGATGACGAACAAGAGACCGTCGCCTGGCAAAGCGTGCTCGATTCGCTGCCGCCCAACAGCTGGATTGTGCTGGGCGAGCTGGCCGATCTGAAGGACGAGGGAAAGCACTACCTGCAGCGTCTGGATGACCCGCGCGGCCTGTATGGGGTGGAGGCAACTCTCGCTCGCTGCACCGAGTTCCCGACAGTCAGCATTTCAGCGCTCAGCGAAGCGAGCTATGAAACCTCCTGTCATTTGCAGGTGGAATCGATCGAGCGGTTCACTGGTCCAAAGTCGGAAGTGTTGCAGGAGTTCGCCTCCGTTGTGGGACGGGATGAACAGGTGCTGATTGCCTGTCACAACGCGGGCGAGCAAGAGCGACTGAGTGAACTGCTGCAGGAAGAAGTCCCGGAACTTGTTCCTCGCGTGCAGTTGTGTCTTGGAACCGTGACTCGCGGCTACCGACTGGTGGCCGAAGGAATCGTGGTTCTCAGCGACCACGAGCTTTTCAATCGAGTTGATGTCCGGCGTGGCGTGCAGGTTCGGCGCAAACGGTCGGAAAGCCGCGCGATCGACAGCTTCCTGGAGCTGAAAGAAGGGGATCTTGTTGTCCACCTGACGCACGGCATCGGGCGTTATCTCGGGATGGAGTTGCTGGAGCGGGAAGGGGGGCACGAAGAACATCTCGTCATCGAGTTCCGTGACCATGTGAAGATCTACGTGCCGGTCACGTTGATTCACCTTGTGCAGAAGTACGTGGGGGCCAGCAAAATGGCCCCGCGGCTGTCCAAAATTGGCGGGACGCTGTGGGGCAAGCAGAAGAAGAAAGTGGCCGAAGCGGTCACTGACATGGCCGTAGACATGCTGCGTCTGCAGGCGCAGCGGGCTACTCAGTCGGGACTCGCCTGCCCTCCCGATTCGCGGTACCAGCAGGAATTTGAGGCGTCGTTTCCTTACACGCCAACAGTGGATCAGGCATCGGCGTTTGCGGAGGTCAAAGAAGACCAGCAGCAGCCTCGTCCGATGGACCGGCTGATCTGTGGCGATGTCGGCTTCGGCAAGACCGAAGTCGCCATGCGGGCCGCCTTCAAGTCCGTCGATGCCGGTCGGCAAGTAGCCATTCTGGTGCCGACGACGGTACTGGCCGAGCAACACTACCGTTCCTTCTGCGACCGTATGGCCGAGTTTCCGGTGGTGCTGGACGTATTGTCCCGGTTTAAAACCCGCAAGGAGCAACTGAAGACGCTGGAACGGATTGAAGCCGGACTGGTCGACATTGTCATCGGCACGCATCGGCTGGTGCAGCCTGATGTGCGGTTCCGGAATCTGGGGCTGTTGATCATCGATGAAGAACAGCGATTTGGCGTGGAAGCAAAGGAGATGCTCAAGCAACTGCGGCTGGCGGTGGACGTTCTCACGCTCAGTGCCACGCCCATTCCCCGTACGCTCCATCTCTCTCTGCTGGGGATTCGCGACATCTCCAGTCTGACGACGCCTCCGTCGGACCGTATGGCGATTGAAACCCGGATCTGTCGCTGGGATGCTCAATTGATTCGAGCCGCTGTGGTGCGCGAACTCAACCGGGGGGGGCAGGTGTATTTTGTGCATAACCGCGTGTACGACATTGAGGAAGTCGCGGAGAAACTGCAGCAAATGGTTCCCGAAGCGCGGATTGTGATCGGACACGGACAAATGTCCCCCGAAGCGCTCGAGGACGCGATGGTGAAGTTCGTCAACGGCAAAGCGGACATCCTGCTGGCCACGACCATCATCGAGAGCGGAATCGACATTCCCAACGCCAACACCATGTTTATCAATCAGGCCGAAAACTATGGTCTGGCCGACCTGCACCAGCTGCGTGGTCGTGTCGGGCGGTACAAGCACCGGGCCTACTGCTATTTGTTGACCACCGAAGGAAAAACCCTGTCGAGCACGGCCGCCCGGCGGCTGAAAGCCATTGAAGAGTTCCGCGAGCTGGGAGCCGGGTTCAAGATTGCCATGCGGGACCTCGAAATTCGCGGGTCCGGCAACATTCTGGGAACGGAGCAAAGCGGACACATTTCTACGGTGGGCTACGAGTTGTACTGCCAATTGCTTGAGAACGCGGCCCGCGAGTTGAAGGATCTGCCAAAACGGGAGAATCCCCACGTCAACATCGACTTGCCGATTTCCGCATACCTGCCCAGTTCATTTATTCCCCCGGGGCGACACAAGATGGACGTCTACCGAAAGCTGTCGACCATTGTCACGCTGGCGGAGCTGGAGGAGATGATCGAGGAGTTGCGGGACCGATTTGGCACGATTCCCGAGCCGGCAGTGCAGTTTCTGGGCCTGAAGGAACTGGAGCTGCTGGCCTACCGCTGGCGGATTACAAACATTCGGCTGGAAGAGGACCGCTATGCCGTCTTCACCTACGCCGATGACCAGTTGATTCACGATCTGGCGGGACGGGCCAAAACCGACCTGCGGATCGTCGACCGGCGGAATTCTTACCTGCTTCTGCCGAAAGTGGGCATGCAGGGGCCCGAATTGGTGGACCATCTGAAATCCGTGTTGCGTTAGTTTGCGGAATGTGTTTACAACCTCGGGCTTCCCATCATCTGAATCCCCGTTTTCACGTCCCAAATCCGGCTATTCAGTGGTCTTGCGTGCTGTTGGTGCTCAACAGATGCAGGTCATTATGAAACGCCCCCACCCCGGCCAACACGGATGTTGCGTCATCTCTACCTACTGACGCTGATACTGCTGGTGAACGGCTGCGCCGGGAAAACCTACAAAGTGGACAACCCCGTTGTCGGCCCGCCTCCTCCGCGGATGGTTGATGCCGAGCAGTACGCTCAGGTTGAAACTGTAACCAGCGGCGACATTCAACAGGTGGGATACAACAAGTCCAGCGACGAACCGTTGCGCAGCACCGATGTGGTCGCGCGAGTCAACGGAACGCCAATTCTTGCAGGAGCCGTGCTGGAGCCCTACTCCACCCGGCTGGCACAGGTCAGCAGTCAGATGACCAAGGTCCAGATTCGTGAGGCTCAGGAAAAGCTGATTCAGCGTGACCTGGATCGCTTCATCGAACAGACCCTCATGGCCGACTCCGTCAAGTCGAAGCTGAAGCCCGAGCAACTCGAAGAAATTGAAAAGCAGTTGGATCACTTCTTCCAGCTGCAGACCGAGGAGATGAAAAAGCAGGCCAAGGTCGAAACGCTTGCTGATCTTGAAGGGGCCCTGCAGGACCAGGGTCTGTCACTGGCTTCAATGCGTCGCATGTTCGGCGAGCGACAGCTCGCGTCGGAATACGTGCGGGCCAAGGTAGGCGATCCGCCGCCGATCACTCCCGAACAGCTGAAGGCCGAATACAAGGCCCATCTCGAAGAGTACTCACAGCCCGCCAAAGTCAAATGGCAGCAACTGCAGATTTCCGTGACCAAGCATGGCAGCCGACAGGCGACGGCAAAGGTCATGGACCAGGCCCTTGCAGAACTGCAATCGGGTGTCGACTTCGACACCGTGGTCAAGAAGTATTCCGACGGCCCACTGGCGGCAAATGGCGGTCACTGGGACTGGATTCAGCCCGAGAGTATCGCCAACCCCAAAGTGCGGGCTGCGGTCGAGAAACTTGAGGTTCAGCGGCTGAGCGATGTGCTGGTATCTGAGGGGTCCCTTCAGGTCGTCCGTGTCACCGGACGGCGAGAAGCTCGCTACACCCCATTCGAAGAGGTTCAAGATGCCATCCGGCAACGCCTCGACAAGGAATGGAAGGAACAGCGGGCTCAGGCCATCATTGACGAACTCAAAGAAAAGGCCGTGATTGAAACCATGTTCGACACGGCAGAGGAGCCACAACAGAGCGTTTCCATGACCCTCGAACACGGGAATCCGGCAGGTCTCGCCGGATAACTCTCCTCGCGGATACGAATTGAGTGAAAACTTCGTCCCCCTATTGACCCCTTCAAAACTCCTGCGGTATTCCCCTTTCAAGTTCCCCAAGTCTCCTTTCCCCGGGACACGTGCGACACCGGTCTCACCAGCTCCCGACCAAGTCACTGTTTTGAACTGACAACTGAATTCCCGGCAGGATGTCGGGTGCCCTGAAGGCATCTGCGGACTGCTGGTTCCTGTAACTGTTACGGGATGCGTGCGCCCCTCACCCAGGCTGCGCTCCCTTTTACGATTCTTCAGCGGCAAGCAGAATCATGGCGCGACATCGAACACCTCACGACAAGAGAATGGGTCCCCAGGAGGGACCTCCATTGTTCCGAATCTTTGGACTGCTTATGTGTGGCGGTCTGGTTGCTGCCAGCGCGTGGCTGGCACGGCAGACGCATGCACAGGCTCCGGCTGGCGACGAGGCGAATCCCTTCGCCCAGTTCCGGCAGCAGTCTCAATCGGCAACCGGACAGACTTCACCGGCAGCCAATCCGTTTGGTCCGACACCGAGTGCCGGAACGGATTCATTCGGAGCAGTGTCTGGCAACGAAGCCGGACTCGCCGATCCCAATCGCGTCCGCGTGCAGGATCTGATGCGACAGGCCCGGGCAAAGCAACAGGCCGGTCAGCGGGAAGAAGCCCTGCGGCTTGCTTCCATTGCAGCCCGGACTGCAGCAGCCTGGCAAGTGACGCTTGGCCCCAACGAACAAACGCCCGCCCAACTCGTCGCACAGCTGCAGGGAAGTGCCCCGCAGCGTCCGGCGACGGAGATGTTTGCTCAACAGGCCCCCACAGCCATCCCCAGTCAGGTTCCGGAAACCCTGGCCGAACGTCGCGACTACGCGCAAAAGGTTCTCAGCGCCGCCCGCAAGGACATTCAGCAGGGTCATCTGGCCGAGGCTCAGGGCAAAGTTCAGCACGTCCAGCAGTTGGACCTGACCTACGACGTGTTTGACCTGCGTCCCGAACAGGTGATGGTCGAACTCGCCCGCGCCATGCCGGCCAACCCGAATGGCCCTTCCGACAATCTGGCCCAGTTGAACGCACCAGTTCCCGCTTCGGCCACTCAGGTGCAGGCTCAACCACAGGCTCCATCCGCTTCTCAGGATGCCAAGACACGCTCGCGAAGCCTTGTGCAACAGGCCCGTCAGGCCATGCAGCAAGGTCATCTGACTGAAGCGCGTGAACTGGCTCTGGAAGCCCAGAAAATCGACACCACTTGGACCTTGCTGGACGATCGTCCGGAGCACGTTCTGGCCGACATTGGTCGGCTCTCCGGAACGGAAATCCTCGTCGCCCACAAGCAGACTGCCGATGCCACTCCCACAGCGGAACCTCGTCGTGAAGATGTCCTGCGTGAACAGGCTCTGGCGGAACTTCGTGCAGCCCGGAAGTTGATGGCCGCTGGCCAGTTCGACGCCGCTCGCGAAAAGGCTCTGGCCGTTCGCCGAGAAGAAGTCGCTTACGGACTGTTTGACGACCGTCCGGAGCTGGTGCTGCAGGAACTGCAGACCGCGCAGAATCAGGCCATGGTGGCCGGCGGCCTCGTCGCCAGTTCCACACCGCCAGCTGCTGAGCCCAATTCTCCCGAAGCACAGAAGGCTGCTGCTCTGAATCTGCTGCATCAAGCCCGAAATGCCATGCAGCAGGGACAGCTTGAAGCCGCTGTGGCCAAGCTCGAACAGGCTCAGAAGTATGATGTGGTCTACGACCTGTTCGAAGAAACTCCGGAACGCATCCGGGAAGACCTGTCACGGGCGATTGCCGAAGCCCGCTCTGGTCAAGGAAATCAAGTTGCTTCCAATGCTGCTCCCTTCGCTGGCAATGTCGCGAACGCCGGCGGGGTGATGCAGGCCGATGTCCGCCAGCAGGATAGTGTCGTGTCGACGGCTGGCGGTTCTGCTTCCGAAATGTTCAACCAGGGTGTCGCACAGCTTCGCCAGGGCAATCGGGAAGGGGCCTATGCCGCTTTCCTGGCTGCCTACAACTCGGGCGAGCGTCTGGACCCGTTCCGTCAACAACAGCTGCAGGACAAGCTGCGTGAACTCGCTCCTCGCCGGGGTGCCATTCAGCAGGTCAGTAACGAAGTTGCCGGTCAGCCTCGCGGTCTGCTGCCTGCCCCCAACGGCCAGGTGATGGATTCGGCGATTCAGGAACAGGCTGTGAAGTTCGAACGTCTGCGAGTGGAAACCTTGCAGGCCATGACCAAGGCTGAACAGTTGCGTGAAAAGAAGCCGGAACAGGCACTGGAAGTGGTCGATCAGACTCTCGAATCGATCGCCAGCTCTGACCTCGGCGAAGAACGAACCGGTGCCCTGACGGCATCGCTGCGAAGCACCCGGTCGTCGATCGAACGCTACATGCACCAGAAGGCTCCCATCTTCGAGATGGAGCGAAAGAATGCGGAAGTCAAGGACCTGATCGAACGCGATCTGCAGACCCGTCTGAAGATTGAACAGGACCTGGCTGAACTGGTCGACAAGTACAACACCTTGATGGACCAGAAGCGATTTGCCGAAGCTCACTCCATCGCCAAGCAGGCGAAGGAACTCGATCCGACGAACCCCGTCGTCGTCAACATGGACCTGAAGTCGCAGTTCGCTCTGCGGAACGATCAGGTCGACCGGCTCCGAAGCGACAAGGAATCCGCCATCTGGCAGCAGCTGCACGATGTGGAAACCTCCGCATTCAGTCCCGTCTCCGATGCCCACCCCATGGTGTTCTCATCGAACTGGGCGGAGTTGAAGGAACGCCGCAAGGCCGCTCCAACGGATGCTCGTGAGCATTCCGAGACCGAGCTTCGCGTGCGTCGAAGTCTGCTCAATCCTGTCTCATTGCACTTCGAAACCGTTCCACTGGCTCAGGTGATGCAGCACATCGCCGACACCCAGGGAATCAACGTGGTCGTCGATGAAGCCGGACTCACCGAAGAAGGCATCAGTGCCACAACACCAGTGAGCATTGGAGTCGATGGAATTCAGCTTCGCAGTGCACTCAACCTGCTGCTGCATCCGCTGAACCTCGACTACACAATCGAAAACGAAGTGCTCAACATCACCAGCCGACTGCGTCAGCAGGGTGAGTTGAAGACGGCCGTGTATCAGGTCGCCGACCTGGTGGTTCCAGTCTCTGTCCGGGCACCAACCAGCGTGTTCCAGCAGGGTTCCGGATTCAATCTGGGAGGAACTTCGGTTCCCATCAACCAGAGCATTCCTGCCTACCCGGCACTGGGCGGCGGACTGGCACAGATTCCAGCCAACGGCAACCCGCTGGCTGCTTCAATCCCCGCTTTGAATGGTCGTGCGGCTTCGCTGCAGGGACCAGCAGCTTCGGACTTCGAATTCGAAGCTCTGTCTGAACTGATCACCACCACCATCGCTCCACAAAGCTGGGACGAAATCGGGGGTCAAGGTTCAGTGAACAGTCACGAAAGCACGTTGAGCCTCGTGATTCGCCAAACGCAGAAAGTCCACCAGGAAATCGCCGACCTGCTCGACCAGCTGCGTCGACTCCAGGATGTTCAGGTGACAATTGAAGTCCGCTACATCACGGTGAGCGATCAGTTCTTCGAACAGATCGGCATCGACTTCGACTTCAACGTGCAGGACACCGTCGGTGGTCCAACCGTGGACAATGAGTTCAATCCGATCCGCCCCTTCGGCTCAACCGACCCAACGAACGGGGCGGCTGGCGGTGCGGGGACGTCCGGTGGCACGACCGGCGCAGCCGGTGGCGGCGGAACGGCAGGAACTGCAGGAGCTGCAGGCGGCGGCAACTCCGCTCTGGCTCCCTTCTCACCACAACCCAGTCTCAACCGCATCGGTCGAGACAACTGGGCCAACGGAACTGTTGTTGGTCTGATCAACAACAACCAGATACTCAGCCCGGAACTGGA
>JAGQPW010000419.1 GCA_020426515.1 Planctomycetaceae bacterium | reverse complement strand
AATGGCGTGATTTGTTGCGGTTCGATCTCGCGGCACGGAATCGCATGACGCCGCAGGAGTTCTATCATTCCGACCATCCCGAAGGGTCCGCGCACGCTGCCGATGCCTCGACCTTCACTACGTTGCTGGACGAGTTCTCGGAACAACGAACACGCGACTTCGTGACCACACTGATTCACAGCGATCTCGCCACCGAGCCGCACCATACGAATCACACCTACGGACTGCACAACTACCTGATGAACGATCCCGCGTACATGCAGCTGTATGGGATTGAAGGTGGCAACGAACGATTGCCGCAGGAACTGGCGGCTCGAATCGTGGGGACCAAACTGCTGGAACACACAGTAGAACGAGTACAACGAGGCGCAGACGGACGGCTGCGCGTGCAAGCAACGCATGGGGGCGAGCACACGGAACATGCGTTCGACTTCGTCGTGATTGCCCTGCCCCACAATCATTTGAGGTCGGTCAAGTATGCCGGGGACCGACTTTCGCCGGCGGTAGAGGATCACATTGACTACTACGACTACCCTGCCCACTACCTGCGGATCTCGCTGCTGTTTGAAAGCCGGTTCTGGGAGTCGCGGCTG
>JAGQPW010000418.1 GCA_020426515.1 Planctomycetaceae bacterium | reverse complement strand
GGATGTGCCGCAAGAGCGCGGCGTACAGCGTGGCTTCCGGGGTCTTGCCCGACGGGCTGGACCAGAGCTTCTTCTTGGCCATCGCCTCCACGATCGCCTTGCAGTTCATGGGCTCCTTGGCGGTGGCCAGCACCTTCTCGGTGGCTGCCATCTGGCTCAGCTTCTTCGGTGCGGCCTTGGCCTTCGTGCTGGTTGCAGTCTTCTTCGCTGCCATGATGCATCTCCCTCTATTGGTTTGGGTTACGTCTCCGGGCGACCCCGCCCGGGTGACACACCAGTTACCTCGACCGGGAAACATCATCCAGCCATGTTCCGCTCAATTTCGGACTGTTCGGCGAGCCAATTCTCGGCGTCGATTTCGCCCGCCCGGATGGCCTCTTCGATCTGCTTGAGCCAGCGCCATTCCCAGAGCGGGACCATCACGACCTCGGGGCTGCCGTAGCGGGCGATGATGGCCGGCTCATTGGTGCGGGCCACGTGCAGGTAGACCACCCCCAGGCAGTCCCGCAGATGGCTGATCGCAACCTCATGCTCCATCGGGAATTCCAGACTTGTACAACTAAAGAAAGTCAGCCCATGACCGCGACGGTTCC
>JAGQPW010000417.1 GCA_020426515.1 Planctomycetaceae bacterium | reverse complement strand
CATGAAGTTGTCGCCGGCGACAGGATCGTGGACGCGGATCTTCGCGCCGTCGGCGACCAGGGTCTGGACGATCCGCAGCGCCGGCGCCTCGCGGACGTCGTCGGTGTTGGGCTTAAAGGACAGGCCCCAGACCGCGAGGGTCTTGTTGTGCAGGTCGTCGTCGCTGAAGTGGGCGCGGACCTTGCGGACGAGGACGAGCTTCTGCGACTCGTTGAGGCGCTCGGCGGCGGCGACGATGTCGAGGGCGAGGCCGTACTCGCGGGCGGTGTTGATCAGCGCGCGCGTGTCCTTGGGGAAGCACGAGCCGCCGTAGCCGACGCCGGGGTAGAGGAACTTGTTGCCGATCCGCGGGTCGGCGCCCATCCCCCGGCGGACGAGCTCGACGTCGCCGCCGACCGCGTCGGCGAGGTTGGCGATGTCGTTGATGAACGAGATGCGCGTGGCGAGGTAGGCGTTCGACGCGTACTTCGTCAGCTCGGCCGAGCGCGCGTCCATGAAGATCAGGCGATCGTTGGTCCGGCAAAACGGCTGGTAGAGGCGGCGGAGCACCGCGCGCGTGCGCTCGTCCGTGGTCCCGATGATCACGCGATCGG
>JAGQPW010000416.1 GCA_020426515.1 Planctomycetaceae bacterium | reverse complement strand
ATGTTTGACAGTCTGCCGTATCGAAACGATGCCGCGGTGATTTTTCGGCGTCTGATTCGCTCGTTGCCGACGCGGCGCGGGGTCCTGGGGGTCGCCACTTGTGACAAGGGACTTCCGGCGATGATGTTGGCGCTGGCTGCGATGCATGACTTGCCGAGTGTGCTTGTGCCCGGAGGCGTGACGTTGCCACCAACGCACGGCGAGGATGCGGGTAAAGTGCAAACGATCGGGGCTCGCTATGTTCATGGCGACATGACACTCGACGAAGCCTCCATCGCTGGTTGCGCCGCGTGTGGGACCGCCGGCGGTGGTTGTCAGTTCCTTGGTACAGCGGCGACTTCGCAAGTTATCGGCGAAGCACTCGGTTTGTCGCTGCCTCATTCGGCGCTCGCGCCCAGTGGTCAGCCCGTGTGGATAGATATGGCGGCGCGAAGTGCCAAGGCGCTGATGCAGCTTGCCGATCGCGGCTTGAAGATGCGCGACATCCTTACGGCGGGATCAATCCGCAACGCGATGGTGGTCCACGCAGCGGTTGGCGGTTCAACAAATCTCTTGTTGCACATTCCGGCAATTGCGTTTGCCGCCGGATTGGAGCG
>JAGQPW010000415.1 GCA_020426515.1 Planctomycetaceae bacterium | reverse complement strand
AACAGCTTCGCATCCGACACCACCATTACCACCACATTCAGCTTCAGGACTTCCTGCAACAGCTAATTGACGCGCCGCCGCAACCGGCCAGCCGGCCGATTCCTCAAACCCTCCAGCCCCAGCGTTCACCGTTTCAGTTGCAGCCCGAAGCGGCCATCACCGTTTCGCGGCTTTTCGCGCGACTCAATGAGCAATTGGACGAGGACACGATTGTGGTCGCCGACATTGGCGACTCGCTGTTTGGTGCAACGGAGCTACAGATTCGTGGCCGCACCGAGTTCCTCAGTCCGGCCTACTACACGTCGATGGGTTTCTCTGTGCCAGCCGCGGTGGGCGCGCATTTTGCGCGACGCAGCGCGCGAGTCGTCGTGATTTGCGGCGATGGCGCGTTCCAGATGACAGGCCAGGAACTGTCGACGCTGATTCGACACAAGTTCGACCCCGTTATCATCGTGCTCGACAACGCCGGCTACGGCACCGAGCGGAAGCTGCACGAAGGCGAATGGAAGTTTAACGCCGTTCAACCGTGGAACTACAGCCGCTTGCCAGATGTCTACGGTGGCGGCACCGGCTACGACGTGCATACAGAACAAGAG
>JAGQPW010000414.1 GCA_020426515.1 Planctomycetaceae bacterium | reverse complement strand
CTTTGTGGCCAGAAAAAGCGAAGAAATCGAGTTTCGATTTTCGGACGTCGGTCGGACCGTGGGGGATGCTTTGCGCACCGTCAACGAGGATTCGCCCTCCGACGGAATGGATCGCATCGGCCAAACGATCGATCGGGTTGATCGTGCCAAGAACATTCGAAATCGCAGTGACGGCCAAGAGTTTGGAACGATCACTCAACAGTTTGTCGAAGGCGGCAAGATCGAGTTCACCGGAATCGGTGAGCGGAATCAGGCGTAACTTCGCACCGGTCCATTGCGCAACCTGTTGCCAGGGAACGAAGTTGGCGTGGTGTTCCTGGATGGAGAGAAGTATTTCGTCGCCAGGTTGCAGGACTTTTCGCGCCCAGCCGTAGGCGACCGTATTGATCGAAGCTGTGGTGCCGGAGGTAAAAATGACCTCTTCCGTACTTCCGGCGTTGAGATATTGGCGAACGGTTTCGCGGGCTTCTTCCAGGGCAATCGTGATGCGATCGCCGAGCGTGTGGACGCCGCGATGGACGTTGGCGTAGGAGGTTTCGTAGCACTCGCGGATTTTGTCGATGACCTGCCGGGGCTTCTGGGCGGAAGCACCGGAAT
>JAGQPW010000413.1 GCA_020426515.1 Planctomycetaceae bacterium | reverse complement strand
TGGTGGACGACATCCGCTGGATACCCGGCTTCGGCTACGAGCGCGAGCTGGACTGGCTGCGAAACATGCACGACTAGATGATCAGCAAGAAGCGCTACTATGGCCTGGCGCTGCCGATCTGGGTTTGCGATGACGAGGAGTGCGGCCATTTCCACGTGGTCGGTTCGGAGCACGAGCTGAAGGAGCTGGCCACCGAGGGTTGGGAGCAGTTCGAAGGCCACTCGCCGCACCGGCCGTACGTTGACGCAGTCAGGATCGCCTGCCCTGAGTGTGGCGGCACAGCAAGTCGCATCGCCGACGTCGGCAATCCGTGGCTGGATGCGGGCATCGTGCCCTTCAGCACCACCGGCTACCGCAGCGATCCTGAATACTGGGCCAAGTGGTATCCGGCCGACCTGATCACCGAGAGCTTCCCCGGCCAGTTCCGCAACTGGTTCTACAGCGTGCTGGCCATGGGAACCGTGCTGACGCGCCAGGCGCCCTTCCGCAACAACTTCAGCTACGCCACGCTGCTGGGCGAAGACGGTCGTCCGATGCACAAGAGCTGGGGCAATGCGCTGGAGTTCAACGAAGCCGCCGACAGGATCGGCGTCGACGT
>JAGQPW010000412.1 GCA_020426515.1 Planctomycetaceae bacterium | reverse complement strand
CAGGATGAGCTCCGCGAAGGGGCGGCTGTAGAGCTGCTCGACGACGTACGCGAGCCCGATGTCCGAGGGCACGAGCCAGACTCGCTCCCACGCCGTCTCGACGATTACGTCCTCGATCGAGCTACCCGGCTCCTCGAAGACGCGCACGATGGTCGGCGCGTCCCCGTCGCCGCTCACGTCGTGGCCAAGCGCCGTCGTCGCGTTCGCCTGAGCATCGAGGTCCAAGATGAGCACCCGGTAGCCCTTGCGAGCGAGGCCGCACGCGAGGTTCGTGCTCGTCGTCGTCTTCCCCACGCCCCCCTTCTGGTTCATCACGCTGATTACTCGCATGGTTCCTCCAGCGCGAAACGCTCAGCGTTGTGCCGAGCATCCCAAGCCCAGAAGTCGAGGACCTGCTCCGGGAAGAACTCTCTCAATCGCTCGGCGCGCTGAAACGCACCGTCGAAGCTCCCGAGAAAGCGCCTGCGCAGCGTCGGCGCGACACCTTTCAGCAACGGGCTACTCGCCACAGCCTCGCGTTGCGAGGACTCGTGCTCGATGAACCTTGCCCAGGCGTCGGGAGCACGTTGCGCTAGATCGCCGGCGCGTTCAGCGAGGTAG
>JAGQPW010000411.1 GCA_020426515.1 Planctomycetaceae bacterium | reverse complement strand
CTGTTTCCGGTCGCCGACACCGCATATTCCATAAAGGCGAACAACAGGCACGCGATCATGCCGACGCGAGCCACGGAATTGGCAATCCAGAACGCTGCACCACCACAAACAAAGGCCATCACCAGTCGACCGAAAAGAATTCGCCCGGCCTGAGACGCTGCGGCTCGCGCCCGAGGCCCTCGAACACCAGCAAGAAGTAAAAATGGTTCGTGAGCAAGAAACGCAGCACTTGTTGCGATTGAAAGCAACACCGTCACGGGTGTGAGCCCGACGATGCACAACGCGGTCACGAGCGGCACGCCAAGAATCGCGTAGGCTCCGTGCTCCCTTGGATACAGTCGCGCAGACACAATTGGCAGCGCATGCGAACCCGGCAGCGCAGGCGAATCTGGTGGCGTTGACGAAGAGGCCGCTTCGAATCTGCCCGCCGACGCAGGTTGGCTTATGTGGATCACGCTCATTGCACAACACTTTCATCCGTGATGGAACCACTCAACCGAGCAGCCAAATGCGATGCCTGCGGGAACAGAATATTGTTCTCTTTATGAATGTGCTGATGCAGGTCTGCTTCCAGTTCGCGCAGGCCGTCCAGCATCGCTCG
>JAGQPW010000410.1 GCA_020426515.1 Planctomycetaceae bacterium | reverse complement strand
AGTCGGTGTTCGGTTGTTATTTGAGGGAATTATTTGTGACCGTGGCCGCCGCTGCTTTCTCCGCCGGTTCCACCACCACAAACGATGTCGCAGGAAGCGTTGTTGTCACCATCGTCGATACGGTCGCGATAGGAAGAACCTCCAAAGTAGCTCTTGAACTTTCCGCAGTCGTAGGAGGCGAAACCACAGTAGGCGTAGGACTGGTTAAGGGCACCGATGGCGTTGGAGACGTCGTTCAGTTCGGTGTTCACGGAGACAGCCATTTCGCTGAGTCCAACGACAAGACCGAGAACGGCAACGGTGGCGACCAGCACGAGTTCGGCGGAAACGATGAAACCAGCTTCGTCATTCCACAAGGCATTGAGGCAATTCATGTGAGAGTCCCTTTCGTGAGAGAAGAGTGAGAGAGATTTACCGACGTCCGTAGACGTACACGAGCGAGGACTCATGCGGGACCGACTCCCCGGTGAGGCAAACGTTTTCAATTGGTCCGAGACCGATTCGATGGCCGGCTGCGATGAAACGGGTTCGGTTGAGGAAGGAATCCCTGAGGTGGGTTTCCGGAGGGATGGAATTGCAGGGGGCGTGCCAGAACGTTCAGG
>JAGQPW010000040.1:35228-40251 GCA_020426515.1 Planctomycetaceae bacterium | reverse complement strand
GGGCAGTGGATAGGTTCCTTCCTGTTCGATCGGGTTTTGTGTCGCCAGCACAAAAAAAGGTTGCGGCAGCGCGTGGCGATGTCCCCCGGCCGTGACCTGTTGTTCCTGCATTGCTTCCAGCAGTGCGGCCTGTGTTTTGGGAGGCGTGCGGTTAATTTCGTCCGCCAGAATCAGGTGCGCAAAGATGGGTCCCTTCATGAAGTGCAGTTGCCGTTCTCCCGAGACGCGATCCTCCTGCAGAACCTCGGTGCCCGTGATGTCGGCGGGCATCAGGTCGGGCGTAAACTGAATGCGATTGAAGGACAATCCGAGGGTTTCGGCGAGGGAGCGGACCAGCATCGTCTTCGCCAGTCCGGGGACTCCCACGAGCAACGCATGTCCGCCACTCAGAAGCGCGATCAGCAGTTCATTGATAACTTCGCGCTGGCCGATGACCCGCGCCGAGAGCGCTTCGCGGATTCGAGCAGCGGCAGCTTGGACTTCCGTGATGTTCATCGAAATTTCGACAGGTGAAGGGCGCCAAACAGGCCAGAGATCCCCGTTGGAGCGTAAGGCGATTTGCGATGCTCACGGCGGGGGTGGTGTTCCAGCTTCGTCCATTGACGCTCCGCTGGCAAGGTGCGAGACTCGCATTCCCGTGTCTCAATTTTGATGGATGCCTGAGAGGACTCCCGTGACGAACTCACCCCGCCTGATTGCCTGCACTGCCCTCGTTTTGCTGACTTCCATCGCCCAGGCGGAGAACTGGCCGCAATGGCGCGGGCCGAAGGGGGACGGGATCTCGCATGAAAAGGGGATCGCGACGACCTGGGGGCCGGACAAGAACATCCTCTGGCGCACCGAACTCCCCGGTTCAGCCGGGGCGACTCCAGTCGTCTGGGATGATCGTATCTTTCTGACGTCGAATGACGGCGATGATTTGTTGCTGCTGGCCTTCAATACCTCGGGCAAGGAACTGTGGCGGCAACTTGTGTGTTCGGGGAATCAGGATGCCCGCAGCGGCGAAGGCAATTCCGCATCGCCCTCGCCGGCGACCGATGGCAAGCATGTGTGGGTGTTCTTTGGGACTGGCGTTCTCGCCTGCTACACAGTGGATGGCAAAGAAGTCTGGAAGTTCGACGTTCAGGATCGGTACGGCAAGTTCGACATCCAGTTCGGAATGACCTCAACGCCCGTGCTGCACAATGGGCATCTCTATCTACAGCTGATCCACGGTTCGATGCGTGGCGGTGACTACCGTGTCGGCAAGGTGATCAAGCTCGATGCTGCGACGGGCAAAGACATCTGGGTGGTGGACCGGGTGACGGAGGCGGAATTTGAGTGCAAGCATTCATATGCTTCGCCATTCCTGTACAACGATGGCCAGCAGCAGTTCCTCGTCACGCACGGGGCCGATTGTACAGCGGCCTATGACCTCAAGACCGGCAAGGAACTGTGGCGCTTGAACGGGCTGAATGGTCCGGCAAAGTACAACCCCGGTGAGTTCGATCCGACGTTTCGATTCGTGGCTTCTCCCGGAGTTGTGCCTGGAACAATCGTGGTGCCAACGGCCAAAAAGGGACCGATGGTCGCCTTGAAGATTGGAGCGGGAATCCAGGGAGACATCACCGGGAATCAGGAGTTTGTCCGCTGGTTCGACAGCAAAACTCCTGATGTCAGCATCCCGCTCATCCACGATGGGCTGGTGTACTGCCTGCAGAAAGATGGCCGGGTCTTCACATACGAGCTGGAGAGTGGCAAGGAACTCTACTTTGAACGCACACACACCTCACAGCATCGCAGCAGCCCCACCTATGCCGATGGGCATCTTTACCTGTGTGCCAAAGATGGAATGTGTACCGTGCTGAAGGCTGGTCCGAAGTTTGAAATCGTGGCGCAAAACGATCTGCGAGAACCGATTACGGCCTCGCCCGTTGTTTCCAACGGGGTGCTCTACCTGCGAACCTACGCCGCGCTGTACGCGATCGGCAACAAATAGGTGACCCCGGCCTTCCAGGCAGGTCCGAACAGTAAAACAGGGCAAATTGTTCGGCCTGGGGGAGACTTCTTCGGCGGGTGAGACCGTGTGGCTCGGGAAACAGTCACGCGTCTTGCGGCTTCGTCCGATCATTCCGATTGAGGCATTCGCACGGCTGGAAGCTGTGCGAAACGACCGGAGTGCGCAGGGAGGTTGATTGTGGCCGCAGCATGGCAACACAACTACTGGTTTTGGCTGGCCGCAGCATGTGCTGTCGCTGGAGCTTCGGCCGAGTGGGGTCCTCAGTGGTTGACCGTCGAACATCATCGGGATGAATCCTCATCGGGCCGGCCCGTTGAAGTTATTCGCCATCCCGGTTTGCCGCCGACAGTCACGCGACCAGCAACCGACATATCAACGTCGCGTTCACGCACCCCGTTGGCATCTCCATTTCCCGCGCCCACGGCTTCTGAGGCCACGTTTGACGGACCGCCCGAATCGTTTCTGCAGTTGCCGAATCGAACCTCTGCCAATGCCCGCGCTGCTCACACGCAAGGTGAGGTCCGCGTCGCAGAATTTCGCCAGCCTTGGGGGACGACCCGACCGAGCGTGGTGCCGATAGAGCACCGACCCGCTGAGGCAGGAAACAGTCCGGTGCGACTTACGGGCAAAATTGAACCGATCTTCGACGAGTGACAACACGAGACCGACGCTCATCGGTCCCGACTGACAGGTAAGCACAATGTATACAAGTTACTGGGGTCTCTCACGCCGCCCATTCGAAGAACGTCAGGAGAGTGATCTCTATTTCGGGGCCGGCAGCCATCAGACAGCGCTCTTGAAGCTGCGTTATCTGGTAGACCAGCGCAAAGGGATTGCCGTTCTGGCTGGTGAGCATGGCCTGGGCAAGTCGCTGCTGACGCAAGTCTTTGAACGCGAAGCCCAAGTTGCTCCGGTCATTCGGCTGCTGTTGCCACAACTGTCGGCCGCGGAAACACTGGCCTACTTCGCCTCGCGACTTGGCTGCGATGTTTCGGAACAGCATCCGCAGCATCGCATATTGAGGGAATTGGAAGACAAGCTGGCGTCACTAAAGGCGAGTGGGGCGCACGCGGTCTTTCTGATTGACGATGCTCATCTGCTGGACAATACGCATCTCAACGCATTGCGGTTGCTGCTCAACCTGAACGAATCTGGACAAGCCGATTTCTCGGTCATTCTCTCAGGTCGCACGCAGTTGCTGGGTCGGCTGCAACAGCTTGAAGCCTTGCAGACACGCACTTCTCTACGGGCGGCGTTGGCTCCGCTTGCAAGTGAGGAAATCTTGCCGTACGTGCAACACCGTTTGCGTATCTGCGGAGTGAACAAAGAGATTTTCACGTCCAGTGCCGGGGTGCAGCTGTTTGAGCACTCCCAGGGAATTCCCCGCCGCGTCAATCAAATCTGCGATCTTGCCATGCTGGTCGGCTATGTCGACGAACTGGACCGCCTCGGCCCCGTCGAAATTGATGCTGCGGCCGAAGAACTGTTCAGCGTCGTTATGCCTCAACAGGCCGCCGCCTGAGCAATTGCGGAGTGCGCTGGACGAACCATTTCGGTTGGGATCAGCTGATTTCCAGCGTCCGTGCGACCGCATTGCGCATTTCGTGCAACCCGGCGAGCATATGTGACCGGGGGCAGCCAAAGTTAAAGCGGACATGTTGCGCCCCCCCAAAGGGGCCCCCATCCGTCAGGAAGACGCCCGCTTCCTTGGCGAAGAACTGGCAGGGGTTGGGGACATTCAGCTTGCTGCAGTCGATCCAGTACAGATACGTGGCGGCATGTTCGTGAATCGTTAGTGCGGGGACTTCGCGGCGGATGAAATCGGCGAGCGTGTCGCGGTTTTTTCGCAGGTAGGCAATCAGCTCTCGGCGCCATGGCTCGCCATCTCGATAGGCCGCCTCAGCCGCGACCATCGCCAGCAGGTTGATTTCGGGCAGTGTGCAGCCCTTTGCCTTGAGGAACCGACGACGCACTTCGTCATTCTGGATAACGGCAAACGAATAGCCGAGCCCGGCAACGTTGTAGGTCTTGCTGGGGGCCATCAGCGTGATCAGACGCTCGTGATACTTCTCGGGCAAACGCAGTGTGCTGAAGTGTTGCTGCTCCGGATCGAGGATGAGATCGCAGTGGATCTCGTCCGAAACCAGCAGCAGGTCATGACGTTCACAAAAGTCCGCCAGTTGAGTGATCTCCGCTTCACTGAAGACGCGCCCGAGCGGGTTCTGGGGATTACAGAGGATGAGGACCCGCGTGCGAGGCGTCACGGCGGCCTCCATCGCGTCCCAGTCGAATCGCCAGGTGACTTCGTCGCGAATGTGGGGCACATCAATCAATTCGGCCCCGGCATCGGCGGCAACATGAAAGAAAGGATAGTACACCGGTGAACTGATCATGACCTGATCGCCCGGTTTGGCATACGCCCGGCAGGCCAGACTCAAGGCGGGAACCAGCCCTGGCAAATGCACCAGATCCTTTTCTGTCGCAGATGACTGATGCATCTCCTTGAGGTACTGGAGAACGGCCTCAACCAATCCCGCATGAGCATGGGCGTAACCAAACACACCATGGTCGACGCGGCGATGCATGGCTTCCAGCACGCAGGCGGGCGATACGAAGTCCATGTCGGCTACCCAGTAGGGAATGTAGTCCGGGTAGCGTTCCCACTTGATGGATCCAGTTCCCCGTCGGTGTGGCAGCGTATCGAAGTCAGAGTGAATTTCAGACATGAGCGATGTCGTGGATAAGTTGGAACAGCGTCGGGGAGCAGATTCCTGCATGCTAGGTCATGCGGAAGTTTTTGCAATCAGTCACCATCTTCAGCGCCGATTCGCAGCTGAAGTTGTTCGTGGGAGGTTGCAAACACTTGAGAGGAACACTGCGCAAAAAGAGACGATGTTCCGACTTTGACTTACCAGATCTCTGACGAAGTTCACGTTTTGGACGCGACGCCGTTGCCACGCCAGTGACTCACGACAAGACAAGTTCCGGAATCACTTCACCGCCGAACTGACTGAGCTGCTTGAA
>JAGQPW010000040.1:29842-35129 GCA_020426515.1 Planctomycetaceae bacterium | reverse complement strand
GGATGAGCCAAGTTCATCTGTCGCTCCAACCACACCCGGCCGGATTCCCCCGCCCGCCAGCAGCATGGTCATGGCCTGGTTGTTGTGGCCGCGGCCCAGAGAATAGACGCCGCCGCGTTTATTGTTGTCTGGCGTGCGACCGAATTCGCCTGTCCAGATAATGAGTGTGTCGTCCAGCATCCCCCGTTGTTTAAGGTCTCGAATGAGTGCGGCCATTGGCTTGTCGACACTCTTGATGCGGGCTGTGTGTCCTCGTTCGAGATAGTCATGACTGTCCCACCCGCCACTGAAGATCTGTACGAATCGGACCCCTTTCTCCACCAGGCGCCGGGCCATCAGACACTGCCGACCAAACGTTTTCGTTTCGGGGGCGTCCAGACCATACATGTCGAGAGTCTGACGCGTTTCCTGCTTGAGATCGATGACATCAGGAACCTCGGTCTGCATGCGAAACGCAAGCTCGTAGCTCTCAATTCTCGCCGCCAGTTCTTCATCATGGCTGTCGAGTGAGTTCAGATGCTGCTGGTTCAGCCAGGACAGCTCATCAAGCGCCCGACGCTGATGAGCCCGAGACTTGTTCGCCTGTGGGGCCAGATCCAGCAGTGGTGCTCCCTCGGGACGCAGCCGCGTTCCTTGAAAATGTGGTGGCAGAAAGCCGTTGCTCCAATTGGTTGGACCTCCCTGCGGGAGAGCCAGTTCCGTCATCACCACGTAGCCGGGAAGGTTCTGGTTTTCAGTTCCCAGACCGTATGTTGCCCAGGCACCGACAGCCGGATCGCCTCCGAGGCGGCTGCCGGTGTTCATGTGAAACAGGGCCTCGGGATGATTCAGCGATTCCGCCTGAAGTCCGCGGTAGTTGCACAGTTCATCCGCAACGTACGGGTCCGCCAGATGCTTCCACTGGTCACACATGTCGATGCCGTTGGCGCCGACCTTGCGAAACTTGAATGGGCTTCCCACAAAGAATTTGAATCCGTTTTCCTGGCCAGCTTTCAGCTTCGATTCCTGCTTGTGCAACCGTCCCAATTCAGGTTTTGGATCGAATGTGTCCATGTGACCGGGGCCCCCTTCCATGAACAGCATGATCACGTTCTTGGCGCGGGGGGGCAGCATGGGAGGCTTCGACGCGAGCGGCGCAGCGCTGGCCTGGTCTGCCAGCAGTTGCGACAGTGCCACGGACCCAAGCGAAGTGCCCAATCCATACAGAAACGATCGGCGTTGAAGATTCGTCATTGTCACCTGCCCGACATCTAATTGATGTACAGAAACTCGTTGGAATTCAGAAGCAGCAGGCAGACATCGGCCAGTGCTCGAGTCTCCGCTGGAACGTCCGCAGCCTTCTGGTCAGCGACGTAGTTTTCGAAGACCGGAAGGATCTCCTGGTATTCAAAGACGTCACCCGAAAACTCCTCAATGAGCGAACGGGTGATTTCCGTCGGGTACGTTACCGGAGTGGCTGGTGTCTCCTGGTGGTAAGCCACCATGTCGTCATAGTAGGTTTGCAGCCGAGTCGATTCCGCATGTGTCGCTGCCCGCCCAAATGTGAGCTGAAACGCCCGATCGATCTGCGCCAGTGCCCCGTTTGCTTCTCCTTGAAGCCTCAACGCGAATGCGATGGATCGATCCGTCATCAAATCGCTGTTGAGCAGGGTGAATGCTTGAGGGGTGACCGCGGCCGACTCGCGAACTTCGCACGACTCGTTGGGGTTTGGCTGGTTAAACAGCTCAGTAAACGGATCCGCCTGTCCCCTGACATGGTAGGCATAAATTGTTCGGCAGTTCCTGTCCTGAGGAGTCGGCGACGGCTGGTAGGCGGGAGCCAGTGAGAATTGAATCATGCGAGGCTGCAGTGCAACTTCCATGTTTATCTCGGGCATAATCGGCACGCCTCCCTTCCGCTGCTGGAGTTCTCCGGTAATGTGCAGAATTCCGTCGCGAATCTCCTCCGCGCTGAGTCGACGCCGGGGGAAATGCGACAGCAACTGATTGTTCGGATCGGTGTCTCTCCAGGCGTCACCGGCTGGCGGAGTTGAAGCCCGCTGGTAGGTCTCAGTGAGCATGATCTGTCGATGCATCCGCTTAATCGACCAGCCTTGGTCCACAAACTCAGCGGCGAGAAAGTCGAGCAGTTCGGGATGCGATGGCTTCGCTCCTTTGGCGCCGAAGTTATTTGCGTTGGCAGCAAGCCCAATGCCGAAATGTCCCTGCCAGAGACGATTGACAATCGATCGTGTTGTCAGCGGGTTGTCGGGATTGGCAATCCATCTCGCCAATCCCAGTCGCCGACCATCAACATCTGACGTTAACAGGTAGGGATCGTCGGCGCTGCTGTCGACCACAACGGAGACAGCGCTCAAGACACCGGGAGACACCACATCGCCCAAGGCAGTGAGTGCTCCGCCGGACAGAATGTGGACATCGGGAGGAGTGTCCATTTTCTTCGATCGGCTAATTCGAAGCTTGCGGGCCCCGTTCCAGGCCAGCGAAGCGACTGGTGCGTTGTAGACGCTCTGTGCGAGCGGTTCGTAGCGTTCCAGTTGTCGCGTCCAGATCCACTCATCTTGTTCTCGAACTTTCAGTTGACCCTGTTCGGCATAGCTGAGCCCGACATGCCGTGGTGGCTTTTCTTCGTCTGGCAGGTTCTTCCGAGTCGCCTCGTCCTGGTATGGCAAATTGTGCTCGTCGAACCATGCCCTTGCCGCTGTCTCACGTTTCTCGATCAGTTTGTTCTTCTCAGTGACCGCGAAGTCCAGCATGCGTTGAGCATGGGCACGTCCCGCTTCGAATCCATCCCGGTTTTCCACATCAAGGAATGGGACCGGTCTCTCCGCCATGTGAGTCGTTGAGAAGGCGGCATACAGGCGGTAGTAGTCACGGGTCGGCAGCGGATCAAACTTATGGTCGTGGCATTTCAGACATCGCATTGTCGTCGAGAGAAATGTCTGCCCGGTGATGTTGACAAGGTCGTCCATCCAGATCTGCCGGGCCTCAGCAGCATCGATCATCGCGTTGTCCCACGGTCCCAGCCGCAGAAATCCGCTGGCGACAATCCATTCCGCTTCTTGCGGTGTGTAGTCGCCGTTCAGTTGCGTCTGATGGATGACTTGCAGTTCGTCCTTTTTTCGCTGCCGGACAGACTCATCTGCGAGCTCATCGCCCGCCAGTTGTTCAATGATGAACTGGTTGTACGGCTTGTCTTCGTTAAAGGCGCGGATGACATAGTCTCGATACCGCCACATGTTCGAGCGTTCGAAATCATTGGACATTCCACCGGTATCGGCGTAACGGGTGACATCGAGCCAATGGCGACCCCAGCGTTCCCCGTAGCGCGGGCTGGCAAGTAGACGATCAATCAGTTCACGCCAGGCCGCCGCATGATCCTTCTCTGCTGCGGCGACGAATGTGTTCACTTCTTCTGGTGTTGGCGGCAGTCCATGCAGATCGTAAGTCGCGCGGCGGATGAGTGTCCGGGCGTCCGCTCGCGATGCCGGGATAAGACCAGTATCTGCCAGTTTGCGTAAGACCAATGCGTCAATCACAGCCGAGTGCCGATTCGTTTCGCGCTGATTCGCCGGGGCATCGAGTTCACCGTACGCGTCAAGCAATGCGTCTTGTCGCTCCGCTGTCAGCCGCGTTACAGGCCGAAAGGACCACAGATCGTCCGGCTGATATCGGCGATTCGTCCACTCTTCGGAAGTTCCCCCGCTTGTGGCAATTGAGATTCCGTCTTCAGTGACAGTCAGTTTCGCAGCCTCTTCACGATGCCGGGCCTGTGTGGCTTCATCCGGCCAGGGAGCGCCGGCTTTGATCCACTCCTCGATGATGGCGATCTGTGTGTCCGAAAGTCGATCATTTTCCTTGGGAGGCATCTCCAGGGCTTCCCAGCGCAGAGCTGAGAGCAGCGTTCCTTCACCTGGTTTTCCGGGAACGACAGCGGGATCACCCGACTCACCGCCGCGCAAGAGGCGCTCGCGATCAACTACGCTGAATTCTCCCTTAATGCCCTGGGGATTCCCGCCGTGGCAGCCCAGACACCTCTCCTTCAGCAGCGGCAGGACTCGCAGTGTGAAATTCTGTTCAGCGCGTATGTCATCCGCAGCCAGGGCAGATGAAACAGGCAGGCCGCAGGCCGCGATCGTGATAGCCAGAGATGTCAGCACAGTTTGGATCATCAAAGTGGCACCTGTTGCGTCACTGGCGACGGGGAACAAAGACGGCAGCCTCAAGGATTGCCGATTTCGTACAAATGGTGAATCTCTTCGTCTGTGAGCGGTTCCTGAAACATCAGGAACTCATCCAGACTGCCATTGAGATTTCGGATGGCGAATCGAGGCTGGTCCCGCTCTGGAAGTCCCCAATTGCACATTGAGGCATCACCAATCCGAATCTGCGTGACCAGATACTCTTCGGGGATTGACTCTTTGCTCAGGACCTCACCGTTCAGGTAATGCGTGACCTGACCTTTCGTTCCATCGTATACGGTCGCCAGCATCAGCCAGCGACCGCTTAGCGAACTGGTCCAGAATGAAGGTGAGTAGAAGATGTGCTTGTCCTTTTCTCCTCTGGAAGCGTCCCAGACATCGTTCTTCTTCACGGAGAAGAACAGGCGGCCATCGTCCATGATCTGCCAGTGCGGCTCTCCTTGTTCGTGACCATCGGTCAGAAACAGCGAATTGTACCAGCGGTCCAGACTGTTGATTCGCACCCAGCAAACCAGTGTCAGGTTCTGAAACTCTCCTGGGACGTGAACCCGGACACGGCTTCCTGCCGGGCTGAAATCCAACGCACTTTCCGGTTGCCGCCAGCGGCTTGTCACCGGAGAAGCTGCGACGACGGCTCCTTCACTGGCAAGGACAGGCGATGCTGAGGCAAGGTTGGGCAAACGACGTAAAGCGACAGACTCCGGACTTAGCTGGTAGTGAGCAATCAGTCTGGGATCCTCGGAAAGTGAATGGCTTTCCAGTTTCCACTCTTCAAACTGCGACTGCTGCCAGGCATGCAACCGCTGCTGCAACTCTTGAGGGCCGACAAAATCTGCTGCACGCGCGGCGATGGCCGTTTGTCCACGATTGGAAATTCGCGTGGCACGCCCCTGCTCCAGAAGCTGCGACGGCGCTCCCGAGGGATGCCATTCGATTTCGCCCTCCAGTACGTGCACTTCCGAGCTTTCTCCAGTGACATTGACTGCGAACTCTGTACCAAGGTCAACGACTTCTCCAACATCCGTCAGCAGTCGAAATCCGTGGGCCGGTTCCGGAACACGCGCTCGTACCTTCCCTCGAATGAC
>JAGQPW010000040.1:10160-29743 GCA_020426515.1 Planctomycetaceae bacterium | reverse complement strand
TGATCGCAAATCCAGCTGACTCCTGCTCTTCTTCAGCATCTCGGATATTTGTCCGCCGCCCGGCCTGAGTGTCTGTAATCGAGTTGCCAGACGGACCGGCCCACTGGCCGATGACAACAAGTATCAGCAATCCGCAGATCGTTGCCATTCCTGCAAATGCCCAATGCCAACGGCCAATGGTCCGGCGAGAGGCATTGGCTTCTGGAATTGGAGTTGGGGCTGGCGTTGGAAGAGCGAGCGCTTCCGACTCTAGCAGCAGCGACAATCGAACTCGATTGTAGTACTCCTCGCGCGCAGCTGGATCGATGGCCAGACTGGCTTCCAGTCGCAGAAAGTCGGCGTCGGAGATGTCACCTTCAATTGCGGCGTCAATCAACTGCTTCAATTCAGCAGAAGTCATACAATCGCCTCCCCGGAGTTGAGAGCACGCTGGATGCACTCCAGAAGTGAATTTCGCAGTCGATGCAATGTGACCTTGAGTCCGCCGACGCTCCTGCCCATGGCGTTCGCATACTCGGCGAGTGGTCTGGTGTTAGTGTAGCGACCAAGCAGAAGGTCACGGTCACGCTGCCGGAGCCTCTTCAGGCACGCACGCAGTGCTTCATGACGTTGTTCAAGCCCATCGGCTGCTGCAGCGAGTTCGGTGCTGATCGTCTGCTCCAATTCATCGCTGAAGACAAGTCGAGCATCGCGGGCCTGCCGCTTGCGGTAGTTCAGTACCTCGTACCGAGCGACGCTGAACGCCCAGGCTTTGAAATTGGTCCCCAACTCAAACTCCGTACGCTTCTCCCAGATCTTGGCATTCGCCTGCTGCGCCACATCGTTCGCGGCGGAGTCTCCAGGCAACAATGAACGCACGTACGCCAGAAGTGGCAACTGACACTTCGTCAGTTCACCCACAAACTGGGATTCAAGTGCTGAAGATTCGAGATCTGCCATATAAGGATACTCCTCAGGCTCGCGCAAGGTTAACCACGAGTACGGCAGCGACGGTGCAATTCTGAAAGAATTGCGAACGTGATCGCAGCGAGCGGCTCGTTGCTTGTGTGCAAATGGCCTCCCTCTTCAGGCTTCACATTCGCCGATCAAGGCCTCGAAGACAACTCGGAATTTCCCGGCACCTTGCATGCATCGATTCACATTTTCGGAAGATGCGCAAGAAGTGCTCATGGGATACAAGTCTTATGTGGCACAGGCTTAGCGTGTGAGAGACGGCTTCCGGTGAACGGGGGGGCGGAAAATTTCCGCTAACGGTGACGCAGGAATCGGAATTTATCTGCAGGCGTCAGTTCAACAGATCTAGATGCCTTGGTGCTTCGTCTTCACTCCATCAGATCGTGTGAAGACGTCACCTGAGCCACCAGGGACAACAGGTGCCAAGGTGGCTCATCGCTGAATTTCCTGTCTCACGATTCACCCGGCGATCTGCCCGAGGTGAGCGGTATCCAAACCCCGCTCACCTGATTCACTCTCATGTCACAATTTGGAGTTCGTTTCATGAAACGCCACGCTCGAGGTTTCACGCTCATTGAACTACTGGTCGTCATCGCAATTATTGGCATCCTGGTTTCACTGCTTCTTCCAGCGGTTCAGCAGGCTCGCGAGGCTGCGCGGCGGTCTCAGTGCAAGAACAATCTCAAGCAGCTTGGTCTGGCGATGCACAATTACCATGACGTGCACAACACATTTCCCCCGGCCCTCATCGCCGAGAACTCGGCCGATGTCGGAGGAAATATGCTTGCGAACTGGTCCTGGGGGGCCATGATCGCGCCGTACATGGACCTCGCGAACTCGTACAACACACTTAAGGTTGGATCGCAAAGGGCGAGCGCTTCAATTCGCCCAGGCCAGCCGGGGCGAACAGTGGCACAAACGGTGGTTCCGGCGTTTCGCTGCCCGTCTGATACCGCGCCGGATCTCAACAACCTGAAGCAGGTCTCTTCGGACTCAGACAACAATGTCTACACCGCGACATCGAACTATGTCATCAACCACGGTGCGAACGTCTTTTCTGCCCTTCCTTCCTGGAGCCAGTGGGCATCGGGGCAGGTGCAGGGCCCCTTCTTGAGAAACGTTGGAGCCAAGATGCGCGACTTCACAGACGGGACTTCAAACACCGTGTTGATCTCGGAAAGAATGTACGGCGATCCGAATGGATCCCTTGGCGATTCAGATACAGAATTCGGTCGGGCAGGCCTGGTCTGGTTCACGCAGAGTGACGGATTGCTCGGAGGCAGTACCGTCAACTGGGCTGGTGTCGCCTGTGTCGCGTTCACCGGATACCAGTACATCAATGGGACGGACAGCTGGCAGGACACAATGGGGGCCTCCTCTCGTCACGTTGGAGGCGCGCAGTTTCTCCTGGGCGACGGTTCGGTTCGCTTCATCAGCGAGAATGTTCAGCAGAACAACTCGCAGGTAACTGATTCCCTCTACGACTATTTGCTGAATCATCAGGATGGGCAGGTGGTGGGAGAATTCTAGACTGCGAGGCCTGCTTTGACCGGGATTCACAATTGGGTGAATCCCGGCGCCCTTCTTTCGCGATCGTCGCGACAGTTCACGCAAGGCACCGGGAAATCGCGACGATGCGACGCAGAACGGAATGGTCACTCTGCCCAGGAGGCATTGCGATTCGGTCAATCAGAAATTGACCAATTGAGGAGAAGAAATCGGTCAGGATGACTGCGGGTGTGACATGTGGCCCCCTATATCATACTCCGCCTGTCGGTGAACGGTGACGCGGCGAACACGTGTGTCACGCGGCCTCGATTCTCGCGTCAGGTGATGTTGAGAGTGCATTGACTACCATGCAAAACCTATCCCCCCTGCTGCCGTTGTCCGTTGTCTGCGTAATTATTTCTATGTTCATTGGCTGCAGCGACACCCCAGGTGATCAGCCGCCGTTGACGGAAGTTACGGGACGAGTCCTGCTCGACAATCAACCTCTTGCGAATGCAGGCGTCTCCTTTCGCCCTGTCGCCGGAGCCCGAGGAGCATATGGCAAGACCGACCGGGACGGACGGTTTCGACTTGCTTACGTCCGCTCGACTGGCGCTCCGTTGGGACGGTATCAGGTGGAGATCTCAACGAAACAGATCGTCCACAACAACGAAGGAGAGGGGGCAAGAGTGAGCCCGGAAACCGTCCCCGCCCGCTACAACTCCAAGACTGAACTCACCGCTGACGTTGTCGGCAATGGAGAGAATTTCTTTGAGTTCGAATTGAAGTCGCATTGATCGATTGGAGGTGGCCATTCAGTGGATCCTGAAGAAGAGTTCCCGGCCACTGCTAGCCAGCCTCACTGATCACCATGCAGATGAATGCCCTGTTCTCCTCGTATTCACGTCTCGGCAAGTCCCCGGTGGACTTCGTCGACGACACACTTTCCTGCGACGTCCTGACACTTTCGGAAACATGATGACCCGATCTCTCTTACTGGTGGCTCTCGTTTGTTGCGCAAGCATGGCAACAGCGGCGGATCGTCCGAACATTCTCTACATCATGTCGGATGATCATGCAGCCCATTCGATCTCCGCCTATGGGGGTCGACTGGCGAAAGTTGCCCCCACGCCCAATCTTGATCGCCTTGCGCGGGAAGGCGCCTTGTTGACGAATGCGTTCTGTACGAATTCCATCTGTTCCCCTTCCCGAGCTTGTGTGCTGACCGGCCAGTACAACCACGTCAACGGAGCCTTTGACCTCGATGGAAAAGTTGAGCCAGGGCAGCAGACACTGGCCATCGAAATGGGGCATGCCGGGTATCACACCGCCATGATCGGGAAGTGGCATCTCAAGGTTGAACCGGCGGACTTCGAGTACTACTGCGTTCTTCCCGGTCAGGGGGAGTATCACAATCCGTCGTTTTTGATCCGTGGAGACAAACCCTGGGGCAAGAACCGAATTCAATTCGAAGGACAGCACTCAACGGATGTCATCACCGACCTCACTCTCGACTGGTTGAAGTCCGGCTGGGATCAGGATCGCCCGTTTTTCCTGATGCATCACTACAAGGCTCCGCATGACTACTTCGAAAATGCCGAGCGATACGAGACCTATCTGGCGGATGTCGAGATCCCGGAACCGGAATCGTTGTGGAAGCGGGACGCTCGATTCGGTTCGATCGCCACTCGCGGAGCGGATGATGAATTGATCCCGCATATCGGGACATCCATCGGTCCCCGGAATCCCCGTCGATCCTATCTGGGCGATCTGCCAAGCCTGTATCCTGACGAGTTCCCACAGAACTTCGACCCGGCCAACTACACTGCCGAGCAGAACACAAGTATGGCGTATCAGGCGTATCTCAAAAAGTTCCTGCGCTGCGTTAAGGGGATTGACGACAATCTGGGGCGACTGTTCGCGCATCTTGAACAGACGGGCCAGCTCGACAACACCCTGATTATCTACACCGCCGACCAGGGGTTCATGCTGGGCGAACACGACTATCAGGACAAACGCTGGATGTACGAAGAGTCACAGCGCATGCCCTTCCTGATCCGCTACCCCAGGACCATCGCCGCCGGTCAGAAGCTCGACTCGATCATTGAAAACGTCGACTTCGCCCCAACGATGCTCGAATTCGCCGGCGCGAAGACCCCGGATTCGATTCAGGGGCGTTCGTTCAAGTCACTCCTGGAAACTGGACAGGAACCGGATGGGTGGAAGCAGGAGGCCTACTACCGATACTGGATGCACATGGCTCATCATGACAATCCAGCGCACGTCGGCATTCGCACGAAGACTCGCAAGCTCATTTTCTACTACGGCTGCAACTATGACGGTGGCTACCAGACACCTCCTGGCTGGGAGTTGTACGATCTGGTGAACGATCCACAGGAAACACGAAACGTCTACAACGATCCCGTCTATGCTGCGGAGGTGATCGATCTCAAGGCTCGCCTCGCACGTCTGCGCAAAGCGACCGGAGACGATGGAACGCACTACCCCGCCTGCGAGTCCATCATTCAGGAGTTCTGGGATGACGATGCTGCCGACCGACAAGAGGCCCGGCAGATCTCTCATCGCTTTCTTGAGCGTCGCCAGAAGGAATTGCAGGCCAACGAAAGAAACGTGAAGACATGGGGTGGGGAGTAATGACTCCACACTCAAAAAGTTCGCTGCTCCCAAGTCCCTGCCCTGCGTCCGGCAATACTCCTCGGTCAAATGATCGCCAATCGCAATTCAACAGAGCAATTGGGACACCACACCGAGTGTTCGGTACACATCAGACAAAATACCCTCGGCGGGATTCGAACCCACGACCTTCGGTTTAGGAAACCGACGCTCTATCCTGCTGAGCTACGAGGGCAGAGGGTGGCGACAGGGGGGTGGGGAGTGGTTGGGTGTCGTGGCCGACAACGAGTGATTCCCCTGCTGTTGAGCCGTCGGGAGTGTATCAGACGGTCCCGAAAACGATAAGCAATGGCGGTCGCGATGTCGGGATCTGTTTGCGGATGCGGCGGACTGAATGGAGCAGGCTGATTCTGGCGTCCGTGA
Organism: Planctomycetaceae bacterium; assembly: GCA_020426515.1. Lineage (GTDB taxonomy): Bacteria > Planctomycetota > Planctomycetia > Planctomycetales > Planctomycetaceae > JACKHO01. The sequence continues at coordinate 24,244 of JAGQPW010000040.1, read as the reverse complement.
TGTGGATGCCCTGCAAGGTTGACGTTCTTCGCCGATTTGATTTTGGCCGCGCTTGAAGTCGTGTTCAACGACGGGCTATCTTCACTTTGGATCGGTCTCGGCTGATGCTTGGTGACTCCCACTCCCCGGTTGAACTTTCGGGCATCGTAGCGTCATCAGACCGGAGAAACGTGGCCCTTTGTTGGAAAAACTCATGACATGGAAAACGGGTTTGTGGTCGGTTGTGATTGCCGGATGCTGTTGCCTGGCGCTGGGACTACCGGGCTGCAATGGCGGCGGCGGTGGCTCGAGTGTTGATTCCAAGATTCGGCCTGCTGGTGGTCACATTGCAATGAATGGAACTCCGGTGGCCGGCGCCAACGTCCGGTTTTTCGTGGCTGGAACGAGCGGCACGCCAGCAGCAACGGGGACCACGGATGAGTCTGGCAATTTCATGCTGACGACAGACTTCAAAGACGATGGAGCCGCAATCGGGACTTATGACGTCGCGATCACCACGGCGAGTGCCGACGGTGCAGAGCCCAAGTCTGATGGAGCGGCAGCCAAGTCGCTGCCGGAAAAATTTGCCACGCCTGGAACATCGGGGCTCAAGGCGGAGGTGAAGGCCGAAGGGGAAAACTGGTTCGCCTTCGATCTCAGTGCGAAATAGCGGGAAGCTCGTCGGACTGCTGGCTCTACCGATTCCAGTTAATGCGCTGGAACAGGGCCATCAGCTTGTCGCCTCGCAATGCGTTGAGCTGGCGGACGTGGGCAATGCGACCGCGCAGATGAGCCGCGAATTCCGGGTGTTCGGCTCGATTCTGGCTCGCGGGGCCTAGTTTAATGCAGTTGTGCAATGTGGCTTTGAGTTGGTCAAACTCTTTGCGCGAGATGTTGAGTCGGTCGTTCACCACCACGCCGGTCACCACCTGGCGCTGGTTGTTTCGGAGCACCTTGCGTTTTCGCGGGTGCAGACGGAACCGTTCACTGCGGACGATTTTCTCTGTCAGCTGGATCACTTCGCCAAGCGCGGGAACCGTGCGTGGTGCACCCGAAAAGGTGAGGTCATCGGCGTAGCGGGTGTAGGTGACGTGATAAGCTTTGGCCAGACCGCTGAGGCGAACATCAAGGGCGTAGGCCGAAAGATTGGCCAAGGCCGGTGACGTGGGGGCTCCCTGCGGCAGGTGGTGCGAGCGGTACGTTGACATTGACCAGTGCCAGCCTGGTCGGCTGTCGGGGCTGCGAAATTCCTGGGGAACCGCTGTGGTCGTGAGACGCGCCAGCCAGATGGCCACTTCTCGACTGAATCCGAGGCTGCGAAAGATTCCGACGACGCGGCTGTAGCGAACGGAAGGGTAGAAGTTTTCCAGATCGAATTTGAGGATGAAACGCTGCCCGAGGTGTGGTCGGGCGTTGGTGACGATGGACCGTCCCTCAACAAATCCATGGGCCGCGGGATGTGGAGGGACGCGGTCGAGAATTTCTCTCAGAATCTGAGTCTGAACCGTCTTGAGCAGCTCCTTGGGGGCTTCAATCAGCCGGTATCCGCCTGATCGCTTTTGTTTCCACTGGTAGTGGTAGTGGGCCTCTTTCGGCGATGCAGGTCGTCGATCAGGGAGGTGCTGCTGTGTGAGCCAGGCGAGCCGGCCAACAGGAATGCCAAGCCAGTTCGCGAGATCTTGCGGCGTGCGCAAGGCGGGAAGCCCGTAGTATTCCAGCCAGCGCGGATCGGCATCCTGTGAGAGATCCAGATAGGCATCGAAGTCCCGAACGGCGAACGCATAGGGCTTCGTGGGGACTTGTTCCTGCTGCCGTGGTGTTTGAACCAGAGTGCTGCGGTACCGCAGGGATCGCAGTTGAACTGGAGGACGTGACGACTGGCCCGGCACACGTTTTCGGCGTCGACGAGGGGTGGACTTTGCCGGGGCAGCTGGCGTGGGTGATGAATGAGGCGCGGACGCTGATCCGGCGGAAGACGTCACGTCGGGCGCGGGACTGCCGAAGAACAATCGCTTGAAGAATTCAAACAGGCCCATGGTGGTCCGAATGCGGAGCTGCTTGCGCGATGCATGGGCACCGCAACAGCAAAAGGGAATTCACACCAGCCAGCGTGTTCCGGCTGGTGAGACACCGGGAGTAAAGATGGCTCGGGGGCCGCACAACGAATCCTGTGGCGAAGATTGCGACGGGCAATTCTGCCCGTCGGCAATCTTCTACCGATGAGAATCGAACAACGCATCTCTCGTGGGGTATCCCCACAATGTCCCGAGGGACAGAGCTTGTGCGACCCCCAAGCCATGGCGGGATTATGGAAGCCTGTTCAGGGAAGAGTCAATCCAGAATGAAGCGAACATCCTGTGACATCGCGACTTCCGGCAGAGAAAATCGAGCCTTGGGACTGCTTGCCTGAGGGGCGACCTTGAACTAAACTCCGTGGCTCGACGCGAGAGCGTCACGGTGTGGTGGATATAGCTCAGTTGGTTAGAGCGCCAGATTGTGGATCTGGAGGTCGCGGGTTCGAGCCCCGTTATCCACCCTTCTTTCTTCTGCGAGCCTCCCGGCCCCGCTTGGCGAGGGTGTGGGCAACTCAAGGCCGCGAAATATGTTACATCGCTGTGCCGTCTGCGTTCCGACGCCCGATTCTCTTCGCGACCGAGGTCAGCCTTGACTGTCGTTCTACTCAGTTTCGGGTAATGGTCTCATCCAGGTTGAGCAGGATGTTGGCTACGCCAAACCAGGCGACCTGTTCAGATAAGTCGATTTTTGAAGCCCGCCATTTCTTGGAGATGAGTGATTCAGCAGCTTGCGGGTTCTGCCGGTTGCGGCTTCGCTCCGACTTCAGGAAATCGATCAGCACATCGGATTCCTCAGATGTGGGAGTGCGTGCCAGGCAGCGAAGGAAGGCGAGTTCAATCCGCTCGCGGTCGGTGGCGTTTTCCGTGGTTGCAAGGTTGCGACCGAATGCCAGCGCCATTTCCACGTAGGCCGGATCGTTCAGCAGTGTGAGTGCCTGCAGTGGTGTATTGGTCCGTGATCGCAGTACGACGCAGGCGCCGCGATCGGGAGCGTCAAAATTGACAAAGCTTGGATAGGGGGCACTTCGCCGCCACACCACGTAGATGCCTCTCCTGAAGCGGTCATCGTCGGTGTCGGTCTCGTATTTGGGGGCATTGCGACCGACGTGTCGCCAGATGTTGGCGGGTTGCGGCGGGTAGACCGGCGGCCCGCCGATGCGGTTGGAAAGCAGACCACTGATCGCGAGTGCATTGTCGCGAATGGCTTCTGCGGAGAGGCGGAAACGCGGTCCACGTGCCAGCAGCGAGTTTTGAGGATCGCGTTCCTGTGCATCGTCGGTCACTCGGGAGTCCTGCTGGTAGGTTGCGGACAGGACGATTTGCCGGTGGATGTGCTTCATTGACCAGTTGTGGTCCATGAATTCAACGGCCAGCCAGTCGAGCAGTTCCGGGTGCGTTGGGCGCTCACCCTGCGTCCCGAAATCTTCCAGCGTGGTGACGAGACCGGCACCAAAGAACTCTGCCCACCAGCGATTCACGGCTACGCGGGCGATGAGAGGATTGTCCCGTGATACCAGCCAGTGGGCGAAATCGAGACGATTGCGTCGCGCATCGGTTTTGGCTGGGGCATCGGGGTGAAGTGCTGCGGGGGTTGCCGGTGTGACGGTGGCCCCCGGATCGAGGAAGTTGCCTCGCTTCAGGATGTTGGTCATGCGAGGTTGACTCAGTTCGGCCATCACCATGGAGGTGGGGGGCTCAATCGATTTGATCTGAGACTCCAGTTCAGACAGCTGTTCTTGTGCAGCCGCGACATCCGGCTCCTGTCCCAGTCGATAGTCCAGTAGTCGCTGGCGTTGCTTTTCGTTGAGTGCAGGGAAGTCTTTCGCCAGCAGTTGACGAACATCGGCAGGCAGTTCTTCCGCACCCGGCGGCCCTGTCATAGCCGAAAGACGCAGACGTCCAATGGTTCTGGCACCGCCATAGTGTTGAGGCAATCGGATTCGCAATTGCCATTCACTCCCGTCGCCCAAGGGAGCCACTGTCCGAAATCGAGCCCAGTGTGGCTTCCCAAACTGCGGATTGATGGCCCAGCCGGTCTTGGGGTCGCCATCGAGCAGCCCGGCGACGTCCCAGTTCTGCTGCGAGAAGTCCGCCTCGGGAGCCATCAGCTGTACCGGAGTCCACGGTGAGGCGTGATCCGGTCGCATCTCAACGGAAAACTCATACAGCACGAAGTTCGGGCGTTTGGCGTCTCCGCGACCGGGACCATCACCGGGGAGCGATGGATCGGTGAGGCAGTCCAGCCTGAGCATGGTCACGCCTTCCAGCTGAGTCTTGATTAACAACTCGTACACGTCCTTGTCGGGACGCTTTCCTGTCACGAGCAGCGAGTGATCGGCTTGTGGCTCGAGTGTCGCTTCGCCTTTGGAGTGAGCTTCTGCAATGGGGAGCGGGTGCCATATTGGTGTGTTTCTGGCGATGTCTCGCTGAAGTGCCGCCCATTCATCCAGCGACACGTCGAGTTCTGCCTCTCGTTTGGCGACTTGACTCTTCAGCATGCTTTGCTGCTGTTTCAACTCTTTGAGGCGGACAGCATCGGATGGCAGCAGGGGCAGTTCCAGCTTGGGGCCGGCAACGTCGAAGTTCACGCCGTCTTTCCCTTCCACTTCAAGCGGCGTGTTGTTGAAGAACGCGAAAATCTGATAGTAGTCCTGCATCGAAAACGGGTCGTACTTGTGGTTGTGGCATTGGGCGCATTCCAGTGATGTTCCCAGCCACACCAGTCCCGTGGTGTTGACCCGGTCGATGATCTGATTGACCCGGTTTTCTTCCGGATCGACGCCTGCTTCCACGTTGCAGGTGGTGCAGCGATGAAAGCCGGTTGCAATCCGCTGTTCCCGTGTCGGGTTGGGAAGCAGGTCACCGGCGAGTTGTTCGAGTGTGAACTGGTCGTAAGGCATGTCATCGTTCATGGCCCGGATGACCCAGTCGCGATAGGCCCAGATGCTGCGAAACTGATCGGCCTGAAAGCCATTCGAATCGGCATAGCGGGCGAGGTCGAGCCACTGTCGAGCCCATTTCTCCCCATAGCGAGGCGAGGCCAGAAGCTGGTCGACAATCTGTTCGAAGTGTTCTGGAGATGGGTCACTGGCGAAGGTCTCGACTTCGGCGATTGTGGGAGGGATGCCGATCAGATCGAGATAGACGCGTCGCAGAAGTTTGCCCGGCTCGGCAGCAGGCGAATGCTGCATGTTCTCGGAAGTCAGTCGGGCCGCGACAAAGCGGTCGATGGGCGTACGAGCCCAGGTTCCCCAAGAACCTTCGACGATGGGCAGTTCGGGGCGTTGCGGAGCGACATACGCCCAGTGAGTTTCCAACGCAGCTTCGGGCCAGGTGGCTCCCTGATCGATCCAGCGATTCAGGATGTCGAGTTGCCTGGCATTGAGCCTTGTGCCCTCGGGAGGCATGCGTTCGCTGTCGTCATCGGAAGTGACACGACGAATCAGCTCGCTGTGTCTGCTCTCACCTGGAATGACGGCTGGTTCACCCGAATCGTTGCGGGTTACGATGTCGCTGCGCCCCAGCAGGCGGAGGCCCCCTTCCCGTTCTGTTGAGCCATGACAGCTATGGCAGCGGGCCTGAAAGATTGGCCAGATGTCCCGCTGGAAATCGACAGGCTGCTCGGCGCTGAGCGGAGCCGCGGTCAGCAGGAAGTAGAGGCCAGCAAGTTGAACGACGCGTGACATTGCGGCTGGTCGATTCAGGAGAAACGCCGGTCGGGCAGTGATGGATGCATCAAATCTAGGGCATGTGACGAGTGGTTCCAAGTCTCGGATTCCCCCGGACTCGATCTTGTCGCAGTTTATGGAACCGTGCGATCTGCGGCCCGTGCGTGTCACGAACGCACACTTTGGGGGAGCAGAGGTGAATTTCGAGTTCAGATTGTCGGGTTTCCGCAGTGAACTCTCGCCCGGCTTCGTTTGGTATTGGAGTTGCGGTCAATTGATGTGCGGGCAGCATAAGAAATGAGAGCGCTATATGATTCATGAAGTATCCGGAGACATCCTTCTGACGCGTGCACAGGCGATTGCGCATGGTGTGGCTGCGAATGATGACTTCAAACAGGGGCTGGCCCTCGCCATTCGCGAGCAGTGGCCTGCGATGTCCAAAGACTTCCGGCACTGGTGTCACAACACCAACCCGAAAGCGGGAAGTGTCTGGATGTGGGGCGGGACCGGCGGCCATCGAATCGTCAATTTGCTGACCCAGGACGCCCCGCCGGCAGCTGGTCAACATCCCGGTCCTGCGCATATCGAACATGTGAACCATGCCTTACGTGCGCTGCATCAATTGATCGAGAAGGAAGGGCTCACCAGCGTGGCTCTGCCCAGACTGGCCACGGGTGTTGGACATCTGAACTGGGACGATGTTCGCCCCTTGATCGAGAAGCACCTCGGCGGACTGTCGATTCCGGTCATCGTGTACACCGAGTACAAGCAAGGGCAACAGGCGTCGGAGCCCATTGACTAGACGTGGATTCGCGGCTTGCCGAGTATGGCAATCCGGACTGCCGAAAACGCAAACAGATCGCCCATTTGGGCGATCTGTTTGTTCATAGACACTGCAACGTGGCGTGACTCGTACTTTACGCGTCCTGCATCTTGCGGCAGATCGCTTCGGCCATCTCCTGCGTACCGACCGCGGTGGGGTCGTTGCGGTCCGGCTTCATGTCGTAGGTGACATCCTTGCCTTCTTCAATGACGGCTGCGACAGCACGTTCGAGGCGGGCGGCCGCTTCGAGTTCGCCCAGGTGCTCCAGCATCAGTTTGCCGGAGAGGATCAGAGCGGTTGGGTTGACCTTGTTCTGGCCTTTGTATTTGGGGGCGCTGCCGTGCGTGGCTTCAAAGATCGCTCCCTCTGTTCCGATGTTGGCTCCCGGAGCGACGCCCAGTCCACCGACAAGGCCGGCACACAGGTCGCTAAGAATATCGCCGTACAGGTTGGATGTGAGGATCACATCGTACTGCTCGGGCTTTTGAACCAGCTGCATGCACATGTTGTCGATCAGGCGTTCCATGTAGCTCACCTTGCCATCGACATCGGCCACCTTGCCAACCAGTTCGGCATCGGGCTGTACGCCATCGGCCAGTTCAGGCCACTCGAACTTGGCGCCATAGGCGAGCGCGACAGCGCGGGTCTCGTCGTACCACAGGCCGTCAGTGAACTTCATGATGTTGGCTTTGCAGACCGATGTGACCGACTTGCGTCCCAGGCGATGGGCGTAGTCAAAGGCATAATCGGCAATGCGGCGGGTCCCTTCGTAGGACATCGGCTTAATGCTGACGCCGGTGGTGTCTTCCCGCGTTCCAATCTTCTTGCCGGAGGCCAGATTGTTGATGGCGCGAATCAGTTCCGCGGTCTTTTCCGCTCCAGCCTGGAATTCGACACCGGCATACAGGTCTTCGGTGTTTTCCCGCACCAGCACGAGGTCGACGGGAAGGTGTTCGAAGAATGTCCGTACACCCTTGTACTGCTTGCAGGGACGGACGCAGGCGTACAGGTTGAGTTCCTGTCGCAGGTACACGTTCACGCTGCGGAAGCCCTTGCCGATGGGGGTCGTGATGGGGGCCTTCAGGGCGACCTGATTCTTGCGGATCGATTTCAGCACGCGATCCGGCACACCACCTTCGGCTTCAATGACTTCAATGCCGCATTCCTGGACGTCCCAATCGATCTTCACGCCGGTGGCATCGACGCATTTACGGGTCGCTTCGGCAATTTCGGGACCCACTCCATCGCCGGGAATCAGGGTGACGTTGTACATGGCACTCTCAGGAATGTTGAAGACTCAAAAGCAAGATTTAGCAAACAACTCAGCGGAGCAAACTAGCCCCAGAACTGATCGCCATGCCAGTTCATCGGTGGGGTGGTTTCGACTTCGCAGTCCCCCATCACCTTGTCCTGGCAGGCCAGTGTCATTTCCTGTTCGTGGCTGATGCGGGCAAACAGCCACAGTGGATTCAGAATCCAGAATGGATTGTAGGCCGATTCCCACCATCGCTTGCGACGGACATTTTCGATGCCCTTCTTCACATTCACGCGACAGCTGGCACAAAACCCATTGCCGCGGCAGTTCAGATACTGATGGACCCCCTCATGCATCGTGATGCCGTTTTTGAGGGCTTCCTTTCGCAGATTGGCTCCTTCGGGAACCTCGATCTGCTTCTTTTCTTTCACGAACGTGATTTTGGGCATCGCCGAAACCGTGACAGGCAAGGATCTTAGTGAGAATGCGCCAGGACCGCACCCTGAGCGCTGCATTGACCAGACGCAAAATATAGAACGCCTCCCCTGTGAATGGAAGCGGCCTGTCCCGAGTTCGCAGAGGCAGGAACGGAACGGACCGCCGATGGGAACCGAAGGAAACCCAACTTCAGGTCCAGTCAATCATTCGGATGCGGGAAGGCCTTCGCTGTCCCACAGGTCGTACAACTCTCGCAGGCAGTCTCGCAGGTTGCCCCGGTGGCGTCGAAACAGAGCGGTCAGAAACAGCGGCGAAAGCGAATTGTCAGGCACCAGTTCTCGCACCACCATCGCCAGCAACTGCACGGAAGAATCTGTGCGGAGAAGAGTGGGCAGTCGACCGGGACGGTGCGTTGTGATCAGCAGTCCGGCATATCGAAGGGCCTGTCGCTTGAACCGCCGCCATTGAAAGAATCCCAGCTGTTCGGCTCCATCCAGCACGAGGAGTTGCGTGGCGGCCGTCTCCGACAGCCATTGCTCCACTCGCGTTGCCACATGCGGATGATCTTCTTCATTGAGCCGCAACCGCGCGGGGGGATAGCCGCGCAGACGCAGGAGCGGCAACATCTCTTCAATCAGCGTGGTCTTTCCGGTGCCATGTGGTCCCACCAGCGCACCGTAGCAACCGGCTTCGATGAAACGATCGACGACACCATCCACGGTCTCACCGGGCAACCTGATGCGCAAACCGTGCAGTCGATCAACTCGAAACGGATTGGCGCGGGCAGGCAGCATGAGGCATGACGGCAAGAATGCAGCAGCGGTCGCGAGTTGAACCGCATCGCTGCCGGTGACGCATTGAATTACAGTTGCGTCTTATCAAATTGCCGCGCCAGCAACGAGCCAATGAACCGCACAAAGCTGCGTTCGAACTGCATCCGGAACTTGATTCCACTGTCAGTGGGGCGAACTTCGAGTCGTGCGGCATCGTCCTGTGAACGGAACGCGTCCTCTGCAATCTCGCGACCTTCGTCCGATTTTTCGTTGGGAAGTTTCAGCCACCGGGCCGTGCGGAACACAATATTGAAAGGGGGTTGCGAAGTCCGCGGTGCCGCCGCTGCACCTTCTGCGAGGCGATCCATTGCCGCTTCCAGTTCGTCGAGTGCGGCCGGTCCGCCGATGGAGAACCAGACAGTCCGCCCACCAACTCCCAGGTAGACTTCGGGATCGGTTCCGAAGGGGCCACGGTCCCGACCGCGTCGATCTTCCGGTGCGCGCAGTCGGTGAATTGTTACGCCTTGATGATTCGCAATGTTCAGCTCCAGCTCGCCTGCATTGTCGTTCACCTCACCAGCGCGGGACAGGAGTTCCTGCAAGCCGTTCGCCAATGTGTCGCCGCCGACCACTCGTGATCCGCCCACGAGCACGAATGTCTGAGCATCAACCGCCCGCACCTGCACGCAGAAGTCCATGTGCTTGTTCTCAACGGTTGAACGCAACGGGTCGACGATGCGACTGATCATGTTCGATGAAGCAGTCGTTAGTGTGCCGCCATCGGCCGTGGTGAACTGTTCTTTCAATCCGGTTTCGAAAGCACGCACGTACTCGGAGTAGACCTTCTGCTCGCGCTTGCCCAGTTCGAACGAGGCCGCGATGGTGAGTGGCTGTGATTCATCTTCCAGCAAGGGGCCAAAGGCAGTGGAACGCCCATCGAAGGCCATGGCGTTTTCGGCGAGTTTGCTGCCTGGTTTAGCGTCGATGGAGATATCGATCGTGACCAGTTGCTTGTCTTTGGAGGCATCCAGTCCGAAAGTTACTTTCTCTCCGTCCCGCAGGAGTTCTTCTATCGCCTCCAGTGCGCTGAGGCCATTGGCACGGCGGACGATGTAGGCGCCTTCCGCTTCGTTGTCGCGACGCTGAAGTTCGGCTTCGGCCTGGGCTCGCAGGAAGCCGAGGAACGCATCGCGAAGAAGTGGTGAAATCGACGTCAGGTCAATCGAAGCCGCGAAGTCGTACTTTGAGGTGTGAGGCGGCGTGAAGTCCGCCGGGATCGGCAGGTCCTCACGCGTGGCGTAGTCTTCGTTGCGAGACATGTAGAGGTAACCATCCCGCACGAGCACGTGCTGCGAGCGTCGCCCGCCGCCCAGTTCGTAGCGGTTCTCGGTTCCCTCCACCTTTTTCGGTTTGAGTGGTCCCAGATCGAGTGTCTTGATCAGGTCGCTGATGTTGTCGACGGGGATGTACGCGACCGGAATGGGACGTGGAGGAAGCGACTCCTGCAGGAACAGCATGATCCCCATGGGGCGGGTGCGATCAACCCCCTTGAGGTTGCCCGCTTTGTCGGCCAGAAACGAATTGATCACCTCGACCATGTCGGGACGGTCTGCTTCGTCGAACATCCAGGCAATGTCGTCCAGGCTGTTTTCGAGGCCCGATAGTGTGATGGTGGCGATGGGCCGCGGTGGTCCCTCGTTCAACAGCCCCAAGGCCTTGAGCGCATTGGGGTCTTCGTCCTGAGCATGTGCGGCTGCCAACGGGAAGCACAGGCAAACAGCTGACAGAGTCAGGGCCAGGTGACGGAATGGCTGGGAAATGCGCATATGGGAACTCAGATTTCGTGGTCGTGACGGGCCGGATTCAAGGATCGGGATGCGTACGTAGTGCTACCTGTGAGAAGTGGAGCAGGTTTCAACCCCGCGAATTTCCATCAAGACTGCGAGAATTTCAAATTTGCGCGGTCCAGTTCCCACAATGTCCGTTCACATTCCTTTGGGGGCCAGGCTTGTGGTAATGTGCCAAAGAATGCTCCGTCTTTCCTTCAAACGCTGAATTCTCTGCGATGGCCACATCCCGGCAACAGGCATTATCCGTCAAGCGGTCGAAGGGCTTTGGCAGCTGGGCTGGATATCTCTTCGGATTCGTCTTCTGCGGTCTCTTTCTCGGCGTGGGCAGCATCTTCCTGTACATGCTCGCCATTCAGCCGATGTTGCGGATCAATGCGGCCCGCAGCTGGATCGCCACTCCCTGCAAGATTCTGAGTTCGGATCTGGGGGTTCACCGGGGCGATGACAGCGACACGTACAGCATCGACATTTCGTACGAATACGAGCGAGACGGAGAACAATACGTTTCTGAGCAGTACGCGTTCCAGACAATGAAAAGTAACTCTCGCAAGTGGCGGGACCGCGTCGTCAAGAGCCTGCCGCCCGGGAAAGAAACCACGTGCTTTGTGAACCCGGCCGATCCCTTTGATGCAGTGCTGGAGCGGGGGTGGACGCCGGACTGGCCGTGGATCTTCTTTCCGATTCCATTCGTGCTGATTGGTGTTGGCGGGTTCATCGGGATGGCCTGGCATGCAGTGAGCAGCCGCTTGAAGCTCGCCAATTCCATACTGATGCAGGACATTGACCTGGATAGCGGCGCAATGCCCGATTCGTTCGTGGATGACGCATCACGCGACCGCCCTGCTCCAGGGCGCACGGTGACCCGCATTTCCTCCTGGTCGGAATCCGAATTCGATGATGACGATCTGGCTGAACCGCCCGGCCCCGTGACTCTCAAGCCGGAAACCTCTCCGTTCGTCGCTTTTCTGGCGCTGCTGGTGTTCGGCCTGTTCTGGAATGGCATTGTCTCAGTCTTCTTGTTCTCGCGACTCGAGGACTGGATGCAGGGGAAGTGGCAATGGATGCCGGAACTTTTCCTGATCCCCTTTGTTCTGGTTGGGCTGGGTTTCATCGCGGGGGCCGGTTACACATTCCTCGCTCTGTTTAATCCCACTCCTCTGCTCACCTTGAGCCGCCAGTGGATTCCACTCGGCGCCGATGCTGAACTTTCCTGGACGTTTGTGGGCAACGCTCGCTCCATTCGTCAGTTGACGGTCACGCTGGAGGGAGCGGAAGAAGCCAGGTACCGGCGCGGTACTTCGACCTACACCGACACGGAAGTCTTCTATTCCGAAGTTCTGCTTGACTCGACCGATCGCGAAGAAATTGAGCGAAACGAGGGACTGACGGTGCGCATCCCCACCGACTCCATGCACACATTTACCGGCAGCAACAATAAGGTCATCTGGAATCTCATTCTCCGCGGTGACATTCCTCTGTGGCCCGATGTCTCGGCCAAGTTTCCAATTCGGGTGATTCCCCATGAGTAATCTGACCGTTCGACTCACCAGTCAGAACCCCATTCTTGTGCCTGGCGCTGAGATGGAAGTGGACCTCGAATGGGATCTTGATCATCCGGCCGAGAATCTCGAATTGAGGCTGGTCTGGAATACCAGCGGCAAGGGGGATCAGGACATGAAAGTGGCCAAGACCTATCATCTCGCTTCGCCGGGACGGACCGGATCACAGCGGATGTCCATTGTGCTGCCGTGGGGCCCCTACAGCTTTTCGGGCCGGCTGATTTCGCTGGGGTGGGCCTTTGAACTCGTCTCTCTACCCGACGAGGAATCGGTCCGGGAACCGTTCGTGCTCGCCCCACATGGACACGAGGTGTTACTCACGCCCAGTGGTGTTGCGGAAGGCACTGTGTAAGCCAGACGAGTGCGTTCGCCGGCCCCGCAACTCGAAGCGAATGCGAGTGACTGCCGGTGAATTCTCTTAAGAGCGTTTCGAGCTGGTAAGCGCTGTGCGATTCGGAGTGGTAAGTTGCATCCTGATCAGCGCAGGAGTGCCACTATTCTTCTGTCGAACAGAAGGTCGCCTTCGCGTATTCGCGGTTGAGTCGGGCAATGTGTTCCAGTGAGACTGCAGCGGGGCAGGCAGCTTCGCACTCACCCGTGTTTGTGCAGGCTCCGAACTCTTCGTGGTCATGCTGATCAATCATCTTCAGCACGCGACGAGCGCGTTCGGGGCCCCCCTGGGGAAGCTGGGCCAGATGCGACACTTTGGCTGAGGTGAACAGCATGGCTGAAGCATTCTTGCAGGCCGCCACGCAGGCACCGCAGCCGATGCATGCAGCTGCATCCATACTGCTTTCCTGGTCCGTTCGGGAAACCGGCAGGCAGTTGGCGTCCTGAGCCTGCCCGGTGTTTACGGACACGTAGCCGCCAGCCTGAATCACACGATCCAGAGCGGAGCGATCAACGACCAGATCCCGCATGATCGGGAAGGCCGTGGCACGCCATGGTTCGATCACAATGGTTTCATTGTTGCGGAACCGACGCATGTGCAGCTGGCAGGTGGTCGTTTCGCGATCCGGGCCATGGGCCTGGCCATTGATCATCACGCCACAGGCACCGCAAATGCCTTCGCGGCAGTCGTGGTCAAAGGCAACGGGCTCTTCACCGTTGGTGATGAGCTCTTCGTTCAGGACATCCAGCATTTCGAGAAACGACATGTCGGTCGAAATCCCGGAGAGCTTGTAAGTCTGCAGGTGCCCCTTGTCCTGCGGGCCCTTTTGCCGCCAGACACGCAGAGTCAGATTCAACGTCTTCGAACTCATGAGTGGTCACTTGGTTGAGTGGTCGATGGATACTGGCGGGTTGTTGAGCGTTGCGCTTTGCTCGGCATCGAGGCCAGAATCTGTCGACTACTTGTAACTCCGGGTGGACAGTTGAACGTTTTCGAAGGTCAGTGGCTCGACATGACGCTGAGCGTCGGCGACGGCTCCCTGATATTCCCAGGCCGCTACGTGCGTGAAGTTCTGGTCATCCCGCTGTGCTTCGCCTTCGGAACTCTGGAACTCTTCACGGAAGTGGCCTCCGCAGGATTCACGTCGCTCCAGTGCATCACGCACCAGCAGTTCGCCGAATTCCATGAAGTCGGCGACGCGACCGGCATACTCGACCTGCTGGTTGAGTGTCTCGCCGGTTCCTGGAACGCGTACGTCCTTCCAGAACTCGTC
>JAGQPW010000040.1:0-10060 GCA_020426515.1 Planctomycetaceae bacterium | reverse complement strand
CGCAGTTCGCGAATCTGCCCTAAGGCTTCGGTCAGTCCCGTCTCGTTGCGGGCCATACCGCACTTGTTCCACATGATCTGTCCAAGTTCCCGATGGAAACTCTGGATCGTGCGGGACCCTTGGATGGAAAGCAGTTTGGAAATTTGCGTGGAGGCATCGTCCGCCAGTTCTTTGAACCGCGGATGGGCATCGGTCACGCTCTTGAGCTTGGTACTGGCCAGATAGTTGGCCACGGTGTACGGAGCAACAAAGTAACCATCGGCCAAACCCTGCATCAGGGCACTCGCTCCAAGTCGGTTGGCCCCGTGATCAGAGAAGTTGGCTTCACCCAGTACGAAGAGGCCGGGAACTGTGCTCTGCAGTTCGTAGTCGACCCACAGTCCCCCCATCGTGTAGTGGACGGCCGGGTAGATCTTCATCGGCACTTCGTACGGATTCTCGTCCGTGATCTTCTGGTACATGTGAAACAGATTTCCGTATTTGGCACGGATCACATCTGTCCCCTGTTCCTGAATGGCACGCTTGAAGTCGAGGTACACGGCCATCTGGGTTTCGCCAACGCCGAATCCGGCGTCACAGCGTTCCTTGGCCGCACGACTCGCCACATCACGCGGCACCATGTTCCCGAACGATGGATACCGACGTTCGAGATAGTAGTCGCGATCTTCATCGGGAATCTGACTGGGCGGACGTGTATCCCCTGCATTCTTGGGAACCCACACGCGACCATCGTTCCGCAGACTTTCGCTCATCAGCGTCAGCTTGGACTGATAATCGCCATGCACCGGGATGCATGTGGGGTGAATCTGCGTGTAGCACGGATTGGCGAAGTAAGCCCCGCGTTTGTGGCATCGCCAGGCTGCGGTCACATTGCAGCCTTTGGCATTGGTCGACAGGTAAAATGCGTTGCCATAACCGCCGGTGCACAACAGCACGGCGTGGCCATCATGCGTTTCAATTTCACCGGTAGCCAGATTGCGGCAGATGATGCCCCGGGCCACGCCATCAACAGTGACGAGGTCCAGCATCTCCCGGCGGGCGTACATTTTCGCCTTGCCGAGCGAGACTTGCCGCATCAGTCCCTGATAAGCCCCGAGCAGCAACTGCTGCCCCGTTTGCCCGCGGCAATAAAATGTCCGAGCGACCTGGGCTCCACCGAACGTGCGGTTCGCCAGCAGTCCGCCATACTCGCGTGCGAACGGGACCCCTTGAGCGACGCACTGGTCGATGATGTTCGCGCTGACCTGAGCCAGCCGGTACACATTGGCCTCTCGGGCACGGAAGTCGCCACCTTTGATCGTGTCGTAGAACAGTCGCCAGACTGAATCGTTGTCATTGGGATAGTTCTTGGCGGCGTTGATGCCCCCCTGGGCCGCGATGCTGTGCGCCCGACGGGCCGAGTCCTGAATACAGAACGTCTTGACGTTGTAGCCCTGCTCAGCCAGAGATGCGGCCGCTGAAGCTCCCGCGAGTCCGGAGCCGACAACCAGTACGGTGAACTTCCGTCGGTTGCTTGGGGCGACAAGCTTCAGATTCTGCTTGCAGTTGTCCCACTTGTCCGCGAGTGGACCTTCCGGGACTTTGGAATTGAGGACATTGTCCACAATTGACTCCCTCTGAATTCTCTTGGGAACCGATCGACGAACGACCGAAAATTATTCAACCGGCTTGGACTCTGTGGAGGCGGGGGTGTGTTCGACCGCTTCCGGTGCGTGCTCCGCATGTTCGGCGTCGTCGCCATGGACTGCAGGTGGAGCAGCAGCTTCGGACGGCATGATCTTGGGGAAGACAACGGGGATGCTGCCAAAGCCCAGGGCCACCAAAATTCCGAACGCTCGCGACAGTGTCTTGATCGTCGGCGTGTATTTCGGGTGGTTCAATCCAATCGACTGGAAGGCACTGGCGAAGCCGTGGGAGACATGCACGCCCAGTACCAGACTTCCAATGACATAGACAATCACGCGACCGGCATCGGCCAGAATGACTTGAGCTTTCTCGTATGGCTGCAGCGTCTCCAACTGGCTGCCCCATGCCCATTCAAACTTGAAATCGCTCAGGTGAACAGTCAGGAACAGGAACACGATCAGGCCGGAAATGACCATCGTGTTGTCAGGCGTCATGCCCAGGAAATTGAACGTCCGACCGGGGACTTTGCTGCGTTGGACAGCGTAACCCTGCCGACGCGCATCGTTGTTGGTGAACGTCAGACTGACGGCCAGCAGAATGTGAACTGCAAACGCGGCGAACAGCAGGATTTCTGCGATCACCAGCAATTCCGCATTGCTATGCAGTTTGTGGGCGTACTCGTCGTAGGTTTCCTGACCCACGAACAGCATCAAATTCCCGGCGAGATGCACGACGAGGAAAAAGCACAAAAACAGGCCCGTGATCCCCATGAGGAACTTGCGACCGACGGACGATTTCAGTGCGGCGCTGAGCCAGTTCAAGGTCGGCTCCTTACATCTACGGCAGGCGAATCTTTGGACAGCAGCCGCGCATCGCATGATGGCGACTGACAACTGCTTCGGATCATAGGACCGAAGCCTGAGGTCTGCAATCAACGGGAATTCGGGCTCTCAGTCTTGAATTCGCCCGCGTCGTAGCGTTCCCAGAATTCGGAAGCCGGGAGGGCTTTGGGCTGATCGCCCTCGAATTGAGTGTCAATTTCTCTCAATGTCGGCATCTTGCGGATCAGGTCGAGTCCGGCGGTGATTCGCTCTGGGCTGAAAATCAGCCGGGACAACGGCAGATTGGCCAATGGGGTGACATCAGTCACCGGTGTGTCGGCGATGTTCAGCCGCTGCAGTGACCCCATTTCCGTCAACGGGTTCAGGTCGCTGACATCTGTCCCCTGCAGGTCAAGACTGGTCAGCGACATGTGGACCAGCGGGGCAATGTCGGAGATCTCTGTGTCGCGAATCCACAGGATGCCGGACTGGACATCCTTAAGCGTGTCCAGGCTGGTGATTTTCGTTCCACAGAGATTCAGTTCCTGCAGACGCATGCCGGACAGCGGCGATAAATCGGCGACTGGACAGTCCGTGGCATACAGGTGCGTCAGCCTTTTGCCTTTCAGTGGGGACAGATCCTCAACGGGCGTCGACTCAAAAAAGACTTGAGTCAGCGTTGAACAGGTCTCCAGCGGAGCGAGGCTGACGACCTGGGTTTCCGAGAGGTCAATCACATTCAGTGGCATCCCCTCGATCCCCTCCAGCGACGAAATCGGGTTCTGAGCAATCGCAAGCAATTGCAGCGACTGCCCTTTCAGAGGCGACAAATCCTTGACTCCCGTATTCGCCAGATAGGCTGCAACGAACCCTCGCCCTACCCGTTCAAAATGGGCTGTTTCTCCTACTCCCAATCGCTCGCGCAGCTGAGACGCGGTAATGAACTCGGGTTGCTTCGTTTCCATGGCCGCTGCCTCAACAGGCTCACTCACGGCCGGGCTCGGCTTTTCCGGAGGGTTGGCCGATGTTTCGGTAGGTGATGTTTCAGCGGGGGGGGCAGGAGTGCAACCTGCGAGCACTCCAATGAATAAACCCCAGATGGTCACGGTACGCAGCACGGCATCTTCCTGTCTGAACGAGATTTTCGTTCCGGCAAGCTTAGCGATTTGCGAGCAGAAACTCTCCCGAGCGCAATGCGGAATGCGAACAGGACCTAATATCGAATAACCCGCCGCAGCGCGAACCAGGAGCCGCACAGCAGGAGAGCGTTCGCCAGCCACATCGACCATTCCGGGGCAAGGTTTCCCATTTTGGCCTGGGCCATGAGGCCCAGCATCAGGGGATAGTACCCGCCCACGATGGGCGTAAAGCAGAGCAGGAAGCTCGTCAGGAACTGGCTTTTCCCGTACAGAATGGCAAACGGCGTTCCCAGTAGAGCAAAGAAGAAACAGCTGCAGGAGAGTGCGTAGCGACTGTGGATTTCCGTGTGGAACTTTTGCCGCTGCTCCTTCATGGAAGCAAGTCCCGCGATCCCCGTGGCCTTGGGGTTGGTCAGTCGCTCAAAGTCGGCCGATGTCAGTGCCATCACTGTCTGAATAATCTGCCGTTCTCGTTGACGCTGCTCGTTGCTGGCAATGTCCTCCAGTCCCAGGGCAAGTTCCTCAATGGGAAAGTTTCGAGGATTGACCTTTCCCGTGCCGAGATCCATGCGGATGGGCAGTTCCACATCCTTGTTAATCACGCATCGGCCATGCTCGCCCAGGTCGTAGTAGGGATTGTGCAGTTTCACCAGGGCGAACTGACGCTCCAGGTCGAAGTGAATTTCCGCCGATTCTGCTTTGAGCGTGTGGACTTTCTTCTTCTGGACGTAGCGGATGACTGGATGGATAAGCGTCCGATCGTCGACTCGGGCCACGGTGATGTGAAAGCGGTTTGCCGGATCGCTGAATTGCTGCTCCGACTTAAGTTGATCGATGAAAATGTCTTCGACCAGTGTCAGGAACTGCCGCTCCATCTGTTTGACCGACCAGGGAATCACCTGATCCGTCAGTACCAATGCGGTCACACTCAGGATGCCCCCCAGCAGAAAAGCGGGCCACATCAGCGAGAGTGGATGGATTCCCGCGGCTTTGGCCGCAGTGACCTCCAAATCGCCCGACAGACGACCATAGACGACGCTGATCGTCAGTAGTAATGCCGCCGGAATGGTGAACGGCAACATGCTGGGGACGATATAGGGGAGGATTTTCAGGACTTGTTCGGCTCCCATTCCCCGTTCGGTCGCCTGCTGAAACACGCCCACAAACACCAGCAGAATGGTGATGCAGGTCAGGACGAAAAAGAACGCGCGCAGAATCTCCCCCAGTATGTACCGCTGCAAAAGAGGAATACGCAACAACATGGGTTCCACGGGGAGCGTGAACCAAGGGCCGTCCAGCGAGGCTGTCGGTCCCGAAGTCATCCATGACGATCCGCCATATACGACAAAACGTCGAAAATGGTCAATACGGGGGTGGTGGGCACGCTCAGTCGAAGCATTCCGCCTCGGAAAGTGGAACCCCAGCCTGATCCTTGGCTGATAGCGTGGGAGGCTCGGTCAGTGACCACTCAATTCCCACGGCGGCATCGTTCCAGATGAGCGTTCGTTCATGCTCTGGATGATAGAGATCGGTGCACTTGTAGAAGACATCGGCGGTTTCCGAACGAACGGAAAACCCGTGCGCGAATCCCGGGGGAATGTACAATGATTGCCGCTGCCGCGAATCGAGCGTCACTCCGACCCATTGACCGAATGTTGGTGATGAGCGTCGAAGGTCGACAGCCACGTCGAAAATTTCTCCGGCCAGGACAGTGACAAATTTTCCCTGCGGGTGCTGAATCTGGTAGTGCAGTCCACGCAGAACGCCTTGTCTGGAACGGGACAGGTTGTCCTGTACGAATGTGGCGTTGATCCCCTGCTCTGCCAATCGCCCCTGATGGTACATCTCCAGAAAAAATCCCCGGTCATCGCCAAAGATTCTGGGCGTGACGAGGACGACATCGGGGACAGCAAGCGGAGTGAACTGCATTGAACTTCAGCGCGGTGCAAGTGAACAGCAGGATGGAGGCTCGCTTCAGGCAGGTGACGATCTGCGGCGGGCGATCAGCCCGGCAACATAGCCCGCTTTGAAGCCAGCGTCGATGTTAACTACGGTGACATTGGCGGCACAGCTGTTGAGCATGCTGAGCAGTGCGGAAAATCCTCCCAGCGAAGCACCGTAACCAACACTCGTTGGAACTCCGATGACAGGTGCGTCAACCCAGCCTCCCACAATGGACGGAAGCGCCCCTTCCATGCCAGCGACGACGACGACGGCGTCTGCCTGTTGGAACAGGTGCCGCCGCGACAGAAACCGTTGCGGTCCGGCGACTCCCACATCCATGATCAGCTCTGCGCTGACCCCCATCCAGCGCAACGTTTCACAGGCTTCTTCCGCGACGGGGCGATCGGATGTTCCCGCCGTCGCGACAACCACACGCCCCAAGTCGACAGATTCCTGCGAAAGCCGGGCAGTTCGTGCCAGCGGGTTCACGTGGGCTTCTGGAAATGCTTCGGACACCGCTTCGAGCTGTTCGGGATTGGCACGCGTGAGGAGCGAGTCTTGGCCGGCGGCATGCTGACGAGAAAACACGTCCAGAATTGTTTCGATCCGTTTTCCGGGACCGTAAACGACTTCCGGAAAGCCGCATCGCGCTGCCCGATCCAGATCAAGCACAAGATCATTGTCTGGTGTGAATTCGCCAGTTGCGGTTCCCTCAATGAGTCCCGAAAGCTGCTGCATTGCCTCCTCGGGGGCCGTTCCGCCACCGGCGACTGCTTGCAGCAGGTGGTGCAGATGTTCCGGGGTCACGGGAGGCCCTTCTCTTGCGGTGGTGACAACAGGATGCAGGAAGAGACGGATTGTCAGTCTCGCTTGCCGCCCGTTCGATGACGATTTCAGCGTGAAGCACTATCATCATAGGCGTTGTCGAACTCTTCCCCAACTCACGTGAGGACTCATGGAAAAGGTTTTGATCATCGTCGGTGACGCCACCGAAACTGTGGATACGCTGTACCCTTTCTATCGCCTGATCGAAGCAGGTTTTCAGCCTGTCGTCGCCGCTCCGGAAAAGCGACGTTACCAGATGGTGCTGCACGAAGTGAAACCGGGGTGGACGATCACCAAGGAATGGGAAGGCTATTCCATCGACGCCGATGTCGCCTTTGCCGAGATCAAGCCCGAAGAGTACATTGGCATCATGTTTTCCGGCGGACGGGCTCCCGAATACATTCGGTATGACGAGCATCTCGTCGCGGCCACGAAGTACTTCTTCGAGAAGAACCTGCCGGTGGCCAGCGTCTGTCACGGCGTCGAAGTCCCCGCCTACGCCGACTGTGTACGCGGCCGCCGTATGGCCACGGTGCCGAAGTGCAAGTTTGATCTCGAAGTTTGCGGCGGCATTTTCGTGAACGAGCCCTGCGTGATTGACGGCAATCTCGTGAGCGGTCGCACGTTCCACGACAACGGTCACTATGTCGGACCGTGGATCAAGCTGCTCGAAGAAGAGCGGGCGCGCCGTCAGGGCTAAGCAACACGAGGCCGACATTGCCTCAACATCATCGTGAAACGAAAACACCCGGAGTGCCATGCCATGGCACTCCGGGTGTTTGTTTTCGGATGTTCGCTGGCCTGTTCCGCTAGTCTGCCAGAGGCAACACTTCCACCTTGCGAATACAGACTTTGCTGCCTGGATCGTGCTGCTGAAAGGCGAAGTGGCCCGCCGGATACGTCTTGGCGAAGTCGAGGTACTCGTACAGTTCGTTGCCGTCGACGGTGATTTTGATCCGCGTCATTTCGCGACCACGCCAGACATCGTCCCGCACTTCGACCTCATAAGTGAACCAGGTGTCGGGCTTCACGTGCTGCGGGTAGACATGGCAAAAGCCGTACAACGACCCCGTCCGAATGGGGTCAGTGTGCGTGCTGTCAATCTGGGCTTCATAGCCATCGGAGAAACCGGGCCTCGCTGTGGTGCGGAAATACATACCCGAATTTCCCTTGTCGTTGATCTTCACTTCAGCCCGGTAGCGAAAATTCTTGTACGGACCTTTGGTGCAGACCAGCATCGATTGAGGGCCACTTCCGCAGATCGCTCCTTCCTGCACTTCCCATTTGCTTTCCTCTTTGCCGACCTTTTCCCAACCATCGAGGGACTTGCCATCAAACAGTGAGATCCACTTTGTATCGTCGGCCCGAGTTGTGCCAGCGAGCAGCAGCATCACTGCGGCAGAGGTGAGAGTGAGGTGTCGAATCATTGCGAGCATGAGCATCTTTCAATTGAAATTGGAGTGGGGCGTCAACGTGATTGAGCGTTCACGCGAGGCCATTACGAGGCTGGTTTTCCGAGTTGTTTCACAAACCAGTCGACCATTTTTTCTGTCGCAATACGGGCATCTTCCCCCTGAAACCCGTGACCCGCTCCGGGGAGTTCGAACAACTCGCTGGAGACCTTGACCTCCTGAAACGCCTGCTGCATGTTCCGGCTGTGTGTAACGGGCACCAGGTCATCGGCATCGCCGGCGATGAGCAGCGTGGGGGGATCATCAGCGGTTGCATGCAACAGTGGTGAATGTTCGGCGGCGTTCTTCATATCGAGCGTCAGCGCCGGGAATCGCGCATAGGCGGGCAGTCGATCCGGGGCTTCATGCACCATGATCCGCAGATCAGTGGGAGCAACAAACGCGACAACAGCACTGACGCGATCGGAAACCCTTTCAACCGGATCATCCGACTGAGAATTCCCGTCATCCGAGGCGGTTCCAAGCATCAGCGAGAGATGTCCTCCCGCACTGTAGCCGTACACGCCCAGCCGATCGGGATCGACCTTGAATCGATCTGCATTGAGCCGAATGTATCGCACACTGCGACTCACATCAGCGACTGCTTCAGGAATCGAAAACTTTGGGCTGCTGCCATGCCGCACCGCGAACACGGTGAAGCCTTTATCAGTCAGTGGTTTGAACATCCCCTGGACTCGTTCCGGCGGATTCCATCGGGAGTACCAGCCTCCACTCACCATAAACAGCACCCCCACCCCATTGGGCTTTTCTGTGGGCGTGAATACATCAAACGTCATCGCCAGGCCATCCTTGTGGCCGTACACGACATCGGGCGTAATCGTAACATCAGCCCGCGCGGAGGCCGCACACATGGTCAGGATTGTTCCAGCCAGCAACAAGCACGCGTGTCGCATGAAAACCTCGCCTTCGTTGAGTTTTTGCGGGGACCAAAGAACGGTTGATTGCATCACCCTTTACAGTTCCCAGCCCTTGCGGACGGCGGGGTCGACCAGTGCGGCCGCGGCGGCGACGTTGGTCACTTTGCCTTGCGTTCCATCGTAGTCGATGGGCTGTCCCAGACGAATCGCGACGTTCCCCAGCAGCATGGCTTCCGTCAGCACGGAGGCGTAATCGAAATTGCTCAGGGGCGTTGTTCCTCCCTGAATGGCTTCGAGCCATTCACGCTTCTGGTTTTCATCGGTGCCCACTTTGCTGCCGAGGCGAGCAAACGTCTGTTCCGGCGTTTTCACTGAACCCTTGATATCCAGGACCTGCACGTCACCCGAGTCACCCGGAGAATAGATGCGCCCCTTCTCTCCAATCAGCATGCAACCACTGTCGGTCGGCTCCTGACCGCCCGGGAACGTCAGTGGCGGAAGATTGCGTTTCCCGTTTTCAGAGCCTTCGTACCAGACGAGTTTGACTGGCGGCAAATCGCCACGGGCCGGGAACTCGTAGGTAATGGTCGCCCAGGAGGGACAGGTCTCCGGGTTCACTTCGCTACTCTTTGCGGAGACTCTCGTCGGCAAGCCGAGTTGCAGTCCCATGAAAGGCAGGTTGGCCGTGTGGCAGGCCATGTCACCCAGCGCTCCGGTGCCAAAGTCCCACCAGCCTCGCCAGCCTCGCGGGTGATAGATGGGATTGTAAGGACGTTCGTGTGATGGACCGATCCACAGATCCCAGGACAGGGTCTCCGGCACAGGCGGCGACTCCAGAGGGCGGGCAGTGATTTGTGGCGACTGCTTCCAGTACATTTTTCCGGCCTTCCAATCGGAATAGGGGCGGTTCGTCCAGACGTGAACTTCCCGCACATCACCAATTGCGCCGCTGCGAATCAATTCGACTCCCGCCCGGAAGCCATCGTGGGCTGTTCCCTGGTTGCCCATTTGAGAAATGATGTTGTGCTTTCTTGCTGTCTCACGCATCAGTCTCGCTTCGGCCACTGTGTGCGTCAGCGGCTTCTGGCAGTAGATGTGCTTGCCAAGTCGCATAGCCCGCACACCGGCAGCGGCATGGGTGTGATCGGCCGTGCTGACCGTGACAGCGTCGATTTGATCTCCCATGACATCGAGTAACTCTCGGTAGTCATGGAACAGCTTGGCACCGGGGTGTTTCTTCGCTCGCTGCTGCAAATGCCGGTCATCGACGTCGCACAGTGCGACGATCTCTCCGTAGTTGGCCGCACCATCGGTATCGCTGCCTCCCTTTCCACCCACGCCAATGCAGGCCACGTTCACTCTTGCGTTGGGAGACT
>JAGQPW010000409.1 GCA_020426515.1 Planctomycetaceae bacterium | reverse complement strand
AGGACGTCCCTCAATGTCTCACGAAACCCCTGATCGTCGTCGGCGATGAGGAGTTCAAAACGCTTCCTGCGTGCGAGCATGTCAAAAGATCTCCCGGATTCATTCGGAAAAGCCGACGCAACTTGCGCCAGCCCCTTCAGTTTAATCCGAACGGGAAACCCTTGGAAAGTGAGAGTCTTTGATTCAGGCGAAAAAAAGGACCGATTCGCCCGAAAAAAGCAGAACATCAAACGCCGCCGCAGCGGGGGGATCAGGGCTTGTAGGCCGAGAAGATGAGGGAGATATTCTGGCCGCCGAAGCCGAAGCTGTTGGAGAGACAATTCCTGGCCGGGACCTTACGGGCGGCATTGGGAATGTAATCCAAATCGCAATTCGGGTCGGGGGTTTCATAGTTCATCGTGGGGGGGAGGAGCCCCCGCTGGATGGCGAGGAGACAGGTTATGCCTTCAACTGCCCCGGCGGCTCCGATCAGGTGCCCCATCATGCTCTTGATACTCGAAACGGGAATCTTGTAGGCCTGCTCCCCGAAAGCCATCTTGATTGCCATCGTTTCGACTTTGTCATTGACGTCGGTACTGGTCCCGTGGGCATTCACATAGTGGA
>JAGQPW010000408.1 GCA_020426515.1 Planctomycetaceae bacterium | reverse complement strand
AAAAGTCACATATACACACACAAATCTCAGGAGTTCTAGAATGTTGCGTCAACTGCTCAACGACGAAGCTGGCTTCGTCATTTCCGCTGAACTGATCCTCGTTGCCACCCTGCTCGTCATCGGCCTGCTCGTTGGTCTGAGCGAAGTCCAGCACGCTGTGGTTCAGGAACTCAACGACGTCGCCGACGCTATCGGCAACGTGAACCAGAGCTACAGCTACTCCGGTTTCTCGGCCTTCAAGACTGGTTCCGACAAGGTCAAGTCCTACACCCGCGGTTCAATGTTCATCGACAGCGTTGATGACTGCGACAACAACCAGTGCGAAATCGCCTGCGATATTCCTGAAGCAGAATCCAACAAGCGGAACTAATTTCCCCGCTTGCTGACGGCTGAAATGTTCCGTCCTTCGGAGGCTCCCTCCTCCGAAGGACGGTTTTTCTCTCTCAAAAGACTCCCACAGAATTCGCCCTGGCGAGTTCAACTTCTAGAAACACCAAGACACCTGCGTTGACGTGAAGCCTGATCAGCCGAGTGACAGCGGCTGACGGGAACTGAATCTGGCGAAGTGACGCTCACCAGCACGCATCGCAACCAGGCCGATGG
>JAGQPW010000407.1 GCA_020426515.1 Planctomycetaceae bacterium | reverse complement strand
GTCGTCTGGAAGGATTAAGATTTCAGGACGGCAAACTCCAGGGACTCGAAACTTCCTCCGGGTTTATTCAATCATCCGTCTGCGTGCTGGCGATAGGTCACAGCGCGCGAGATACGTATGAGATGTTGTTGAAAACCGGATTGCCGCTGCAACAAAAAGCATTTCAGCTAGGGCTGAGGATTGAACAGCCGCAGGAAACAGTTAACCGGCGTAAATATGGCGGAGACAGTGACTATCTGCAGTTGCTCGGTGCCGCCGATTATTCGCTCATCGCCAAAGGCCAGAAGGATCTGTTTACCTTCTGTATGTGCGCCGGCGGGATCGTGATTCCCAGTGTGTCTGAACCGAACATGTACTGTTCAAATGGCATGAGCAATTCGCGGCACGACACTCCGTTTGCCAACAGTGGACTCGTCGTCACGTTACAGCCACATGAGTTCGGCAGCAGTCATCCTCTGGCTGGGGTCCATGTTCAAAGGCAATATGAATCGCTGGCGTTTGAGATGACCGGTGGCAACTACTACGCTCCTGTGCAGCGGGCAAAAGACTTTCTTGCCGATCGAACGCCGTCACCCACTGAACAGCTTCCATCGTCCTACGAACG
>JAGQPW010000406.1 GCA_020426515.1 Planctomycetaceae bacterium | reverse complement strand
TTCCGTCTGTTGGGAGGGTGGGAATCGAGGACAACCAGCTGGTGCTGAACGGCCGCATGATAGTCGTCTGCCGCCCCCGCCTCCACTTCCAGAACCTCAGACAAGCGAGAATCGATGCGACTGGGACTCATCAACTCGGCATGGGCACAGGCGGGTCGCGAAACCGCCTGGGGGATCGCGAAGACGAAAGAACTCGGATTCGACTCGATCGACATCTTCACCGATCCGCTCGACATCGACATTCGCGAGCGGCGACTGATTCCGCAGGAGTGCGCGCGGCATGGCCTGCCCATCGTCTCAATCTGCTGCGTGGCGACCGGCTTGATTGACTTCAACCCCAGCGTGCAGCGGTTTCACCTCGATCGTTGCAAGGCGTACCTGGATCTGGTGTACGAATACGAGGCCCAGAACCTGCTCCTGGTGCTGGGTGAGTACATCTGGAATCAGGAAGTCATTCCCCCTGCCGACCAGTGGCAGATGGCAGTCGAGAATCTCAAACGACTGGGGGACCACGCCGACAAACTCGGCATCGATATCGCCCTGGAACTCGAACCATTCCCGCTGTCGCTCCTGAATAACGTGGACCGGATGGTTGAATTCACCAC
>JAGQPW010000405.1 GCA_020426515.1 Planctomycetaceae bacterium | reverse complement strand
TCGATAGAAACCGTGGTATTTGAAAGGCATTTCAGGAGCGGACTGTTTCGGGTGCGGGACGAGTTGCCCGACCATGCGCACGCCGCTGACAAATCCATGGCGGACAGAATCAAAGTTTACAAAGCCACCAGACCACACGGCGTCATACGTAAGCGTGTCCGGATTGAAGCAGGTGGATAATTCGCCGCGATCGCCCAGCCGCACACAAACGCCACGTGCGACCGTTGTTCCGTCGGCGTGAAAGACACCTCCCTGAACGGAACCCAGGACAGCATCATTCCATCGCCCGTCGGCCCAGACGGCTTCGTTCTGATTGCCCCAGTGACCTTGTGTGCCGCCATCCAGTCCAGGGAATTGAGCCAACAGCCGGGGCACATGATGTTGAATTCTGAAGTACTCGGCCTGCTTTGTATAAAAGTCGTACAACCGATCGCGGTTCACGGGCCGTGATGCATTCGGCCAGTGGTTTGCAACAAGGGGTTCCTTGGTGACAGGAAATTCGGCCGGTCCATGCATTTGACTGTGGGCGATGGCCTGCTGGAGATCAGCCGACAACGGTTTGCCGTCCCGTCCGAGTTCACTCAGGAAGCGAACCAGATCGAGTTG
>JAGQPW010000404.1 GCA_020426515.1 Planctomycetaceae bacterium | reverse complement strand
CGTCGCGATCTAGATAGCGACCCACTTCGCGATCGATTGAATTTTCTTGGATGTCACGGAGTGAACTCTCGTCCCAGGGACCAGCCGCCAAGAATCCGGTCGCTTCGATTGCTCTGGGATTCGCAGGATCAAGCACATCGCCGGCGACCTGTTCCATGACAAATTGGCCGTAAGGCAAGTCTGAATTGAACCTTGTAATCAAGTAATCTCGATACGGCCAAGCATGTTCGCGAACGCGATCCTGGTCATGCCCGTGGGTTTCAGCGAAATGGACCACGTCCATCCAGTGCCGCGCCCATCGTTCTCCGTAGGCTGGGTCGTTCAGTAATCTGTCGAGACAGTCGCGCCATGCCGACGGAGTCGTATCGCTCAGGAAACGCTCGACTTCGTCGGGAGATGGCGGCAATCCGTGGAGATCGAAGGACGCACGGCGAAGCAACGTCAGGCGATCAGCTGGCGGATTTGGAGCTAAGCCGGCTGAAGCCAGTCGGTCGGCTATGAACAAATCGATGGGGTTGCGAGGCCACTCCGGCGACACTGAACCCGGTTGAATAGGCACCTCGGGTAATTGGAGCTTGCGGTATGCCCAGTGTTCGGGCCATGAAG
>JAGQPW010000403.1 GCA_020426515.1 Planctomycetaceae bacterium | reverse complement strand
AGTTCACCGACATGTGGGTCATGAAGTGGGCCGAGCTGCTGCGCATCCGCACCTTCGACATCGGCCCCGCGCAGGTCTCCTACAAGGCCGCGCTCAACTACTACCAATGGCTGCGCAAACGCGTCGCCGACAACCTGCCCGTCAACGAACTCGCCGCCGAGATCCTCTCCGCCAGCGGCGGCACCTTCTCCAGCCCCGCCACCAACTACTTCCAGGCCGAACCCGACGTCCTCAAGCTCGCCGAAAACACCGCGCAGGTCTTCATGGGCACCCGCATCCAGTGCGCCCAGTGCCACAACCATCCGTTCGACCGCTGGACGATGGACGACTACTTCGGCTTCGCCTCGTTCTTCGCCCAGGTGAAACGCAAGCCCGCCGAGGACCCGCGCGAACGCATCGTCTTCGACGGCGGCGGCGAACTCCAACACCCGGTCAGCAAACAAAACATGGCCCCGCGTTTCCTCGGCGGCGAGGCGCCCGATCTCAAGGGCAAGACCCGCCGCCAAGCGCTCGCCGCGTGGTTCGCCTCGCCGGAAAACCCGTGGTTCGCCCGCAACGTCGCCAACATCGTATGGTCGCAGTACTTCGGCATCGGCATCGTCGAGC
>JAGQPW010000402.1 GCA_020426515.1 Planctomycetaceae bacterium | reverse complement strand
TGCTATCGAGATGCGTCTGGATCATGGCCCCGTAGTTCATGCGGTACAACTGATCCCCGGAGAGGATCAGGACGTGTTCGACTTCGGGTTGTTCGATATAACGGATGTGTTTGCGGACGGCGTCGGCGGTTCCTTCGTACCAGTTGACGTTTTCAAACGTCTGCTGGGCGGCGAGGATCTCGACGAATCCCCGATGGAACGGGTCGAAGATGTAGGTGTCGCGAATGTGGCGGTGGAGACTGACCGAGTTGAACTGGGTCAACAGGTAGATCTGGTTCAATCCGCTGTTCAGACAGTTCGAGATCGGAATGTCGATCAGGCGGTACTTGCCCGCGAGCGGAACGGCCGGTTTCGATCGATACTTGGTGAGGGGATAAAGTCTGGTCCCCTTACCTCCGCCCAGAATCAACGTCAGGATGTTTCTCATGATGCCCCCATGTCGGAAACTGCTGTGGTTCCCGCTTCGACGGTCGTTGTTCGATATGATATGTTGGATATGACCTGATTCTACCCGATTCGTTACGACAAAGTAACCGACTTGGAGAAGTCTGAAGTTGGGAATATCAAAGGGCTTGAGTCTCGTGCGGCCCGTCGGATAATAAGGGGTT
>JAGQPW010000401.1 GCA_020426515.1 Planctomycetaceae bacterium | reverse complement strand
GCACCGTCAACGTCGAGCCCTTGCTGATCTCGGCAACACCAATGCTCACGGTAAGCCCGACCGGATGCTCGCCGACCCGCTCGCCATTGGCGGCGATCAGCCGCTTGATGGCCTCTGCGTGACGGGAGACGTCGTCTGTCCCGGCGCCGGGGAAGAAGATGGCGAATTCCTCTCCGCCGATCCGTCCTACCAGCGCACCATCGGGCACTGCCATGTTCAAAGCCGCGCCGATGATCCGCAGCGCCTCATCGCCAATGTCGTGGCCGTAGGTGTCGTTGATCTTCTTGAAATGATCCGCGTCCACGAGGAACAGGAACCCGCCCTCCGCGAAACGCGAGCGCACGGATTCAAGCAGGTAGTGCCGCGTGAGGACGCCTGTCAGCGGGTCGAACTTGACGAAGTTCTCTAGCTTGTCCACGCCAACCTGGATCATCTTCATCAGTCGCATGGCGAGATAGGCGACAGGCGCGGCAATCAGGATGGGTATCCCGATAGCAAGCGTCATGGCGAATCCGAGGAAATATCCGGCGAACGGCAGAAACGTCACCATCGCGAAATAGACCACTGCCCCGCTCGCCACCGTCGCGAGCAGTGTGATCGCGGCCGTA
>JAGQPW010000400.1 GCA_020426515.1 Planctomycetaceae bacterium | reverse complement strand
TGCGGCCCAAATGTCGTAGGGGGAGGGCTGGACGGGGATCAGCACCATGTCGCTGGCAAGGATCGCCGCGCGGCCCAGCTCGTTGACGCGCGGTGCGCCGTCGATGATGACCATCTGGTAGTCCTTGGCGATGTCCGGCAAGTCGCGGTGCAAGCTCGGCTTGGCCATGCCGATGACCGGGAACAAGGGCTCGGCATCGCGGGCCGATGACCATTGCAGGGCACTGCTCTGCGGGTCGGCATCCACCAGTAGGACGCGCAGGCCGGATTTCGCGTAGGTCGCCGCGAGATTGACGGCGATGGTGGTTTTGCCCACGCCGCCTTTCTGGTTCAAAACGCCGATAATCATGCGGTCGCCTTTCTGTATTTGTGGTTCGTCGGATTTACGATTTCACGCTTTTGCAGGATGCGCCAGACATGGTTACCGAATGATGAAGGGGAGTGTAGCCGATTCGCCGCAAATACGCTTTTACGATAAATCGTATTTGCGGGGATCGCGGGAATGTTGCCAAGTCCAGCTTGCTCGTGGTCTCATGGGGTAGGAGGGTTTGGCATGATCAGATTCGTAGGATTGGTGATCGCCGCGAGTGCGATCCTGTTGGCAGGGTG
>JAGQPW010000003.1:63169-108675 GCA_020426515.1 Planctomycetaceae bacterium | reverse complement strand
ACCCGAAACACGTGCTCTGGTGAGGAGCAATGCGGTTCAGCCAGTCCACAACGACAGCAGTATCCGGGACTCCCGGCAGTTTGGAAACGTCTCCCGATCGCCAGAACGCAAACATTTCCTCACGGCCGGTGTACTTATCGGCCAGGTCGCACTGATCCGGATCAGGCAGAAAGAACTCCATGGGTCGGCGGACGAGGTACTGACACTCATCCACCAGCCGCGTGTCGCCTTTTTTCATTTCATGCCAGATGCGGCCCAGCGTGTTGTCGGTCAGGAATTCGACGACATACCGCGGCGTGAAGAACTGGTTACGCACGGCGAGTTCGCGACTACTACTTGGTACTCTTGAACCGTCACGCATCTTCTTGCGCTCTTCACCACTGTTGAAATACTGGTAGACCCAGCCGATGGTTTCATCCTTGGACCAGACACCGTTCAAGTCTGTCTGGCCGAGAATCTGCAACAGTTCCGTCAATGCAGCCCGGCGAGGCCAAAGCAGACTGGCGGAATCGCGCCGGTCGAACAGCACCTTGACTTCAACGGTGAGTTCATCAAACAGGCACTCCAGGTACAGTCGGTATCCGCCATCCTCCAGGCTGGACAAACCGGGAGCAAGCCCGCAGAACTCTTTGAAACCACTGGACGCGTCTCCCTTGGAGACGCATTCCTGGAGCATACCTCGCGACTCCAGCATGCGCAGCGCCACAAACCGATTGAGGAATGTAAAAGCGGCTTCGCGGATGTATTCGTTGACGGCTTCCTTGGAGGTTTTACCACCCGCCTTGATGTGCTCGATGGCATCGACCAGTTTCTGTCGAGTCAGTCTTTGCCGTGCATCGAGGTGCTTGCCGGGTTCGGGCAGAATCTTGCCACTGGGGAGCACATCGAACGTGCCCTCCAACTGTTCGGCAAATTCCTCTTCCAGAATTCGCCGAACCTGCTGAGTGGCCTGCTGCAGCGTGTTGCGTGTGTCTTGGTCCATGATGAAATTGTCTTCTCAGATGCTGCTGGGACTACTGAATCAGCACGCGTTTGTTTTTTCCAATGTGATGCAGGCATTCTTCTCGCAGGCTCGACAGTGCTGAGTCCAGCTGTTCTACCGACTCGACTCCACCTTTGAAGTGCCCCCCCACTTTCACCTGCACAATTCGATCGCCTTCGAGCAGGCGATGAACCTCCGCCACAGCGTCCCCCAGTCGCTTGTCGCAGGCGTCGATATCGGCACGCAGTTGTGGAATGGGAGTAGCGCAGGGAACGTCGCTCGTTGCCCGACTGGACAGCGGGTCTCCAATCCGATGCCGCACATCCTCCTGCAGTTGGTCCCAGCCAACAGTCGATTCCAGTTGCTCAATGGCTGTTGAATAGCATTCGCACCGAGCCTGAACTGTCGCCGTGAACATCGACTCATAGAGCCCTTCCAATCGTCCAGCGCGTTGGTCGATGGCAGGAAATTCCTTGTAGAACGTTTCCTTCTGCATTAGGTCGGTCAACTGTTCCGCACAGTCCCGATCGTCGTCAGTCGTGTTCGGTTCGTGTGCCAGGAACGGCCAATGCTGTTTCAGCACGCGGCGAGCGCGACTCAGCATCTGAAGTTGTGGCTCGGCAATGGTCGACTGAATATCCGCCGCCCGGGCCAACGCGTCTTTGAGTTCCGCGTGCCCGCTCGCAAAGCCGAGAATCGTGTCTTCTTCGCCAGTCGTGGAAATCTGTTCCATCTGGCTGATGCTGGACGTAAACAGATCGGTGCCGGGCAGCTGATGCCGATCCAACATTGCCTGAACTTCGCGAAGCTCGCGTTGGCGGCTGACAGCCTTTTCGCGGATCGCCTTGGCGACTTCGTCCTGCGTGAGCTGCTTGATTTCTTCGCCAAACGTCTTCTTGAACGCGTCGGCGGCTTTGACCACCTCGGCAAAGTCCAACACCTTCTTCGGTCGAAATGTTGCGGATCGAAACTTCGTGTTGTTTGTGAACACGTCACTCGCACCCAGGTCATCGACGGTGCCAATGGACAGCCCCTGACTATTCGCCGTGATTTGGCCGGCACGCAGCAGGCACAATGTGAAGAGTTTGACGACGTCTACATCCCAGCCGTATGGAGGACTGCCGAACTCCGCCTCCAGCGCCTTTCCCTGAGGATTGATCCCATAGTCGCTCTTGTTGCTGATCCATGTCAGCATCTCTCCAAGTGGACCTGATTCGGTTTCGAGGATCAATGTCCCGCCTTCATTGCGCAGCAGCTTGAGGCTTGAGAAGACAGAGGGCAGTCCGCGTAAATCTTCGCTCTCCAGTAAGGCCGTGAGGTCCTTCTTGGTGACGCGAGCCGCACCATCAGAGAAGTGATCGAAGACATCGGGCAAGGCCTGCGCCAAGACGCTTTCGGCTGCCTTGATGACGGTAACGTCATTCTCGTCGGGGCTGCGATCATTGCCCCGGAAATAGACCATCGAGGTGAGGGCCGCCTGTTCCAGCAACCTTCGCACCTCACCACGATGCGTGTCCCGCCGTCGACCTTCTTCTGCAAGCAGTGTGGTTTCAGAACTAGTCTGAGCTCCGCGTTCCTTCTTG
The DNA here is from genome assembly GCA_020426515.1 of Planctomycetaceae bacterium. Classification (GTDB taxonomy): domain Bacteria; phylum Planctomycetota; class Planctomycetia; order Planctomycetales; family Planctomycetaceae; genus JACKHO01. The sequence goes on along the minus strand of JAGQPW010000003.1, from coordinate 106,110 downwards.
GTGATCATTTCTTTGGATCGAAACACTTCGGTCACTGCCTTGTCGATTCGATCATCAACGGGAACAACCCAGAAGACCGTCTCTCGCTCAGCCTGACTTCGGCGACGTGACTCATCACAAAGTTGCTCATAGTCCGTTTTGTCTTCCGCCAGGATGACCTGGAACGGAATGTCGCCCTTGATGCGTTCACGACCATCGAGCCACAGGCTTCCTTTGAAGACACGAGTGCCAAGCAACGTGTGACTCGGCTGCGGTTGCCACAGGCGCTCCATGGCTTCACGAAGGATCTGGTTTGTGTCAGCTCGTTTGGGCTTGAGGGCCGCGCGCTGGGTTTCCCAATCGTCTTCAATCGGCGTCGGGATGCGATAGCCATCGTCACCAAGGCGGATTTTGTGAGCGGCAACCAATGCCTGCAGTGCTTGATCTACACTGGCTCGCACCGAATCACCGCCAACTTTTGGGTAGAGAGTGGCGGCGATGTTCTCCGCATTTCGATGGATGCTCTTGACGAACTGAAGCAGGCAAATCGATTTCGCCACCCGCTGCGCGAACGGATGGTCCACCTCGGTGACGAGACGATCAATCTTCTCGCGAATCATACTGTCGATGTTGTCGCGAACGAGATCATAAATGTGTTCGACGGTGACAAGCTGCCCGACTGCACACTCTCCCAATCCTGTCTTCGGGTGTGCCAACAACTGCTGGGCAAGTTTGATGACCGTACGATTCGCTCCGCCCACATGGCGGCTGGCACCTCCTTGAGTGCGTAGTCCCGAGACGACGTGAATGACAAAGTCCACCTGATACGGAACCATTGGGTAGAGTTCGACGAAACTCTCCCGGTTGATCTGGGGCAGCTTGATATCGGCAGACAATGTTGCGTGTGCAGTCAAGCTGCCTCGACTCGCCTCGAAGAGCGCTGCCAGCGTCTTCTCGGAATCAGCCGTCTTTGCCAGCACCCGCTTACTGGTGACTTCTGAAATGTCACTGGGTTCCAGATGAACCTGCAGTGGAAAACGGTCCATTAGCCGTGCGAGTTCTACCCTGGACTCATCGAGGCCCCCGACCAGTTCGCTCAGCTTTTCCTGGGACGTGACCACAACCCAGAACTTTCCCTGACCGACTCGACCAAGCGCCTGCACGATGCCTTGCAGGTCGAGCATCTTGTTGACTGTACGCGCCACGAACTGGCCAACTTCATCGATCACGAATACGAGATTGCGACTCTCACCTCGACGCGCAGTCAGCTCTTTGCAGCGCTGTGCCAGATGATTGGGGCTGACGTCAGCTCGTTCCCTGGCCCCTTTCACCCATGAGTCGGGTGAAGAGTAGGTTTCTGGTTCCAGGTCGTGGAGCACACGGCTGGCCTCATTCATCGCAAAGGCAACCAAATTCTTGGCGTGGTCCCAGTCCTTCGTCGGATAGAGCTTCTTGTAGACTTCGCGAAACTTGTCGAGACGCCCCTCGCCTTCGAGCGTAATTTCCAGTTCGGCCAAGTCGAGATCACGGGCATAGCCAAGGTGCTCCAACAGCTGCCGGTACATGATTTCGGTCAGCATCTGGTTGCCGTGCATCACGCCACGCTCGGTGGCGACGTCAAAGATGACAGCCTCAGTCGGAATCTTTTCGACCACCGTCTTGATGAGGACTTGGACCTTTGGATCACCGATATGTGCGGCCAGCAACTCGCTCGTCGTGTCGGATCCGAGTTGCCGATTGGCCAGCGCCAGTCCCAGCAGCTTGGCAAAGCTGGACTTACCTGACCCGAAGAAGCCGGAAACCCAAACCGCCATCCGATCGCTCGGCTTGTTTGGGGCTTCGCTATAGGCCTCCAGGATTTCCACGAAGTTGCTCAAAATCGTCTTCGTGACGATGTATTCACCAATTTCGGCACGAATGACCTCTTCGTCCGCCTGGTCGACCTTGATGACTTCACGAATGTCTCTGTGGATGTCGCGAGCGAATATTTCTTTGATGTACTGCGGTGCCATCAGTGTTGTTCCTGTCACAGGACTTTTGCCCGGTAGTTGTGTTCTGCGTCATGCACGCCCATAAAGCTCAGTCCTGCCGGAGGGACAATCTCTCCGGGGTAGAAAAGCACACCTGGAATGTCCAATTTTGATTGAAAATGCTCAATCAAGGTTGACGTTCGATAGCACGGGTAGAGAGCCCCGGCCCGCGTGATCCACAAGATGTCTCGATGTGGGTCTGCATTGTCGGGGACCTTGCTCAATACCAACTGGTCGAGCGGCGCGTATTCGCTTAAGACCTGGTGAATTGTCTGGGCCACGGTTTGGTGACCGTTGTGACCAAGCATCACCTCATTTTCAACAAGTGCTTCCGGTGACACTCCAGCGTTTGCGAGTGCCTCCCTCATGCAATCCATGAGCGAGACTCGAATAATCCGCTTTCCTCGCTGTTCTAGTCGCGTCGTAAGCAGTGAAAGCTCTTGTCGCAGTTCAAACTCCGATGCCGGGTCATACAAAAAAATGCACAGCGGCATGTCTTTGTATGCACTGATGTCTGGACGTGGATCTTCCTTGGCCAACATGGGCTCAAGTGTATCCCGGAGCCGTGATTTCCAGTCTTTCACAGAGTCAGACTCCTGACGTATTCTTCGGTGTTCTCACATGGCAATGTGAGTTCAAGAAAGCTGCCGGCTCGCTCAAACCGCAGCTTTCCAAATTGATGGAGCCGCAAGAGTTCTTCTTCGAGTTCACCGGACGTCATCAAAAACAGTCGCCAATCGTCAGCCTCAATGACTTTTCGTGTGTTGTTCTCACGCTCCATCAAGGCATACAGCATGTAAAAGAGGCTACGCTCGGGGAGTCGGTAGGACGTGAATTCCTTGCTGGCACGACCACGCATCAGATGAAATTCGACCGTCGTTCTTAGTAGGCTCGTGGCCACTCGTCGCCGTGTGCTCGCATTCCATTCGTCGAGAAGCGCTGCCTTGAGGGCAACGCCCGTGACAAACTCCGTGGCTGCCTGAATCGTTGTCACTACGACGCCGCGTTCACGTTGCTCGAACAGCCATTCCGAAATGAATTTCCACAACAACAGATCGTGGTGGCAGGCATGCCAGAGGTACACGGGCCGCCAGTCCTCAAGATGCCAGCCTCGTTGAACCAGGTCGACCAGAACTGCGTCATTCCCCGACAAGTCCAACCTTCGATTCAACGTCTTAACGAATTGCCCTAACCACCCAGCGGACGGAGCTGCAACAGTGTTGCGTGTGACAATCAGCCGCTTGTTGTCAGCAAGAGGAAGTTTCAAATCCCAAGCAGAAAACGCCCGAAAAGTTGCTTCAACGAACAGCCCCTTGATGGCAAGGAAGGAGCTTAGCCTCGACTCACTCACTTTCATTGAGGAAATTCCTCCTGGCGAACGAACGGTACTGCAAGCTTTCCCGGTTCGCTGCAACTGTGGGCCACTGCCAACAGTTCAATTGCCTCAATGGATGTTTCACCATCAAGCCGAATCGGTACGGATTGAAGATCGTCTGCTCGACGAAGCCCCCGTCCGCGTTTCGCGGACTGCTCCGATAGCAGCCCGAGGTTGGTCAGCGCAGTGACGAGCTCGTTACCACCTTCTGCCTCAATTTCCCTCAACAACTGCATCCATTCGTCAGGCTTTCCCAGCCAATCAGCCCAGGCGTCTTCCAGCTGGTCCTCAATCTCGACAGGCAAACGCCAGAGCGTGTATGAATCCGGTGGATTGAACACCTCCTCAGATCGAGACGACGCGACAGCAAATGCGGCTCTCGATCGAGCGAAAACGTGACTCTTCGGGAACCCGCGAGAAAGCGCGAGTTCGCCGACTCGGCTTAACAGCCCTTTCGTGTTCCACCACTTGGACCGGTCCATTTCCCCGTGGCGGGCAACGGTCATGCGAAGCGCCGCGATCTTTTTTGCGAAGGAACTAGTGTCCGTGTCAGACAAGGCTTGTTGTGTTTCAGTCACGGTTACTTTGCCTTCCGAGTTCGATGTTTGACGGGCTCCGGATGCGCGATCTGTTTGAGTAGTGTCTCGACTTCGTCTCTCTTAAAGAGCCGGTAGTTGTTTACCGGGTGGCGGTACTCCTGAAGTCTTCCCGACGTTGCCCACGCCCGAACAGTATTTGCAGAAACACCGAGCAGCTCCGCGGCCTGGTTGACTAATAGATACTCATCTGTCGTTACCATGGGTTCACTCGCACCACCGAAGTCGGAACGCTCAGCGAGTCAAAACTCTACCAAACGTCATTCAAGGCTACAAACAGTCGGGGAGGGATCAGCGGGCGGCGGCGGCGCAGCAACGGCACTGCAAGGATGCCGGATTCCTCTCGCAGTGAATGGCTTGCCCACCATGCCACAAAGAATCAGAATTGGCGTCTGAAGTGTTAAACGGAACGTCAAGCTTGACATGGGCTTTGTCCCATCGAAAACAGTGACTGCGCCGGCGAATCAGATCCATCATCACCCCTCGCCCACCGCTGAAAGTCGTTTCATGTCGACCGTAGAATTGACTTGCCTGTCAGTCACTCAGCCCTGGGCTTCCCTGCTGCTTTCTGGAGAGAAGTGGTGCGAGAATCGCAGTTGGATGACTGACTATCGCGGTCCTCTGTGGATTCATGCTTCAGAAAAAATCGACCATGCCGGCTGCGAGGAATGGGGCATTGATCCTGAGGAGCTCGTCACTTCCGCAATCTTGGGCTGCGTCGAACTTGTGGACGTCTTTCACATCGATGAATTCGAAGTGCGGCTTCCTCCCATCTCCGAGAACTTCGACCTCGATCCCAACTCCGGACCAGCATTTATTGGAAGCGAAATCTGTTGGATCGTTGTCAATCCGCAGCCTCTCGTAACCCCCATTCCCGCGAAGGGCAAACTCCGGTTATGGACGTTTCAGGCAGCGGAAGACGACGTTCGTGAGTTTCGCGACCCAACATTCTTGATCCCCGATGAGTATGTTCCGCTGAACTTTCTGGAACTGGACATCGATGTCAATGGAACACCGGAACCGATCGAGTTCACATTCGGTGACTATGTCAATGTTTGCTTCCCCAATCGTGACGAGGAATCGGTCATCGCCTTTTCCGATCAGCCACAGTACATCAACGGCTCGCTCCACTACCGGGCGGCGTGTGAAAAGGCATGGGAACTCTTTCCCGAAGACTTCGACCCGGAAATTCCCCGGCCGCGATTCGACGAATAGTAGCGTTGGCCCGTAGAAGCTGCTTCACGCAGCCTCCAGCACACGAAGGGAGACCACAGCGATGACGCCAGACCAGCTGCCAGCAAAGTGGACAAGGATTTGTGGGCCGACTATCAGGTACCCTGCTGCTGTCTTTCCGACATGACCTCAGAGCCCACTGAACCAAGTCGACACCAGGTCAACGACGAGTTCGGATCCAGCAGTTCGACGTCCTAAGATCCACAACGGGAGCGTAAGTCAATGGAGCAGTCAGTCTATTCTCAGGGGGATTCTGGTAATAGTGGCATGCGCCTCTCGATTGAGGTGTCTGATGCTGATCTGATAGCGGAGTTCGAGCGTTTTCGTGCCGGAAGTGAACGCGACCAGTTCGCCCTGCAGGCCCTTCGAATCGGTGTGCTTGCGCTCCGGCAAGCGCGTGGAGCAATCGATGCTGAAGCTGTTCGCCGGGAAGGCGAGAGATTGCTGGGGGATCTTCAGTCACAACTGCAGAATCACGAAAAGCGTCTCAACGACCAATTGTCTGGGATACTTAAGAATTACTTTGATCCCAATGACGGTCGGTTTCCCGAACGAATTGACCGACTGATTCGCAAAGACGGCGAGCTGGAGCGAACCCTCAAGCAGCACATCTCAGGGGACGAGTCAGAGCTTGTTCGCACGTTGATGGCCCATTTTGGAGCCGAAAGTCCACTGATGAAGGTGCTCAGCCCAGAGCAATCCAACGGATTACTGGCAACTTTGCGGGAAGTGGTTGAGGCACAGCTGGCCACTCAGCGGCAGCACATCCTCGCCCAGTTCTCACTGAACGATCGAGACTCGGCCCTCTCCATACTGCTGCGAGAGCTAACCGATGCCCAAGGAAAACTTTCGAGTGATCTCGCAACCAAGGTTGACGACGTCATTAAGGAGTTCTCTCTCGACAAGAAGGATTCCGCCCTGAATCGACTGCTTGAGAATGTCGAGACGGCGCAAAAGACGATCACTCGAGAATTCTCCTTGGACAACGAGCACTCATCGCTCGTTCGATTACGATCAACGCTGACCAAGTTACTCGACAATCAACGAGAGCAGAATCAGTCATTTCAGGACGAGGTGAAACAGGCCCTTGCAGCCATGAAGGCCCGTCGAGAAGAAGCGCAACGGTCTACTCGCCACGGAGTGGAATTCGAACAGCTACTGGCTGAGCAGTTGCAGAAAGAAGCACAACGTCTTGGTGATATTTCGGAGCCATCAGGTCACACGACGGGGGTAATTCGAAACTGTAAGATTGGCGACATAGTAATTGAACTCGGCCCCGACACGATCGCCCCTGGTGCAAAAATCGTTGTTGAAGCCAAGCAGAAGGACAAGTACACGCTTGCTGACGCACGCAAAGAGATTGCCGAGGGACGAGCCAATCGAGTTGCGCAGGTTGGACTGTTTGTGTTCTCGCAGAGAACGGCACCGGAAGGTCTTGAACCGGTAGCCCGTATCGGGGACGACGTTTTCATCCGGTGGGATGCTGACGACGAACACACCGACTTATACCTTAGAGTCGGTTACTCACTTGCTCGGGCATTGTGTGTAAGATCAGCCAGATTGGCCGCGGGACGTGATGCAGACTTTGAAGTTATTGACCGCGCACTAAGTGAAGTCCTGAAGCAGATGGAGGGGCTCGAAGACGTCGAGAAGTGGGCAACGACAATCAAGAACAACGGCGAACACATCATCAGGAAGGTCACGACCGTCCGGAGCAAAGTGGAGCAACAAGTCGACTCACTACGTGACAACGTTGATGCCATCAAGGATACGTTGACCTCATGACCCAGCGGTTCTCTGGTAGGTCATCCGGTGGGGCTAGACTACCTGAAGCAAAACGTGAACTTCAACCATGTCACTCTGCGAACTCAGGAGCAACAACAAATTGAAAAGGGAACTTATTTTCGACGAATGCCTAGGGGGCATGCTGCTCGCCATTGTGATCTGAATGACCACAAGATTGAGTTCAGCGCGTACCTTGAGTTGCCGAGTCAATCGTCGTGTTGGACAAGATCAAGATGAGGCATTCCCGGTACTTGTTGAAAGGGCGAAGTACTCAGAGAGTTGTCCAAATTGCGAGCCATCTGACTTCTGGCAACGAACACCGTTCGACGACGCATACGGATTCTTAGCTGGGACGCGGTGTCTCAGAGTTCCACAAAATCGTCGTCGAAACACCCAGCACCATCCCGAATCTCGTATGGTGTCGACGCCTCACACACCTCACCGGCATCGCCGACCAGCACTTCGAATGGGAGCTCCACGCAATCTGACGACATGAGGCCACCCTGACACAGCGCGAATCCGTTTCCACCCTCCATTGCCTCCTTCGTAATCTCTTCTTCAAGGAGGCGGAGTTCACGAGGGCGAAGATTCAAATCGTGCTTTCGGAGACCTGCGGAGATGCGGGCAAACACGACAACTCTCCCGGCCAGAGCTTCTTTCGTTCACGCCGTGATGATTGACGGGAACAGGAGCATTGTAGATTCTGATTCCGATCAGGTTTTCATGGGGCAATTCTTGAGGGCGCAGCAAACGAACTGATCATGCCATCAGTTCGGGGAGGTACGTATGAAGGTTACTGACGGCACGCTATGGTTCTCTCCGACAGACTTGATCCGGTACATGGAGTCTCCCTTTGCTTCGTGGATGGACCGCCTGCATCTGGAGCGTCCGGGGCGTCTCACACCGGATGAGTCGGATCCTGAACTAAGGTTGTATGCTGACGCTGGCAACAGGCATGAAGAAGCATTCCTGAATGACCTCGAAGAGCAGCAGTCCGACGTATGTCGAGTACCGGAGACCAGGCCGCAGGAGAGCCTGCAGGCCACCCGCGATGCCATGGCCGCCGGCCGGGAGATCATTTACCAAGCCTACCTGGAGTTGCCGCCATTCGCCGGCTATGCCGATTTTCTCTCGCGAGTTGCAACCAACCCGGTTCACTACGAAGTCTGGGACACCAAGCTCGCCAAGAAGCCCAAACCCTACTACCTGGTGCAATTGTGCTGTTATGCCGAGATGCTCGAAGCCGTTCAGGGGCGACGTCCGGCACAGGTGGAAGTCATCCTCGGTGATGGAAGTCGGAAGCGTTTTCGAACAGATGACTATTGGTTTTACTATCAGCAATTGAAATCCACGTTTCTGGACCTGATGGACGCATTTGATCCGGAAGGTGACCACCCGGTGCCTGACCCGCGGGCCCAACACGGCCGTTGGCAATCACATGCCGAACAGTGGCTGCTTGACCGGGACCACCTGTATCAGGTGGCCAATATTTCCGTCAGTCAGATCGAGAAACTGAACCGCGCGGAAATCTGCACGCTCAGCAAGCTTGCTCGCTCCGGCGGGCGTCGTGTTCCGCGGCTACACGACGACACCTATCGAAGATTGAGTGACCAAGCCGCCATTCAGCTACTGACGCGTCAGAAACAGGATGCAGAACAGGAAGGTCACAACGTTCCTCCAGCGTTTCGCGTTCTTTCGAGCGGAACGGACGATTCGAGGTTGGGACTGTCACAGCTGCCTCCATCGTCCACGCTGGACGTGTTCTTCGACATTGAAGGCTATCCACTCATTGGAGATGGGTTGGAGTACCTTCTGGGAGCCGTCACTGTGGCCGATGGCGTTCCCTCTTTTCATGACTGGTGGGCACACGATGAACGTGAAGAAAAGCGGGCCTTCGAACAGTTCATCGACTGGATCGTGGATCACTGGAATCGGGATCCCACAATGCATGTCTACCACTATGCCCCTTACGAAGTTTCGGCCATGCGTCGCCTGATGGGACGGTACGGTACCAGGGAAGACGAAGTGGACGACCTGCTTCGAGCGGGAGTGTTTGTGGACTTGTTCCGCGTTGTACGGCAATCAATTCTGCTGGGGGCTCCAGACTATTCACTCAAGTCAATCGAGAAGATATACACGGGGCCGCGGGATGGCAACGTCAAGACGGCGGGGGCCTCCATGGTCTACTACGCCCAGTGGTTGGCGTCAGGAGAGTCGGGTGACTGGCGAGATTCCAAAATCCTGAAGGAAATCAGGGACTACAACGAAGTGGACTGCATTTCCACATGGCAGGCGGCAAGGTGGCTCTGGCAGTTGCAAGAACAGCACGGAGTTCAATACCGCCCAAGGAAAAAGGCCACGGATGAGGAGGAGCAGACTCCGACACCCAATGAGACGGCGAATCGCCGGACTGAACTGGCGCGGCGACTGCACCAGCAGATCCCAACGGATCCCGGTGAACGAGCAAAGGATTCTGAACGCTGGCGAATTCAGGAAATGCTGGCGGATCTGGTGGGATATCACCGTCGTGAAGCCAAACCGGTCTGGTGGGCCTTCTTTGACCGTCAAGAAATGTCGGAAGTTGAGCTGATTGAGGAATTGAACTGCCTGGGCGGACTCCAGCGCACTCCCGATGCCCCAGAAGCAATCAAGCGGTCGCTGGGATTCTGGTACTCGTTCGATCCAGACCAGGACACGAAGATCCGAATTGGTGACCGTGTCTGTCTAAGTCATGACACGTCGGTCGAGTTGAGCGTGGAACAGTTTGATCCAAGAGGCAGCGTACAGCTGAAAATCAGCCAGTCCGCGTTGACGCGGCTCCCAGACCGGACACTCCCGGATCGAGTTTCGGTGATACCGAAAGAAGGGGTCTCGACAGAAGTGATTGATGTGGCCATTGAAAACATGACTGAGGCCTGGGAGGCGGAGCAGAAACTACCGCAGGCTTTCCGCCGATTTCTGCTGCGGTTGCCCCCCTCCATTGCAAAGCACAGGAAGGGGGCTCCTTTGGTGCAACACGGTGAAGACGCCGTGTCCGCAGCCGTTCGAATTTCAGCCGCCATGCAGGAATCGACGTTGTGTATCCAGGGACCGCCGGGAACTGGCAAGACCTACACCGCCGCGCAAATGATTGCCGCCCTCCTTGAGGCGGGGAAGAACATTGGTGTGACGTCCAATAGCCACGAAGCCATCCTGAATGTGATGGACGCCTGCTTCCAAGAGTTGGGAGATAACCTATCAGCCATCAAGGCGGGCGGTGACGCCGAACATCCTATCTTCACGAAGTATGACCAGCTCCAGCACATTGATTCTGGATCAAAAGCCGCGGCCGCTTACCAAGGTGGCCTGATTGGTGGCTCCGCGTGGCTGTTTTCACATCCCGAAATGGAAGGCCGACTGGACTACCTGTTTGTGGACGAGGCTGGTCAAGTTTCCATTGCGAAGCTGGCCGGAATGAGTCGATCCACCAGCAACATTGTCCTGATTGGGGATCAAATGCAGTTGAGCCAGCCGACGCAGGGTACACATCCCCGGGAGAGTGGCCAGTCACTGCTGGAGTACTTGTTGCAGGATCACGCAGTGATCCCTGAAGATTTGGGAATCTTCCTGGATGTGACGCGTCGAATGCATCCAGACGTGTGCTCATTCATCTCCGGGGCAATTTACGAGGGTCGGCTACACGCGCACGAAGACAACGTGAACAGAATCATCTGTCCAGGTCTTGATCTGGGTGAAGAATCGCTGGCTCAGGCCGGCATCCGATTTGTTGGAGTCGGCCACACTGGGAATGTTCAATCCAGCGACGAAGAAGCTGCACGTATTGTGGAACTCACGCGCCAGCTGCTGCAATGTGATCACACGGATCGGCATGGTCAGAATCTCGGCCGACTGCAACTTGAAGACATCTTGTTTGTTGCTCCCTACAACCTGCAAGTTCGAAATCTTGCCGAGCGACTTCCGGCGGGAGCACGTGTTGGATCCGTGGACAAATTTCAGGGACAGCAAGCTCCTGTGGTGATCATTTCCATGTGCTCCAGTGCTGGCGACTTCGGGAGTCGTGGTCTGAAGTTTCTGCTCAACAAGAATCGCGTCAATGTGGCCATCTCGCGAGCCCAGACGTTGGCAGTGATCGTTGGTGATCCTGGAATTGCTCAGACGGGCGTGAGCAGCGTTCCCGAAATGGAACTTGTCAACTTGTACTGTCGGTTGTTGCAGCACTAGCCGGAGATTGCGAGAAGCGATCTACACTTTTCACGAATACCTGGATCGCGCTGCCCTGTTTGGCGAAGATGAGTGCTTGGGTGGATAGCACATTGCTCCCCATTCCTCGTCCGCGCCGTGAGTGATCCATGTGAGCAGAATTGCTTGAAGCAAGTGTTCCATCATCTGTGTACAGCGACGAATGGCGACTCGGTTGAGGCTGCTGTTGAACGTGGCTGCGCCGTGGACGAGTTGGCAGCGCAGGAAGTAGATCCGCTCCACAAGTCGTTCGAGGATGAGAATCCAGTTGCCGTGGAGATACCATGTTTGTGCCTCAAACTTGGTCTTCTTGGACTTCTTTGCTCGAACCTCAGTGGGATCTTCCCAGAAGTAACCGCTCAGGTACTCGTCATCGTATATTGACATGACCAACGGCTTGTTTTCTTGCAGGGCATCCACGAGGAATTGGCTTTCATCGAGTTGGAGAATACGGTCCAAGAACTGTCGCCAACTGGCACGATCCGGTAGTGGCTCACTGCGATCGGAATCCCACTGCCCGTAGAGTGCGTTGAACGCCGTCCACTGACTCAGCAGTGCCAAGTCCAGTTCTGAATCGTCGTGGATCTGTTCGCAACGCTGCAGCCAGCTGCAGGCACGATGAAAGCGGACATTCGATGAATGGCCTGGATCGACAAGGCTGAGACGTTGCTTATGAGGCTTCCACTGCCGTCTCAGATCGCGTACCGTCAACTTGAGCCCAGCCATCAGGTACTCCCACTGATGAGTTGCATCACAATCGTGAAAGCCCACCGTGGCGGAACATCAAGGAATCCCTGTAACGGGATCCTATCATTCTGGCTGACAAAGTGGAATTGGTCCGGATCTCCTGCGTGGTTTTCAATCGCATGGATCACCAAGTGACCAGCGAGTCCACGCGTTGAATTCACTTTCGGCGTTGTGGACGTAGAACAGGAGAGCAGGACATGGCGAGAAAGCGATTCAGTCCCGAGGAGATTATTCACAAGCTCCGGGAGGCCGAGCCGCTGTCGTCCCCTCGCTCGGGCTTTCTCAACCAAGCCAGCACTACGCTTTTCGCCCGCCGATCGCTGCATTTTCTCTCTGACGCCTACACTTGGGTTCTCTCAGCCACCCCTGCACTGTGACCCGCACTTTTCGGCTGCCCGGCGCCGCATTCTTTCACTGTTGTCCACACATTCCGACCTGACGACTCCACCAGCGTCTCAGACGCCGGTTTGAGCCGTGACCTACGGACCCGCAGGGGCCAAGTGGTTCCCGGAACGCCGTCCTACTGAACAACGCGGCAAGTCATGCCCGACGCTGTTACCTCCAGACCGAGTTCCATTGTTCATGGATATAATAGGACTTCTCGGTTTCACCAACTGTGCGAGCCAGGAATCTTACGGCCAGCAAACTGAATGGCATGCTGCCGCACGCGGGACAACATCTATGTCAAAGAGATTAAGTCCATTCCTTCGGGTGAGTTCACATCGACAATTCGCACGTCCTTGATTCCCTTAACCCAGTTATTCAAGAATTCCAGAGGAAGCCAGTCCTCGCGAGCTTTCGTCTGCTCACTTGGGGACAGACGTTTAAAATGGGGCCCGATGTCGATCAGTCGCTCGGGGTAGACCCTGTCGAGGGGATTGTTCTCTGTGACATCCTCAATGGTCTTCTGAAAGAGGACCAACACATCATCAATGTGCTTCTTTCCGATGGCCAGATGGAACGAGCCACTGGTAACCTTGATTCCGCGTCGAGTAATGCTTTCCGCGAGAATGCTATTCAGAAGTCGTCCCAGCCAAGTCATGACGACGATGCCGTCACCAACATGAAACGTCACGAGGGTGTTTGGCTCAATCCCAAATCGCCCTGCCAGAGACGCCCCGATGTCGAAAGCATAAGGCAGCAACCGTGCATGGTACTTTGGTGAGCCATCGTGTTCTCCAGCTCCACGGACTCGCTTTATTGTACCGGAACCACCTGGTAACACTTCGTATGAACGACCAGCAATGCGGACGCCTTTGGACCTTTCCGGAACCGCGGCCACTGACGCGACGATTTTTCCCGTATCCACATCGACCAACGCAACTTCAAGAGGGCTAGCTTGGATGTTGCCGTAAATCCGGTTGCTTTCAATGAAGTCCCATCCCTTCGAGGCAGGCCGATAGACTTCGCTCTGGCGGTCAAGGAATCCCTCTTGGAGCATGTCGGCGAGAAGCCCTTCAACACAGTCTTCGCGTACCTGTGGTTCCGCTGATGAACAAAGAATCTTGAAGAACTGCTCCCTGACTCGACTGTTCTTTGGCACTTGACGTAAATAGGCCAGAACTTGTTGTAGAAGCACTGATCGGCGAAATGGAGGAACCGGTTCAGGCGGAACCCCAACTGCTGCCTGACGAATCAATGATTCGAAGATCAATTCTCCTGCACGATCTCTCGCGACACAAAGCACACGAGTCAATCCATTCAATCGACGGCAACCCCGCCCGATTCGTTGGAGGAAGCTCGACAGGGAAAACGGCGGGTCCAAGCAAATGACTAGATCGATATCACCAATGTCTATTCCGACTTCAAGCGTCATCGTAGCTACACAGATCGCCTGATGGTCGGCTTTGAACCGACTTTCGGTTTCTTCTCGCTCTGACCTCGCCAGGCTGCCATGATGTCCGTAGACAGGGACAGATGAGAACCGTCCGCATTGAAAAAATGACGCACCAGTATCAACCTGTTTTCGGCTATTCACAAATACGAGCATCTTGCGGATATCATCGAAGCCCGACGTAGCTGCGACAGCCGCCTCAGCACGATCCTTATCCGTTCCGACGGCAAGAATTGTCTTTGCTTCAAGTTGCCGTTGTCCGGGGACCTTCACGATTGAGGCATCCGGTCCCAAGTACACGTCGGCCAGTCGGCGAGGATTGGAGACAGTTGCAGACATCGCGATTCGTTGTATTCCGATGAACTGTGGACCGCCAACGTAATATCGGAGTGCAGAAAGCCGATTCAGAACGGCCCGCAACTGATCCCCACGAGGAGACCCGTCAAGAAGGTGAATCTCATCGAGGACAATCGCGTTGATACTTTCAAGAGCCTCGCGTCGGAAGGTCAAAAGTGACTCAGTTGACTCGGGAGTGGTGATCAGGACCTGATCGACTATCTGATCGGAAAGGCCATGGTCTGCCGTCTTGCGTCCCAATCGAATTTGCATTTGATCGAGCGGCCCTGATAGCCTTTGGAAGAGATCATTGACGAGTGCCCGAGTTGGAGTGATGACCAAGACGCTCAGGCCAGGCCAATTCTGTTGGGAAAGCCGCTCGCAGATCGGAGCGACAACGGCTTGTGTCTTTCCTCCAGCAGTGGGGGCCGTCACCAAGACGTTCCTCCCCGAAAGAATGGGAGGCATGGCCTGCAACTGAATCGGTCGAAGCGAACCAAAACCGGCAAAAAACGGGTTCCACGCACGAGGCATCATGCGTCGGATTTCTTGATGCTGGTGGAGCAAGTCATCTAGCTTGTCGCTCGCATTCATTGAAGCCCTTTCCGAAGCGAGACTTTTACGACCAATCACGCCAATTGTCGAATGCGGCGATGGCGGCTTGGACGCCTGATCGGGTTGTCATATCGCCTTGATTTCTCCACATGCGAGATGCTTCCGACGAGATTTCTTCCAGTTCTTCATCAGTTGGCGGCGTAAGGCCGTATGCCGCCGCAGCAAGGGGCATAACCAGCTTGCAATACTGACTGAGCCGTCGTTCCGTGAAAGGCTGGATCTCCCCGATGAGAATGGGGCCGTATTGGGACCAGAGACGTTCTGGATTGTCATGCTCCCTCGGCGTCATGGCGATGGCGACACCGACATAGTTCCTGCTGGTCGTTGTGAATGGATACCCATTGCAACGCCTGCTGTGAGTCAGAATTCGAGGGTTGTCATTCCTTCCCCTGCGGCCTTCCTCTGCTGTGGCGCCCCAAATCAATCCGCCGAGCAAGTTCCCGGCTCGACATTGTTCATTCCAATTCAGTTGATTCCACTTCTCCATCTCATCCATGATCACCAGAAGTCCTTTGTATCCGAGGAGCCGGGCAAGACGACCAATTCCAGAGATCAGAAAGCTGGCAAAATCGCCCTGGGTGGCCGCGTTAAACGCAGGCCATCTGTTCGGCTGCGGAAGTGCAACATGCGATTGGCGTCCAACTCTTGCAGGAACATTGGGGTCGCCAGCGAGAAGGCCGAGGAGTGGTTCTTTGGTGACGAAAACTGGATCAGAAAGAAGCCAGGCGAGAGGAAAGCACTGCACATGTTCCTGTAGCCATCTCTCCCTTTCAGCCTGACTTCGAGGAGCCTGCTGGCGAATCAAGTCGTGTGTCTTGAGCGCCAATTCCAGAATGCCCATCGAATTTGATCCCGGCAACCGCATATGCCGCATCATGTCGTGGTAGATGTGATGAGGCTTGTTCAGTTGGTTCTCGGTCGCGTCGATTTCTGTCCGAACCGTGATGAAGCCAAAATCGTGTGCAATACTTTCAAGCATGGTCATGGAGAATGTCTTGCCTTGACCATAGGCTCCCTTCATGATCATTGCCCCGCCACCGTCACTGTCGATGTCATGCAGAAAGCTGTTGATTAACGACTCCATTTCGGTAAATCCAACTGCAAGTCGACGAGTGCTGCCGTCGAGTGATGGGAGACCGACGCGGAGCGATTCGATGACACGGCGAGCATTGCGAGATGTTGAATCATTTCGCCGGCCGAGGTTTTCTTGCCGCTGGACTCGCTGTTTTATCTCGAATGCGCTAGTTGGGCCTACACTTTCGCGAACAGGTTCAAACTCCCCTCGACGCTCTGGGGATACGCGATAATGATTTCCATTCGCCTGAACGCGGATGATCCAGTCGGTGGCTTCGACACGAACCAGTTCGCATAGACCGAGTTGAGAGTGCCGCAGCTTGGCGATCAGGCTTGCCGACATTGTCTATTCCCCTTCCCCTGCGACGGAGTCAGCACCAAATGCATCCAGTTGTTGTCTCACTCCTTGTATGAGCATCTCGGCGTCATCGGGCGTCATTGATCTCACCCCGTGTTCTCGGAAATTCTGCAAGGCACGCACCCAACTGCTGACCAGAAGTCTTCGTGTTCCACTGCCAACCATCGTTTGTCGAAGGGCTTGTTCCGAGATGCACTTGAGATTGTCGGACAGGATCTTGCCGTCGTTCGGCGCGTCCTCATATGCGACGCCAAATACTTCGGTAATCTTGAGACCAATCATTTCCAGAAGGTCGATCTCCTTGATTCCCTGCAAGGCTTCCAGATTGATTCTCGTGCTGGGTCCACAACGTTGCTGTAGGGCTGGATAGGCCGTGGCGAATTCGGCGAAAAACTCCGGCATTACGGCGTAGAGAAATAGGGTGCCTGGAAGCTCGCCGCTGTTGCAGCGATTGATGACGGTTAGCAAGTTTTCGCAAGCGACTTTCTGGGCTCTACTGGACATCAAGCTCAGGGAGCGACGTGCTTCGTCGAATAACAATGCGGTTCCGGTCGCCAGCTCTGAACGTTGGAGTAGCTGGCAAAGAGAACGCAGAAACCGGAATCCGCTCGATTTATCCAACTTTTCAAAAAGACCGATTTCCCTCAGATCTGTGGCTGCGTGTGGCTCACCGCGAAGAAAAACGGCCGCCAGATTGGCCTGCTCCGAATCTCCCTTCAACTTCCCGAGCAAGAACTGAACAACCGAGGTTCGAAACCCGGTACTCTCAACAGGAGTTGCGGCGAGGCTGGTTTCAACCCAGGAAACTGCTTGCGACATCAAGTCGCCGTTGGGGATTCCCGACAGTACACCCTCAAATTTCCGATCGAGGAGTTGTTGCAGCATTGCATCAATGCCACGGCCTCGATCAACGTCAGCGGGTGTGAGTGGCTTAGCCTGAATTGACCGAGCTATTGCTCCGTAAACCTTGTCAGGTCGGTCCAACGGACATTCGTCCTGCGACAGCTCAACAAATGCGGTGACGTAATTCCGTTCCCATGCTTTTTCCTGAACACATCGTAGGAACTGCGTCTTGCCGTTTCCGTAGTTGGCTTCGATCCATTTGCATGTCCCACCACCATCCTGACCTTCGAAGGGCATCAAGTGATCGTCGAGATAGTCAGAACGAAGGCGGTCAATGATGCGATCCGTGCCAACATTCAAATATGACGCACCCAATTTGGGCGGTTGACCAGATTCCGCCAAACTGTGAATGATCCGTGATGCTGTGCGACGATCAAGCTGCTCTGGCATTTCAATTGCTCTCCCGGTCGGACGTCGCGGACCTTAATGCCTAAACCTGTTGAAACAGTATGGCTTGGTAATAGGTCCCTTCACCTGATGCGCGCGACAGGTCGCGTGGGATGAAGAGCGATTTCTTGGGATTCTTGGTGTTTTCCAAAACCGCAGTTTCTAACCGATACTGCTTCTCAGAACGCATGTTCTGCTCAGATTGAATGAATTGCTTTAGTTCGACGATGAAGCGAGGATGGGAGTAGTCGGCATTGGAGGATTTTCGCCGCTTCGGTTGATTCTGACGGATAATCACCATCTCTCGGTAGACTGCAGGCAATTCGACACGCCACTCAGCCTTAGAGGAAGTTCCGGCTCTTGCCAAAGCCACTCTCATGGCCTCATTCAGCTCATCGTGGAAGCTGGAGAGGTCAACAGGATCGTCGATGATCGAAGCTTTTAGAATACCGGCTTTCCCCACAATTGCCGCCGCGTTCATTGGGACGGCGACCTTGATATCCATCTTTGCAAAATGAAAGGATGCCGTTTCCTTTGCGGCGTTGATGGTCACAATGAACGGGCCAACTCCGAACCCGTCCGATGTCGCCGCGAAATGGAGATTTGCGGATTCGCACATCCGTCGAAGTTCGTCGGGAAACGATTCATGCGCCCGCCGTCGCAGTTTCTTCAGTTCGTCTTCCAACGTAGAGGCAAGCACCCCAGTTGGAGGTGCTGTAGGAACCGGTTCGAGTGCTGCCAGTTCAGAAATCAGAGTGGAAACAGGTGAAGCGACCGCGGGCTTTGTAGCAAGTGCCTTCTTCGCCTTGGACAAACGGCCCTTCAGCTTCTTGATGAACGCGGCATATTCATTCGTCGTGTTCTCCGCTTCTTCAATTCTCTTCAAAAAGATGGCTGCATCAGGACTCGTGTTGGGCGATGTCATCAAGGCCTCTATTGCCAGTTACCGACGTGGAGTCTTGGGTGAATTCGGCTTGTCCTCCAATTGAGTCAGCAGCCGGTCGAGTGTCTTGTCGTCGAGTCCAGCCAACCTTCGGAATACCTCTGGTCGCTCGCGAACCCTTTGCCGGATCGCAACAGGTACTTTGTTGGCGAGAAGCAGGAGTTCGTCCTCATCAGCATCGAGAATGTCCGCCAGTTTGTGGATGAACGTCTCGGACGGAAAGTCGCCGAAATGGAGGTTTTCATTTTCCACTTTGCTGATATACGTATCGCTCACGCCGATGCTCTTGGCTAAACCGCGTTGGGTTAAACCTTGCTGGGCTCGAAGCTCCCGCATACGCTCTCCGAAACGCATGTCAGTTCGTCCTATCAATTGCCCTTACGGACGTCGACTTTACGGGCCTTGTACTTTTCAGTCAAGCAATCGGCAAAGCACGCCATATCAAACTCGAAAAACTTCGCCTAGCCGCGGACATGCTCCTTGATCCTCACTTAGCTAGCGTCAGCGATGGAACTTCGACCAGTGGCAGGTCATCTAGGGGATCGTGATATCTCCACTTCCAGGTGACTCTCGATGCCGGTGGAGTAGTTATCAGCCCCGATTCATCGCACATTGGTGGCTTCAACGCCAACTGCAGGATACTCTGGCACGCGAAATGAACCAGCGAGACGAGTTGCACCGTTGTCGACCACTGATCCGGCACTGGGTTCGCTCATGGAACGTATCAGGAGTCACGGAAAACATTACCTGTGAATGGAGTTCAAGGTTGCTTCGGTCCCTGGGGCGCGCGTATCCACAACGCATGCTGGTGCGACTCAGCCTCCTACTGAAGGAGCCACTCTATTCATCGCTTTTCGAAGAAGTGTTGTGTCATGAGGTTGCACACCTTGTCGTCTTTCAGCTTCATGGGCGTGCCGCAACCTGTCACGGGCCCGAGTGGCAGAGGTTGTTGCAACTGGCCGGATTCGAGCCGCGACGGAGCTACATCACCGACGCTCCACCCGCCAAAAGGGACCGCGCGTTCGTCTGTTATGACCATGTTTGCCGCATCTGTCAGACAAAGCGCACGGCACGGCGCCCGATGCGGAATTGGCGATGCATCGCGTGCCAGAACGCTGGCCTCGACGGTAAGTTGATTATCCAAAGCCGCCCGGTCAATCGGAAGGTGTCGAATGCCGAATGACTGTCCATTTTGCACCGCGGATGAGTCGCGAGTGGTGTTCCGTGATGAACTGGTGTTCGCCACTTGGGATCGTCATCCGGTTTCTGACGGGCATCTGTTGATCGTGACCAATCGACATGTTGCCGAGTGGTTCGACGCTTCTGCGGAAGAACAAAGAGCCGTGTTGTGTGCTCTTGAACGCGGCCGACAGATTGTCTGTGAGCGGTATGTTGCGGACGGGTTCAATGTGGGAATCAACGTCGGGGAAGCGGCAGGGCAGACAATCCCACACCTGCACGTGCACCTCATCCCAAGACGCAATGGAGATGTTCCCGACCCCCGCGGCGGCGTGCGTCACGTCATTCCCAGCCTCGGGAACTATTTGAAGTCTCGGTCTGCGGGTCTGGATCTACTCAAGGGACCATCGGCGGAAAGTCTATTGGTGCGCGGCTCGGACGACCCCCTGCTTCCGCATGTCAGGAGGAGTATAGACCGGGCTGCCAATGCAGACTTCGCGATCGCGTTTATTCTGAAGAGCGGTGTGGCGTTGGTTCGCGAGCACATTCGTGACTTGCTGGGGCGCGGTGGCCGCGTGCGAATCGTGACAGGAGATTATCTCGATGTGACGGATCCGGATGCCCTCGTGGAATTACTGGATCTTGGAGGCAATCTGCAGCTGCGTGTATTCGAGGCCCGAAACACGTCATTTCATCCCAAGGCATACATTTTCTACGATGCCGGAAATCAAGGAACTGCGTTTGTCGGCAGCTCGAACTTGACCAATCCGGCCCTGCGAGGAGGCGTGGAATGGAACTATCGAGTCCTCCACACAGATGCGGATCGGGGTTTCGCCGAAATTGCCGCGGCCTTTGACGACCTGTTCGTCCACCCTCAGACGCGACTCGTCGATGCGAATTGGATTGACACCTATCGACAGCGCCGTGTTTCCAAAAACACGCCACGTGTTGTTGAAGTCGTGGAAGAATCCTCCGAGCCACCACCGAAGCCACATCTGATCCAAGAGGAGGCGCTCGCAGCCCTCAAGGCGACACGCAATGACGGGAACGAAGCCGGATTGGTTGTCTTGGCAACCGGATTGGGTAAGACCTGGCTGGCCGCCTTCGATTCGTCAGACGTGAACTTCCGGCGCGTCTTGTTTGTGGCTCATCGAGAGGAAATCCTGACGCAGGCCATGCAGACCTTTCGACGCATTCGACCGCGTGCACGGTTGGGGCGCTACACCGGCACAGAGAAGTCTGTCGACGCCGAAGTCCTCTTTGCTTCGATCCAGACATTGGGGCGGCTGCGGCATCTGAACCAGTTTGATCGTGACAGTTTCGACTACATCATCGTCGACGAGTTTCACCACGCAGCTGCCCGCACATATCGCCGACTGATTGACTATTTCACGCCCCGTTTCTTGCTTGGGCTGACTGCGACGCCTGAACGGATGGATGGCGGCGACCTGCTCGCGCTCTGCCAAGAGAATCTGGTGTACCGAAAGGATCTGGTGGCGGGCATCCAAGCGGGACTCCTGTGTCCCTTTCGTTATTTCGGTGTGCCTGACGAAGTGGACTATTCGAATATCCCTTGGCGAAGCTCTCGATTCGACGAAGAAGAATTGACGAATGCTGTCGCAACGACCCGTCGAGCCGAAAACGCTCTTGAGCAGTTTCGCCAACGCGGTGGACGGCGGACACTGGGGTTCTGTTGCTCACAACGACATGCGAACTTCATGGCGGATTATTTTACTGAAAGGGGGGTCCGGGCTGTTGCCGTTCACTCCGGAAATCGGTCTGCGCCTAGAGCCTCCTCTCTGGAAGCACTGGCAGCCGGGAAACTCGACATCATCTTTGCTGTCGACATGTTCAACGAGGGACTCGATATTCCCAATATCGACACCGTCATGATGCTGCGGCCGAGCGAGTCGAGCGTCATCTGGTTGCAGCAGTTCGGTCGCGGATTGCGCTGCTCAGAGGGCAAGTCCGATCTCTGTGTGATTGACTACATTGGAAACCACCGAGTTTTCCTTCTCAAAGTGCGATCGCTGCTGCAACCGCTGTTGGGAACTGGAGAATCCGACGCGGAGATTTCTGCGGCGATGCGACTGCTGCAACAAGGACGTGCGGATCTCCCCGATGGATGCGATGTCACCTACGACTTGCAGGTGATCGACATCATCAAATCGCTCCTCAGGATTCGACCGTCAGATGACGCGATTCTGACTTACTACAATGACTTCATGGAACGGCACGGCACGCGGCCGACGGCCGTGGAGCTGTACCACTCTGGCTACAATCCAAGGTCCTTGCGAAAGACGCATGGTTCATGGCTGAGATTCTTGCGGACGATGGGTGACCTCAATTCGCGTGAGAAAAGTGCTCTGGAGTCCGCCGGTGATTTCCTGGATGCGCTCGAGTCCACGCCGATGACCAAGAGTTTCAAGATGTTGACGCTCATGGGCATGCTCAATCTCGATGCACTCCCCGGACAGATCGACATCGCAGATTTGACACTCGAGTTTCGCCGAATCGCCCGCCGCAGCCAGACACTCCGTGATGACGTGGGAGAGCATCTCGATGACGATTCGCGACTGAAATCGTTGATCGAGAAGAACCCGATCGAAGCTTGGTGTAGTGGCAAAGGTACCGGCAGCAAGTCCTATTTCCACTACGACGACGCGGTATTCTCGACAGATTTCTCCTTGCCCTCGGGGTGCCGTGAGGATTTTCAGAACCTCGTGAGAGAATTGGTCGACTGGCGGCTCGCCGAGTACTTGGATCGCGGTGACACGCTGGAGGTGGAAGGTCGCTTTGTTTGTCGCGTCATGCACGCGAGCGGTCGCCCGATTCTCAAATTACCGGATCGTATGAAGACGTCAGGTGTACCGAATGGTTGGGTCGACGTGCTCGCCAACGGCCAACGTCACGTCGCGAATTTCGTGAAAGAGTACGTCAACGTGATTCGCACCGACGAACACGAAACAGAAGCGAATGTGCTCGCTGAGATCGTTCGTGGCTGGTTTGGTCCCGACGCCGGACTTCCGGGCACGCAATATGAAGTGGCCTTCGAGCCCGCTGGCGATGTCCTTCGGATGGTTCCCGTGGAAGCCAAACCGTCGAGCGCTGGCGCAGCTCTGTGGAGTCACTATATGCGTGAGGATATCGCGCCGCTTTTTGGGTTGACCTTCAATACCGGAAGTTGGAATCAAGGCTTCGTTGTGGCGGACGACCACGTGTTCCTGCTCGTGACGCTCGAAAAGGGCAGCCTCAACAAGGACCACCGCTACGAAGATCACTTTCTTTCAGCTGAGTTTTTCCAATGGCAAAGTCAGAACAGGACCACGCAGAACAGTAAGCCTGGCCACCTGATTCGAAATCACCAGAAGGAAGGTAAGGACATTCACCTTTTTGTTCGTCGGCACAAACTCTTAGACGGAAAGGCGGCACCCTTTGTGAATTGCGGCTTGGTGACGTTTGAAAGTTGGGAAGGCGAGAGACCGATCTCAGTGAAGTGGCGACTTCGTGAACCCGTTCCGGAAACGTTATGGAACGCACTCAAGGTTCCCGCCGTGTCGCATTGAAACTGTCAGTGGGTTCATCCATTCCCTCATCAAACACCACTACCTGTTCTGGCCACCGGAACGCGGCCAGCTTCAAGCTGTAGTCCTGCGTCACGCCCGCCCGCCGCTCCGTCCAGCGCTTGCCGACCCCGTAGTCCACACAGAATGTGGATCCATTTCCCCTCGGCTGTCCATCAAGAATGGAATAGTGGCCAAAGACGCAGAATCGACCTTGGTAGTCGTTCCACCAATTGACCCGTTGTTCGAACCGTATCTTCCCGCTGGCCACAATCGGCTGAGCCGCGCGTTCTTCTGGACCGGAGGTCAGTCGCTTGACCGGGTTGTCGTTCTGGTGCTTGAGGCCCTGGTCGACTTCCTCGATACCCAGACCAGGAAAACTCTGCTCGATCAAGTTGTGGTGCTGATCGTAGAGAGCGATGACATCGGATGATTCTCTGGCCAACGCGATCATGTCATCACACCAACTTGCATGGACGATGCGCAGGTCAGCACGTTCGATCGCGATCGGGAGCGTGCGGAAGAACTCCAGAACCTGCTTCCGGACGGTGTCGTCGGCCAGTACCTGGGGAACCACCTGTCCATCCTCGGTGACTTCCTCGCCGTAGAACCACCCGTTGTCATGCTTCTTGTGGTTGAGCAGGATGTTGAGGTCGTGGTTTCCCAGGACGCACTGGGCCCGGCCGGATTCGACCAGCCGCCGAACGAGGTCGACCACCGCCGGACTGTCTGGCCCGCGATCGGTCAGGTCTCCCACGAACACCAGTCGTCGCCCATCCGCGTGAGAGCCATCTTTGGCATAGCCGAGATGTCGCAGCAATGACTTCAGCGGATCAATTTCCCCGTGCACATCACCAACGATGTCGAGTGGGCCAGCGAAGAGACGTTGGACAAGGCAGGATTGCATTTCAGTGCATGACCCCAAGTGATCTACGGAGCAGGGCTGACAAATCTCGTTAATTCAAATCCACTCCGCCGGGGCGGATGATTTGCCATCGATCGTTTACGGTATAGCCTAGATGTTGCTTCGTCCAATGTGGGATGTTTGTCAAATGGCCAAGGCACGCACATTGGACTCGCGCTCAGTGTGTCAGTCATCCAGGAGTGTGTAATGACGAACCAGCAGGTCATTGAGATGTCACGCGGTGAACTGTATCAGCGTGTCTGGGCCACTCCGATGAGAAAGCTCGCGGGTGAATGGGGGTTGTCCGATGTGGGGCTCGCAAAGATCTGCAAGAAACACAACATCCCCCGCCCGCCGGTGGGGCATTGGGAGAAGAAGCGACACGGAAAGCGTGTACGGCAGACACCACTGCCGGAGATCAAAGACGACCGTTTGAAAACGGTTCAGATTTCGCCGAAAGAACCGGCCGTGGAACCTGTCGCCGCTGATTCAGAGATTGCACAGCTCATTCGTCAGGAATCCGATCCGAAGTGGTCCATTGAGGTCAGTGAACAGGTTCAGATCCGGCATCCGATTGTTCAATCGACAAAACAATCACTCAAGGGGCAAGACCCGGACAAATACGGACGCGTCAGTCGGATCTGGAACTTCGGCAGCAGTTGCTTTGACGTGCGTGTGTCACTGGAGAACATCTCACGTTCGCTGCGCATTCTGCAGGGCCTGACAACGGCGATGCAGGCGCGTGGCTACTCGTTGAATCTCAGGAAAGACAAAAGCGAGCGTCCGTACTTCGATGTCCTGGGTGAGGAAATTGAGGTGACCCTACGAGAAAGTTCCAAACGTTCCGAGCGAAAACAGGATCGCTCACAGCGTGATTCGTGGTTCTTCGAACGGTACGAATACACTCCAACGGGAGTGCTGGAGTTGGGGATCAATTCTGACCGTTACTCAAGTTGGGCAACTATTCGTGACACAAACACGAAGCCTCTGGAATGCCGATTGAACGAGGTGGTCGTCTCGATTCTGAAAGGTGTGGAGCGGTCGAGGACATGGCGGGAAGCGGCACGGATTGAGAAGATCCAGAAGGCCGAGCGAAAAGAACAAGCCGTGGCACAAGAGATTGAACGGAGGTCTGACTCCGCACGGATCACTCGGTTGCAACACCTGGCTCAGCTCTGGGAGAAACATCAACGACTCAGCAGGTTTGTTGACGTGGTGCGAGCCGAAGCGGATTCAAGATCCCCATCCATCGATCCGGACACGCTCGATTGGCTGACCTGGGCGGATGCGTTCTTGCGGGAACTGGATCCACTGAGCGGGGGCGAAGACTTGCCAGTCTATACCCTGAGTGCTGAGGAACGGGAGCAGTTGCGACGCGAGTGCGAAGCGGATTGGTGTGGATACTCTGAGACGTTTTACCGGAGGTAGCCAGATTCCCGCCGGATTCCGCTTTAGGGTTCTGCCAGAACAACTAGGTGATGTCACTTGGCGATCTCGGCCGTTCTCTCGTAAGGACGATATCAACTTTTTCGAAGCGCAGACTAGGTACAAGAACCTCCCCTGGTCCGATGAAGCGGACCAGAGGCGTCGATCTTCACCGCCAATGACGGCCACAGCAGGTTGACCACCTTGTCGGTTACGGTCAGATTCATGCTTGATCTCGTTACAACAACTGCAGTTCGCCGGTGATCTCATCGATCTTCTCGGCATTGTCTGGGCCGATCGCCAAACACGTCCGTGTAGGCCTGCCGTGGAACTCCGTTTTGCCACTGTCTGTAATCAGGTGCACGACGAGCCCCTTTTCAACAGCCTTGTCGTGAATCGCCATCAACTCTTCTTCGCTGTCCACCCGGCAGCAGACTTTGGCGAATGCCCCGGTCAGCCATGCTTGTTCGACCTCCGAGAAATCAGCCAAAGAGACCGAACCACGCTCCTGCAATGGGCGACAGAGGAACGACATTGAGGCGTGAGCACCTTGAGCAATCTGTTTGCCACGGCGCATCTTCAGATCGTGCCGCATGACGATCACCTGCTTGATACGGCTCGGTTGATCTGCATCCATTCGTGGTCACCTCATTCATGGCTTCCGCTCAGATTGATGGCTTTAGGGGAACTGGTTCGCTTGCAGAATCACCAGGACCGAGAAGAGAGACGTGGAAAGTCTGGGAATCTTGGTGTCCATTGCTTCACCCACCGGCCAGTCCCTCAAACAACTGACGGCAGTTTTCGTCAGCATCGAAACGACACTCTTCAATGAGCCATTCAGGGGCAACATTCTGCCTGTGCAGTAGACGAGCCGCATAGAACCGACAGTTTTGGCACGGCGTTGAGCCATAGACGGTGACCGCTAACGAACAACAGTCGGCTGCTGGATTGGCTTCCAACACGTTGATGACACTCATGAGCAACCCATGAAGCTCGCAGGGGTCTTCAGGGAGACTCATCGCTTCCAGAATTCGTTTTTCATCGCCCTTCTCGAAGTTCTTCACGAACAAACTGATGACCGAGCCCGTGGCTCCGCTGGTAAGCTGCTGAAGTCCAAAAGTTCGGATGGCCTCATTTGCATTCTGGGCCAACGCTTTGAATGCCAAATGTCGAACGTCCTTGTCATTGTGTTGGCACAGTCCCATCAGTCGAGTGTCGAATTTCGGAAGTGAACGGTTCGAAAAGACTCTCAACAATCGGGTAATGACGATTGGCTCATTTTCTTCCCATAGCGAAGTGAGGACCGAATTCAGAGCAGTTTCATCGGCCTGCATCCCCCAGCCCCGAAACCAATAGCACGAATCGTGGCCATGTGCTGCCATGATGATGTCGTCTACGGAATATGACCGCATCCGGTCTCGATGGGTTTTTACGCCTTCGGAAGTCCGCTTCACTTGCTCCCGCCAGTTTCTGTAGAACCGTTTGATTCCTGCATCTGCCGAATCTGCCAGCATCGGGGAGATGCGATCTTCGCCAAATCGTTCAACTGCATGATGGACAAGATTCTCGTCATCCCATTCCCATTCACGAGTCGCCAGGCGTTCGCCTCGAACCCGAGCAGCGAACAAGAAAGCCTGTTCACCATCAAGTTCGATGATCTCCTCCTCGCCAAGTGTCGGACAATCCGGGAATGGCTTGGTCTCGACGATCTCGTAAAGTCGTTTGCGGAACCGAACATCCCCGTTCATGGCATACCGTCGTGCGAGTTCACAAATCTGTAGAGCACCGTGTTCGTCGGCCATTTCGTGCAACGCATGTAAGATCGGCGACCGAAACCGCTCTATGGCACCAGTTGCCCCAATGAGCCTCCAGAGCCACTCGCCTCTTAAGTCCTCTGACTGTGCATCGAAGCGTTGGTCCTGAAGGCACGCAGCCAAGAGGAGTTCATCGGCAAGGCATTGGTTCGACGCCCACTGCATCGCCCGCCCCTGACCCTTTTGCAAGGCTTCTCGCTGTTGGTCGAGCGACGGAATAGATGGTGGTGAGAAATCACCGAATTTCACAAACTACTCCTTGGAATGATTGTCGAGCCGGATGCGGACCAGCAGATCATTCAACGCCGCTGCGCCACTGGGACTCTCTGGGAGAGTGCTGTCCTCAAATGCCTGTTCCAGTTCGGCCTGCAGCCGCTGGAATTCCCGCTCGTGAAACTCCAGGTCGGCCTGATCGAGGGTCCCCTTCTCGGTGCCGTGGACCTTTCGTTCGATCAGTTCGGGGAGGTATGGCAGCTTGAACACGTCGTTCAGATGCACAAGGTTCGCCTCGACCTCACCGGACTTCATCAGGTGAATTCCCGTCAGCAGGACCCGGTAAACATAGAGCAGTGGCTTAACCCGTGGCGGGTCTTCCTTCTGGAACAGCTTCCACTGCGTGGCGGCAAACCCGAGGTAGTGATGGGCGTGATGCCTGGTCAGGCAGGTGGGAGCAATTGCCTTGAGTTCTTCGTGTTCCGGGGTGGTGTGGACGATCAGCGGTGACAACACCTGCTCCATCACGTAGCCGTTCTTCTTCAGCATCAATCCGAAGAATTTCTTGGCATCGTGTGTCACCAGGTCGATCTCCAAACCGTCGTCAATCCCTGACTTCTCCACGGTCTCACGCCCTTCCTGAAGTCCGACCACTTCCTCCAGCGGCAACAGATGGACGCCCCGCAGATCGAAGTCGGAGTCCGGTGACGGAAACCCGTACAGGTGCGCTCCACTGATCGTGGCAAACAGCAACGGGTAGGGGTGCTCGTTGACCTGCTTTTGCAATCGAGGATCGAAGTTCATGGCAGTTCCTCTGTGGCTGGGCGATGGAACTCATGAATCAGTTCGATCGGGCCGACGATGTTGTCGTTGAATTCATTCAGTTCTTCTGCCGGAATCCAGTATTCCTTGAGATCCCGACCACCCGCTTCGTGAGGCTCATGTTGATCCAGGTAGGCCGTGCGAACATGGAACCGAAGTACATACCCCACGTAGTCGGACGCTGCGTCTTTCGTGTTCCAATCTCGGGCAATTCGGATGGCGTAATCTTCAGTCAGGACTGGATAGAAGATTGGCTGCCATGACAGACGAGGCGGAAACTGCTTCCAATTGGATTCAGCGATCAAATCCAATTCGGCCTGGCCCACTGGTCGGTAAAGGATCGTGGTCAAGTTGCTCACGGCAGTTTCTCCTGGGTTGCGAGTCTGCGGGCCTTGAGTAGGTACGCATTGGCCCGTTCATGGTCCGGGCGTTCTGGCAGGCCCGTCTGCTTCAGGGCATCGTCAAACTCGGCGTGTAGGCTCAGCCGCCATTTTTCGGTCTCTTCCCACGGCACTTCGCCCCGCTTGATGGCCAGCAGTTGGTTCTTGTGTTCGTCGACCCGGACTGGAACAAACCCGTCCCGCAGCACGCTGATGCCGGAGATCAGCAGTCGGATCAAGTGCATCACGTGCTTCCATTTCACCTGCCCCTGATTGCGGATGTCGGCCTGCATTTTCTTGAATTGGGACATGACGTACCCGTTGTAAGTCTGGTAGACCAGCCGGGAGAGGAAGATCTCCCGCATGGCCAGCAGTTCCTCGGCCAGAGGAGTCGCCTTCTCCACCAACGGGGAATAGAGACATTCCAGCACATTCGGGTTCGCCTTGAGGGCCAGAACCAGGAATTTCTGAATTTCCCAATAGGCTTCCTGTGTCTCATGGCATTCCAGTTGTTCCGGGACACCGTACAACGACCAGTGCAGATCGGCAGGCGGCAGATAGAAGCCCCGGCGGTCAATGTCCGAAGCGTCGTCCACCAATCCGTAGGCCTGCGACCCGATAATGCACTGGAAGATAACTCGGTCGAACAACTCACTTCCTTTTGCGGCGAGTCGAGTGTCGCCGATGTCTCCCTCTTTGAACTTGGCGAGTGTGGTGAGATCACCAGAGGCCAGGGATTCTTCCACGCCATCTGGAAACCGAATCCGGTAAGCATGATCAAGATCCGTGGGTGACTTCACCACCACACCAACCGCTCCCCGAGGATGCTGCGTGCGCCCATTCGGTCCGACGATCTCCCGGAGAGTCACGACCTGCGTGCCCGTGGGAAGAATGAATATCGGACTCTCGGAGTGAAAAGCGGTCATTGGGAGTCAGTATGTGAAACGGCCCGTCCAACGATCCGGTTGGGCCTCGGCTAGTAAACACGGCAATTCTTCGATTCTGGCTGCAACCAGATCCCGGCAGATCGGAAGATCATCCAGGAATTGCTGCGCTATGTTTTCAAGTTGATGACCGTGAAGTCTGCGAACGGCTCTGGAAAGAGAGGATTGGAAGAAATCCACGGTCAACTCTTGCTTGAGGAAGTCGAGATTCTCTTCCAACCATCCGGCGTCGAAATTCATGCTGTCATTGGCAAAGATCAGCGGTAACGCTCTCTTCTGTTCTCGGAACAGTGGGTTGTCCCCTTCGAGATACATGAGCCCCGAAAGATACTCCAGTGCAGCAACCGCCCTTCCGAGCGTTTCCATTTCCCACCACGGGCACCAGATCAAATCAATTCGAGGCATGACCATGCCTAGAGAATTGAACCGATAAATCCATTTGGGTTTCAGACGAACCGAAGTTGATGTGACCGATTCGGATTCAGAATCAAGCCGCTCCAGAAACGAGTCCCGAAAAAACTCGAAGACTTCCTGTCGCTGGTCGTTGTTCATCATCTTCTGAAAAATGTTGCCATTCCTCATCGCACGATGAAACTCGAATTCATGTTGACAGCTCTCATCTCGCATCAGTGTGAAATGCCAGTCCATGAGACAGACTGGAAACAGGTAGTCGAAAAGATCTTGCTGAAGTTCGCAATAGGTCAGATCGCCCAAGTAGTACCACAGATCGCTGAAATCGATTTTGGGGTATGGCGTCTGTGAAAGTTGCCAAAGTTTGTCTGGCATGTGGTCGAACTGCTGCTCTTCAAGGGCCTTTGGCGGCAAGGCATGGTGAAAGATGCGAGCTGCTCGATTCCAAGTAATCTGAGGGACTTCGTTCGAGTTGTGTTTGGGACGTTTCCTACTCATGACGCTCAATCGCTTCCATCTGTGTTGGCGATCCAACGGCGAAGCTATCAAGCCCAAATGGCAGCGATTGGGTGCATGAACCGAGGTCGGTGGCCGGTTCGAGTTCTGTGGAGTTCGTGAGGAACATATCAGTAGTGTGTCCGCCAGCCACGTTTTTCGATGGTTCGAACGTCTGGAAGGTGTGCCAAGGTCACGAGATAAGCTCCAAGACGCTGCAACACAGTATCAGTTTGGTCGCCGAAGAACTCCGGCACGTACACGGCATTGCCGTAGTTCCGCTCACACTTCTGAGGAGTGTCATCAACGATCAGGATTCGCTGGAGGTCGTAGCCCTGACGCTCAACTTTTCTCAAATCCTTGACGTAATAGGTCGCCTGAAACTCCCCGTCATATCTCTGAACGCAGCGGTCTCGTCCCCACACGAATTGCAGTTCCAACTGTGAGGGAAAGACGAAACGCACGATGGCATTGGCGTAGTCGGGACTCGACGAAGACCAGACCGCAAGATCGAAGTGTTCCGCCACATTACACAGAAACTCATGCACATGAGGTCGGCAATAGACGAAGTATGGCCCAAACCGATGCTCAGGTTCACGGTCCAACGGCTTCACGCTGGCGTACACCAGGGTCTCATCCAGGTCCAGAATCAGCAAGGTACGGTCGGGGGCTGTCATCTCTCAAAGGTTTCCACGTGATCAAAGTCTTTCAGCACCAGATTGTGACACTCCAACCACGTTGGTGGCTCACATTTCTCGGCCAGCCTGCGGATGACGGGCTCAGGGACCGCTTTGCTCCGAGCTTTGTTCTGCCGCAGCAGTGTCTGGAACGAAGGTTCCAGGTAGACGACCTCAATGCGGGCGTTGTAGCTGGCAAACAGTTCGAGCCATCGAGAACGAGTCAGCCGCATCGTGTTGGTGGCGTTGAAGGCGAACGATGTTCCTGACCTCAAGAGTTCACGGCAACGTTCCCTGGCCTCTTGTGCCACGCCCCCCTGATTGTCGGTGGGATCGACATCAAGTTCATTGCGAATGTCGTCCAGTGAAACGATCGGCAGGTTGCTCCGATTTCTGGTCAGCCACGTGTCCTTGCCGCTGCCGGGGAGTCCGGCCATCAGTGTGACTGTGCAGGTGAAGTCTTCGTGCGGAACGTAGTGCAGGTTGGGTTCACGCTGCCGCAAAAACGTGAAGCGGGCATGGTCGGTGGCAAACGGATACGGCTGCTCGTAACAACCCGCTTCATCAGCCATGAGCTTCCAGAAATGCAGGTTTTCTTCCGGGCGGGTCATCGAGTCGGTATCCCGGCCACGGGTGTCGGCTAGTGCGAAGAGGTACAGCAGCCGATTGTTGACCAGCCACGACAACCGAACGACTTCATGCGTTGGTTCCGCACGTTCGAGCAGGAACGCCGGGCGTCCGTGATAACGGACCATCCGGGCAATCTCTTCACGGGAGTGCAGATCACATCCCAGGTCACGCAGGACCGCTCGGGCGACATGCTCCCCTTTGACGGCATGCTTGGGCGAGCGAACTCGTCCAGTTTCGGCATCCACTTCAGTCGTCAACGGCTTGGCGACATCATGAAACAGAGCGGTGAAGGTCAAGACCGTCTGATCGTGCGGTGTGAGCGATGGCCACTCTGCGAGTTCGTGCAGTTGGCCGAGCACCATCTTCGTATGCGTCCAGACGTCCCCTTCGGAATGCCACTCGGCGTCCTGTGCGCAGTCCGCCATCGCCTGACACCATGACTGGGTCTCAGCCCAGGCCGTGATGTCCTTCAGCGACAACTGTTTGAGATGGTCCCAGTTCATGACCAGATATCCACGCCTTCTGCGAGTAGATTGGGCACCATCTGCTGATGCTGCCAGTGCGTACTTTGCTTGATCTTTTCCACAAACTCCGGACGCACAAACTTGGCCCGCCCCGTGACCATGCCGTCGGCCTCCGTCCGTAGATACAGACCTTCCATCAGGTTGTCGGGTCGATTTGTGATGGGGTTCTCGAAATGGCTGTCGAACTGCGATGGTCCGATCAGTTCTTCGAGGTGATCACGTTTCATGGTTCCCGTATGAATCACCGGCACAGTCAGGATTCCCGTCCCTTTGAGAAGAGACAATCGCTGCTGCAGTTCGAGAAAGGCTTCCTGCTCCTTGTCGTAGATGTCGAATTCGAAGAAGTAATGGGGCAACCTGCGGTAGAGGATCGAATGCCGGGCGTAGACCCATTCTCCGAATAACAGGAAACGGTCCTGCAACATCCCCTCCAGCGCAGGCTGCTTCACCGCCGCCCACTGCTTGAACAGGTCGTACTGTGGGTGCATCCCCTCGGTGATGAGGTGGCCCCGGCATTGCAGGACCATCTCACCGGAATCCGAGAAGTGAATACCGACGTTGGTGCCGTCGATCTTCTCTTCGACGATCAGTGATCCATCGGCGATGAACGCCTGCGATTCTGCTTCGCCGAGATGCTTGTCGTCGTCCGTCCCCCTAGATCCAAACAGGTGAGGCGTGCGGGGGTACTTGGTGAAATCACCGTGTGACGTCCCCATCATCAGGCTCCTTGTGTTTGGGGTTGGAAAATGAACGACCGCACAAACCGGCTGTAGTCGTCCTTCATTGGTAGTTCAAACTCGGTCCGAATCCGCCGCCGCCGTGCAGTGACTTCCTGCATCGTCAGCGGGTTTCTCGACACCTTGTCGTACTCTTCCCAGAACAGTCCGACGCCCCGCTTCTGCCAGATTGGGAGATCATTGAAGTTGATTCCGTACTGGAATAGCAGTTCATTCTTTTGACCAACAGACAGACCAAGCATCCGCTGTGTAGCCTGCTGCTCATTCTGACCATCTTTTCGAAGCGTCCAATAGCACCAGGCACTCAGAGCATTCCGTGCGGCGTCTTCGTTGCGCCACCGGAAGTAGTCCACGACGAGTTCGATGCCTGGCAACTGGGAAATTCGACAGTCAAAACTCGCCGGTTGTCCCAGCCGAACCGAGAACTGGGCACTGGCTTCGCCCGCCAGTGTTGAGTTGTACTTCCGCAGCTTCCGACTGAAGAGTTGCTCTCCCGGATCAAACAACAGGGAAATCTCATCGCTCTCGGTGTAGGCGTACAGCACCCGGAACCCGCAGTTCATCAGCGACTCGGCAGTGGACATCATCAGATCACGAAACCGCTCGTCGAACGGAGCTTCGAATTGACAGACTTCTTTGGTCAACCGGGTGAAACTTCGCCCATCCAGACGGGCCACCATGAACATGCCTGGCAGCACACACAAATCGGCGGCAGTCTCATAGACCCGCATTTTCTTGTCGAGATCATCAAACTTCATCGTTCCACTCCTCGACGACGAAACCCGTCTCCGTCAGTCGGATGTATCTCAGTTGATCAAAGCCTTCATCCAGGGACGGACGTTGCAACTTCCTGGCGGTGCCCAGGATGCCGACTTCCGGCACTCGATTCGTCCGTTGCAGATTTCGTGTGAGACATTCCTCGGCCGTCGATCGAAAGTAGTATCCCATCACGGAATACCCGGCCTTCTGCGCCGCTTCGATGTATTTCGCTCGCTCCTCACGGGTCGGATTGGTGTTGTCGATGACGAATGGTTGCTGAGTCTCCAGGCACACAACCAACAGCCGTCGCTCTCGATTCCGAGTCCGCAATAAGTCCAGACTGATCCGGACGTGCGTGAAGAAGAACCGTTCCTTGTAGAAGGACGACTTTCCCGACGCCTGTAGCCCCATGAAGATGACGGCCTCCATGTCACACCTCCAGAAAACGAAATGGCCCACTCGGCTAACTTGAACCGAGTGGGCCTTCGATTTCGTCAGGAGACAGTCAGTCTCTGAAAGTAGTGGTCCCGGTTCACGCCATCAAAAGCAACCTTTCGAGAGACAGCACTTTTTGAAGCGTTGGCCGGAACCGCAGGGGCAGAGGTCGTTTCGACCGAGCTTTTCCTGCAGCACCTTATCCCCGTGGACCACCCGCTCCCCACGCTTCACGTGCGTTTCGGACGGATATCCCCGGCGACGCTTGCTCATCGTCTCGAAAAAAATGGCTGTTCGTCGAACTGTTCGTGGTTTGCATGTCGCATGATGCACCTCCGGTGGTCGAAATGGTTCCTCACCTGACACTGGTTGCCGAGAAGGGTTCGCGCTGATCCGGGCGGCATCTGTGTCAATGAATGAATCCCCAAGCATCGGAGGTTGCCGCCGGTTGCTCGCGCCGCACGGTATGGGAAAGGGTGATAATTGCTGGAGCGAGCATTCGCTCTGATGGCACTCTTCAACGGCAGGTCGTGAAAATGACCAGATGAGTTGTTCAATCGGGAGGAGCGTGCATGGCAAGCCTCTACAAGAAGGCGGTCACTGTGACCGATCCGACGACGGGGAACCGCGTCAAAGGAAAATCCAGAAAGTGGTGGGGCCGGTATAAGGATGAGAATGGTATCGAGCGCCGTGTTTCGCTGGCGGTCGACGAAACCGCAGCGTTGGCGATGCTCAATGACATCGTCAAGAAGGCGGAGCGCCGGATGGCCGGCATCATCGATCGCTTCGATGACCAGCGAACACGTCCCTTGACCGAGCACCTCACGGATTTCGAGGCCCACCTGCAATCCAATGGGGTGACCGATCATCAGGTCAAGACCGTGCTCTATAGGGCCCGGCGGATCATCGATGGATGCAAGGCAAGGTTGATCGGCGATCTGCTTGCCAGTCGGGTCACCTCATTTCTGGCTGACCTACGCAAAGGCGGAATCAGCATCCAGACCAGCAACCACTACCTGCGGGCGATCAAGCAGTTCACGCGGTGGATGGTGAAGGATCATCGCACGGGCGACGATCAGTTGGCGTTCATTGCGATGATGAATGTGCGGACGGATCGCCGGCATGATCGACGGCCCTTAACCGATGCTGAGCTGAAGGCCCTCCTCGCAGCGGCGCAGAAGGGAAAGCCCATCATGAAGCTCACCGGCCCGGACCGTGCGATGCTGTACGCCACGGCCGCCTACACCGGACTGCGGGCGAGCGAACTGGCCAGTCTGATTCCGGCCAGTTTCAATCTCAAGTCGACGCCTTACACGGTCACTGTGCAGGCGGCCTACTCGAAACATCGGCGTGAAGATGTACTGCCGGTACATCCGAGCTTGGCCGAAATGTTGCGGCCCTGGCTGGCAGCCAAACCTGCGAACAAACCGATCTGGCCGGGGAGTTGGGCGCGGGCGAAATGTGGAGGGAAGATACTGCAGCGGGATCTGAAGGCCGCTGGGATCCCCTACGTCGACGAGAACGGGCTGTACGCGGACTTCCACGCCCTGCGGCACACGTTCATCACGAACATGGTCAAATCGGGCGTGAGTCCAAAGACCGCCCAGTCGCTGGCGCGGCATTGCACGATCGATCTGACGATGAACGTCTACACGTCACTGACGGTGATTGACCAGGCGGAGGCGCTCGCCGTGCTGCCGAGCGTTCCACGTCCAGAGGCACCGGCTTCTGGCGGCACCCAAGAACCAGAATGCAATGCTGCGGGCCGGAGAAAGATGGCCGCCATGGTGTCGAGAGGTGCTGGAAATAGAGTCCAGCGCCTCGCATCGGAAGAGTACCGGCTTGCACCAGATGACACCGAACGCCAGGAAAACGGCAACGCCGGGACTCCCGATTCGTTGCGGCATGCCAATGCCGTTGCGGCGAGCTGTGGGACGCCGCCCTGTCATTGCGGGACAACGATTGACCCCGACCTGCAACAGGTCATCGTTTCGTGGAATCGACTTCCACAAAGCACTCGGGATGCGATCTCAATTCTGGTGCGAGGGTAAGGCTCACGAGGAGACGGTTTTCAGTCACTCATGAGGCCATGAAGCAACTCATGTTGACATCAGTCCCACGAAGGCGTTCTTGCCAGCGTCGGTTCGACATCGCGGCACAACTGGTCCAGCTGATGAGCAATGCGGGACATCTGCTGGGGGGTCAGTTTGCTGGTCCCTTTGACAAAGAATCGACGCGAGTTCTGCGGGTTGAAGACACAGACGGTCCCCCGACCCACTCGATCTTTGATGAACCATCCCGGAATCGCCAGCATCGCCTCGACAGTGACTGAGTCGCCCGTTGCTTTGGACAGGTAATCGGCCAGCCAACGGGCTTCCCCTTCGAGTTGGCCTGTGGGAATGCTGACCTGGCGATCCTGAAACACCAAGACGTTGCGCTGGTAATCCACAATCACTTCCTGGCGTCCTGCTCCCTCCATGAGCTTTCCGTAAGACTTGGTGTCGATCGAATGGACGCCATCGGGGCTCACGACGACGTGATCAATGTTTCCGTGGGGAAATGGGATATCGTGAAACACTTGGCAGCCATCCAGCATGAGCCGATTCAGCTCCTCGCTGGTAAACACCTCCGCCTCCCAGCCAAGGACCTTGTACCGCAGATCCTTGGCGGTCTTGACCATTGTCTTTGCCAAGAAGGCAGCCGCAACGAGGCCAAGAATGGCGGTGAACAGCGTTCTCGCCACGGATTCAGCAACACCTCCGAAGTACGACTGACTAATATGTGCCGCGTAGACAATGATGGGCAAGGTGACGGTCATTGCGCACAGAGTGCTGAGCCGTTCCGTGAGATCATTGATATGATTGCCGAGTGAATGGCCTGGAGGCCGAAGCAGGTTGCGGGTCAGTGGAGACTGACGCCCTTCGGGCATCAGACGCCACATGATGAGCAAGATCACGCCCACGGCGGCTGCAATTCCAGCCACCATCACAAGCCCAAAGACAATCATCCAGCTTCCCATGTACGTCTCTTCTACAGATGTGCTATCCGCCGCTTGTCGAGGTTAGGGATTTGGATTAGCCACGGGAAGTTGGTGCTCAAGACATCATGACGGCCGACACGGCGTCCCCTCGCACGGGCTCTCTCAACGAACTCCCCGGGCAGCACCCGTCGCTTTCGCTCATCGTCGAAGCTGTGCCAGGCCCTTCTTACCCGGTTTCTGTTTCCGCTTCAGTCTCGTCAGCCTTTGGAACTAGCCGGACATTGACGGCTGCGGTTGTCTTGTAGATCGTCACAACGCTGCCCAGACGATACCTAGACAGTGGCCAAGAACTTCACAGTCGTCGCCGACCATTTGTCCGGTGAGCCGAATCCAGCGACCGTCGGGTTGCTGCCGAGCGAGTAGCAGCTTGCTTCCGATTTTGATCACGTTGATCTCCGCAGCGGGATCATTTTCCTGGCTGATCAAGATGAGATCCCCCTTTCGAAGTCGGCCCTGTTTGTCGTCACTCCCTAGCTGGATGACATAGGCCTGATAGGCCGTTGATGCTCTGGCTGCTGCGGCGCCGGCCAGTTCGATGCTGTGGCCATCCCATTTGGAATGCAATCGTGGGTTTCCGGAAATAGGCCAAGGGAAGCAAGGAACCCAGACTGTTCCTTCTGAAGGTGCGGCTCCTTCTGAGGAAGCGCCGGGTGCGTCCATCACGTTGGAGTGGCCGAGGAGCCATTCATGATTGATGCCGAATTCGCTTCCCAGTCGTCTGGCGGTGAGCTCCGTCAGGGGGCGGCGACCTTGCTTCAGGTCGCTGAGATACTGAGCCGGTAGACCAGCTCGGGTCGCAATCTCCTGCTGGCTATGGCCGTCTTCACCGAGCTTGCTCAGGAGTTCGAGGAGCCGAGTACGTTCGATAGTAGGGTCGGACATGAGGTGTTGCAATGTGAATGAGCGTGGAGTGAATTCTGCCAATCCACATTATCACCATTGACGGGACACACTGCAAGGGTATACCCTAGGGGTACACGAAAGGGGTACTACGACAGTGAACATACTATTGTGTTTTGGATAGTTGTCGACACAGGAAGGTGTATGATGGCCCAAGGACAGGGCGGCGGCCCCAAAACGCCTGCAGGTAAGCGTGCGGCATCCGGCAATGCCATCAAGCATGGACTGACCGCCAAAAGCGTACTGCCAGATGTGCTGCGAAACTCTGACATCGACAGCCTCTACGAGGCCCTGTGCGCTGAGTTCGCCCCGCACACGGCCACACAAAAGTATCTGGTGCGTGAGATGGCGCGGCATCAGGCAGCCGTAGAGAAGATTGAGCACATGGAGGCGGCCGTACTGCGGCAGGGGGCCCATGCGGCGTTGGCGTTGCTCAATAAGACAGATCATGACGTGGTCGATGTCGCATTGGCTGGTGCGGCAACCTCCGATGCCATCGATCGCCTGACACGTTACCGAAGGTCCCACGAGCGCGCCTACCTACGCTGCCTGGATGCACTGCGGTCGCTGCAGGAAAGGAACTTGCCAACGACGCCGCCAATGCCGCGGCAGCACCTCGATACTGAACAGGATTGTGAACGTTACCTGGCCGGGTTTTCCCTGAAGAACTTTGCATGCCTGAAGTGCGGAGCGCAGTCGGCCACCAACTTGAAAACGGCGAAAGCCCTCCAGTGCCAGTCCTGTCGCCATCAACAAGGACTGCGCACGGGAACCATCATGGCCAGGTCCCGGTTACCACTGTTGGTGTGGTTTCGGGGTATTCAAGCTGTGTTGAAACAGCCCGCGATTGCTACGCGTGATCTTGCAGCACTGATGGGAGTTTCACGCATGGCGACTGTGAGGTCGGTACGGCGTCAAATTCGAGAAGCACTTGAATCCACAACATCCCAGGTCCTGCTTGCGGGCCTCAATCGCATCGTCTGGACAGAACACCCTGCTGAGTAGAGTGAGCGCAGGACAACACCATTTTACGAAACGAACTTCTGTTGGGTTTGTTGGATGTTCCGACGCCCTGTTGCCTTTCTACGTCACTGTCAATGACCGAGGAGCACGAAGATGTCACACGATGTGCCAAAAATCGAAGGTTCGGTTGGACAACCTGCGCCGCCTCACACGAAGCCGTCGGGGTCGCAGAAGTCATTCACAATTCCAACCGTCGATGAACTGATAATCCAGTTGCTCCGCCTGAACGGTGCGATTGCGATGGGCGCGATGCCGTCCAAGACCGCAGGCCTGATGCAAAAGACGATCAGCAAGATCATTGATATCCAGCTGCGTCGGGCGAGCAGTTCCGACTCTGGTCCGAATCCGGAGTCGTTGATGGAGCTTGGTCGCATGGATCCGCGTACGATCAATGCGATCGCCCCGTTCCTGACTCCAGAACAGCTCCAGGAGCTGATGAGCGAGACTGCGAGGGATGGTTAGGATGGGACGTCTCGACTGGTGCGATGCGTTCGTGCACCTCAGAGGGAGAAGCATTGATTTCAGTGGCAGGCCATACCTCCCATCGATCTATGCGTCATCCGCGCGACGAATCGTCCTGCGCTGTTCGCGTCAGGTGGAAAAGACCACGTTCTTGTGCAACGTGGTCCTCCACACTGTCACGACCATGCCTGGTGTGCGGGTGATCGTCGTCTTCCCTCGACAGGATCAGGCCGGTGTCTTCGCGAAGTCGCGGTTGATGCCCATGATCACCGAGAGTCCCGTCATCAGCAAGGTCCTCTTGGGACCGCAGGGACGTCGGCCGCAGGTCATGCACATGCAGTTTCGAAACGGATCTGAGGTCTACATCCGAGCAGCCTTTCATTCGGCTGATGCTGTGCGAGGGATCGACGGCGACTTTCTGTTGATCGATGAATTCCAGGACATTGCTGGCGGCGATCTGCCGGTGCTAGAAGAAACGTTGAGCCATTCGGCACATCGCCGGGTCTGCCTGACCGGAACTCCGAAAAGCGTGGACAATCATCTGGAGGATGTGTTTCGACGATCGACAGCTAATGAATGGCGCGTGCCTTGCGCTTGCGGACATCAGGTGTTCCTCGACGAAAAGGTGCTCGGGCCAGAAGGACCGATGTGTCCGGAATGCCGGCAGACGATCGACCCGGCAACTGGGCTTTGGGTACCCCGAAATCCACAGTCCGCGTGGGGTGCCGGATTCACCCTCAACCACCTCGCCACACCCTGGTTGAATTATCCAGAGCTGCTGGAGCGGCACGACAGCTACAACCCGGCCCTGTTCCGTAATGAGTGTCTGGGATTACCGACGTTCCTGGGAGACCACATTGTCACCCGTGAAGAAGTGGAAGCCTGCTGTGGCAGTCGTCCCATGGCACGATGTCTCGATGATGTTCCGGTCGACGGTCAACGCTCACTTATTGCTGGAATTGACTGGGGTGGCGGGGCCGTCTCACGGACGGTGCTGGTCATCGGGTTTATTCGTGACGACCGGTTCATCGTGGTCCACATGGTCCGTTTTCCGGCGGTGGAGGACCCCAACGAGATCCTGCGGCAAGTCCGACAGTGCTGTCAGCGGTTTCGAGTTGTGGCTGTAGCGGCCGATGGAGGTGGCAACGGCAACGTGTACAACAACTTGCTGCTCCATGAGCTGCCATCGATTGCAGGTCTCTACGCGATGCTGTATTCGGCTGCTGGCCAGCAACCAACACAACGGGCTGGCCGCCTGTGGAACTGGACGATTGGTCGGTCCCCTTCACTGGGGATGGTGTTCACACGCATCAAGAAACATCGGGTTGAGTTTCCGCGGCTGGAAGACAGCCGTTCGTTTCTCGATGAAATCTGGTGTGAGGTTGCCGAGTACGACGACCATCAGCGGACGATCCGCTACACCCATCCGGAAACACAGCCCGACGACACATTGCACGCCACCAACTACGCAGCCACACTCGCCCGCCACATGTTCAACGCGGCGATGAGATTCGATGGGTAGGCACCCTGCAGATGGAAGTTTTCACCCGTGACAACTCTTGCGTCTGAAACGCGGCCGATGGCCAACTTTTGTGTCGGAAGTGGGACAGGAATTGTGTCGGAACGCGTCGCAACTCGTTATGTTTCAGCAGGGGGTGTGACAACATTTGTGTCGCCCACCACGTGTGGTGGGTGACAGAATTGTTGTCGCAACTGATCGTGGATAGGAAGAATGTCACTGATCAGCGAGGGAGTTCTGAGTTGCATCGCGCTACATGACCGTCCATGAGTGAGATCCTTTCAGGGGGCACTCAGGTGCGCGCAGGGAGGGAGCCGAATTGTCGCGAGTAGTCACGGGGAGTCTTTCCGATGTGCTTGCGAAAGTGCCGAGTGAAGCTGCTCTGGTCGTAGAATCCCAAATGGCTGGAGACCTGCAGCAGGCTGTGCTGCCCGTGTCGCAGGAGATCGCAGGCGGCGCGTATGCGGAGTTTCATCCAGTAGTCTTTGACGTTCGTGCCGATCGTCTGTTTGAACACGCGCTGAAACTGGCGAACAGAGAGGTGGCAGGAGTTGGCAAGCAGTTCAATTCCAGGGAACTCCTGCAAGTTCGTTTCCAGGGCACGAATCGCTGGCTCCAGACGAAAGCGTTCTGGTTCGCGAGTGGCATC
Source organism: Planctomycetaceae bacterium (assembly GCA_020426515.1). Taxonomy (GTDB): domain Bacteria; phylum Planctomycetota; class Planctomycetia; order Planctomycetales; family Planctomycetaceae; genus JACKHO01. Next base: position 64,171 of record JAGQPW010000003.1, on the reverse strand, counting down.
AGGCGCAGCGGGCTGGAACGTTCCCATGACACCGATCACTTCGCCTTGCGGATTCTTGATGGGGTACTTGCAGGTCCGGTACCAGTTGGGGAGACCGACATGGTCGATGCAGATTTCAATTCGAGGTGGTAGCGGTTCGCCCGTTCGATAGATCTCCTCATCATCGCGCAAATACTTCTCGGCCAGTGGCCCGGGCGTGAGATCGTGATCTGTCTTGCCAAGCATCTCCGCGACGCTGGTCATCCCGTGGTTGTGTGGCAGATTAGAACTACAAAACAACGTCTGCCCCAGCCGGTTCTTGGCGAAGAAGTAGACGTCGGGAAGCCCGTCCAGGACCCGGTAAAAGTGGGTTCCAGGCTCCATCTGGCGAAGAAATCGCAGCTGTTCACGACGCCAGAAACATTCGTCGGATGGCGTGTTCATACCGGATTATGTCAGGAGCATACGCGACCGGCAAGCAGTGCCAGCAGATGATATAAAGAGCAGGATGACCCGCTTGCCGGTCGGTGAACTTCCTGACATGCTGAAGGCCGGCCTTACTTCTTTCTGAAGGTAGTCATCATGAGTGCATCCAAACCGATCGTTCAGATTTCGCTCGATCTGACCAACATCGACGAGGCAATTGAGACGGCTCACCTGGCGATGCGTGCTGGCGTGGACTGGCTCGAGGCGGGGACACCTTTGATTCTTGCCGAAGGATTGCATGGGGTCCGGGCGTTGCGAAAGGAGTTTCCCAACACGCCCATCGTGGCCGACTTAAAGACGATGGATGGGGGCTATCTCGAAGCGGAGATGATGGCCAAGGCCGGAGCGACGCATGTGGTGGTGATGGCTCGCGCACATGCCGAGACGATCAAGTGTGTCGTTAAGGCGGGAGCCGACTACGGCGTGAAGGTGATGGGGGACAATCTCGGTTGTCCCGACATGGTCGCCGGTGCGAAGCTGCTTGAAGATCTGGGCTGCGACTTCGTGATTCATCACATCGGTTACGACGAACGGCGG
>JAGQPW010000003.1:51652-63071 GCA_020426515.1 Planctomycetaceae bacterium | reverse complement strand
CCAAAGGACCCAACTCGGCGCGACTTCGTACGTGCTGCTGCAGCCAGCGTGGCTGTTGCTGGAGCCGCTTCGGCAACACGGGGTGCTTCCGGGGCATCAACGAAAGGTGATCGGCGAACGATCCGCACCGATGTGCTGGTCTGTGGTGGAGGCTGTGCTGGAACGGCTGCTGCTCTGGCTGCATCGCGCAGCGGGGCGAACGTCGTGCTGGTGGAGAAGGCTCCATTTGCCGGGGGAATCATTACCTGCGTGGGCCTGCCCTACTTTGATGGGATCGCCGACATCAAGAGCAAGCGGATTGTGACGCGAGGCATACCACTGGAGCTGCTGTCAAAGTCCGGCGTTTGTGATGCCAACGCCACACATACCAGCAAGCACAATCCCACCATTGGCAATTCGTTCGCCTTCAAACTTCTTCTCGATCAATTGTTGCAGGAGCAGAGCGATCGCATCAGCGTGTTGTTCAATTCGATGGCATGCGGCGTCGAAACGGATGCTGCAGGACAGCGAATCGAGAGCGTGCAAGTCGCCAACAAGGACGGTCTTGTTCACATCGTGCCGAAGATTGTTGTGGACTGTACTGGAGATGCCGATGTCACCGCGTGGGCGGGAGCCAGCTTTGAGCAGAACGACGTTGTTCAGCCGCTGACCCTGCACTTTCGCATTGGCAATGTTCGCCATGAGGCGAACCTGTCGCAGAACTGTCGCGCAGCGCTGGCTCAGGCGGAAGCGGCCGGTCGGTTGCCGTACTACTACGGTCCCGGCGTGATGTTTCTGTATCACAAGAGTGAGGTTTACATCCACGGGGTGCGTGTGCCGGCCAACCCGACCGACGCAGCCGATTTGAGCCGGGCGGAGATGCAGGGACGGGCCGATGCCTGGGCCATGTTTGAAGCCTGGAAGCAGAATGTGCCTGGCTTCGAAGAGGCGTACTTCATTGAGGCCTATCCATGGATCGGTGTTCGTGAGTCGCGTCGGCTGATCGGCCAGTATGTGCTCTCCGAAGAGGATCTGATGCAGGGGCATCGCTTCGATGACGCCATCGCTACGGGCTGCTGGTATCTCGATCTGCATCCCAACAAGACAACGGTTGGCAGTGCGAACGACTTCCAGCCACAGAAGGTTCAGCCCGAACCATACGATATTCCGTACCGCGCGTTGCTGCCGCGAGAGATTGATAATCTTCTCGTGGCGGGCCGCTGTCACTCGGCGACGCGCGGGGCACACGCATCGACCCGTGTCACGGCGACCGCGATGGCGATGGGGGAAGCCGCTGGACAGGCCGCCGCAATGGCCGCCGCAGCAAACACGAGTCCACAGGAAATTGGAGGCGTGGCTGTGCGCGAGGCACTGTCTGCCCGAGGCGCAGGCCCGCATACTGAAGGATAAATAATACCATGAAGTCAGCAGCAGTCATTAACTACGCGCCCGAAAAGGACTGTGTGGAACTTCGCGACATCGAGCAGCCGGAAATCGGTCCAGACGATGTGCTGCTCGAAGTGGCGAACGTCGGTGTGTGCGGCAGCGACCTGCACCAGTGGACGGCAGACCATTCGTGGCCGGTGAACTATCCGGTGGTGCTTGGGCATGAGTTTGGGGGTCACATCAAGGAACTGGGGCAGAACGTCACCGGTTGGAAGGAGGGGGAGCGGGTTGTCTCGGAAACTGCGGCGATCATCAGCCAGGACAATCCGATGACCCGGTGCGGCTTGTACAATCTCGACCCGACTCGAAAGGGGTTTGGCTACGGTGTGAATGGTGCGATGACTCGCTTTGTACGCGTGCCGTCGCGAATTCTGCATCGTGTGCCGGATGCACTTCCGTTTGAACAGGCCTGCCTCACTGAGCCATGCTGTGTGGCTTACAGCGCCGTCGTCAAGAATGCCCGTATTGAGCCGGGTGATCGCGTCGTGGTTTTGGGACCGGGGACAATTGGCATTTTGTGCGCGGCGATGGCGCGGCTGTGCGGTGCGGAAGTGGCTGTCGTCGGTCTGGCGAAGGATGCAAATCGATTGGAGATTGCCCGGCAGTACGGTTGCGAAGTTGTCATTGGTGATGCGAAGCCGTGGGCACTCCAGCGCGATGGTCTGGGCTGTGATGGAGTGATTGATGCAGCGGGGGCGAGTGCGACGCTGAAGATCGCACTGGATCTCGTGCGGCCAGCTGGCTGGATCAGCAAGGTGGGCTGGGGACCGCAGCCTCTCGGTTTTAATCTCGATCCTCTGGTGCAGAAGAACATTCGCCTGCAGGGGAGTTTCAGTCACAACTGGCCGATCTGGGAACGGGTCATTGCCCTGCTCGCCAGTGGGGCCCTTGATGTCAAACCGATCATCGGCGGGGTGTGGCCGCTGACCGAGTGGCACGAAGCGTTCGAACAAATGCACTCCGGCGCAGTGGTGAAGAGCGTGCTGCGACCCGTGTAGCCCGCAGACCTTGCAAGCCCGTCGTCCCTTAACTCAACAGAGTCTCGATATGCCCAAGCTCGCTGCGTTTCCGAAGGCCTTCATGCAGGCCCTGTGCAAAGACGGAACGATGACTGTTTCCGAATGGATTTCGCTCGCTGCAGATCTCGAAGTGGATGGCCTCGAATGGTATGCCGGGTTTCTTGAGATGGCGGACGAGTCGAACTGGCCAAAGTTTCGGAAGCAGGTGGAGGATGCCGGGAAGGTCATTCCGATGATGTGCTGTTCACCGGACTTCACGCATCCCGATACCGCATTTCGCGAGCGAGAGATTGCGAAGCAAAAGCGCTGGATCGACATGACCCATGCACTGGGAGGCTCTTACTGTCGTGTGCTGAGTGGACAGCGTCGACCGGAGTTGAGCATGGATGAAGGGGTCAAGCTGGCCGCCGAGTCGATCTACGCCTGCCTCCCCTACGCTGAGGAGCGTGGAGTCACGTTGATTATCGAGAACCACTACAAGGATGACTTCTGGGAGTACCCGGAGTTTGCGCAGCAGATGGATGTCTTCTGCAAGCTGGTCGATGCGGTGCAGCATCCGTTCTTTGGCGTGAATTACGATCCCAGCAATACGTATCTCGCAGGCGAAGATCCGCTGGAACTCCTCAAGCGGGTGTCTCACCGCGTGGTGACTATGCATGCCAGTGATCGCTATCTGGCCGAGGGGACCATCGAGGACTTGCGGCGGGAAGAGTCGGGAGCCGCCGGGTATGCCAAACGGTTGCGGCATGGCGAAATTGGCAAGGGGCTCAACGACTACGATGCCATCTTCACGGAGCTGCGCGACAAGGGGTTCGATGGCTGGATCAGCATTGAAGACGGTGTCGATGGAATGGATCAGCTGCGCCGCAGTGTGGCATTCCTGAAAGCGAAGATGGCGCAGTACTGGCCATCAGCATGACCGGCGCGTTACTGGTCAATGGATGAATGAAAGTGTCATCCGTGCCCCCTCGTGCAAGGTAATGGGGGGGCGATCAGAAGATCGAATAGATGAACGGGGCGGCTCCAGTCGAGGCTGCGGCGATGACCAGCAGGCTCAGTAGTCCCAGAATGAGGATGATTGGGAGCAGCCACCATTTCTTGTTGTCGCGCAGGAACAGCAGAAACTCTGCCGTGAACGAGAGCTGCGGGGCCGACTGAGCCGCTTCGAAGGAATTTGGATCTCGTTTCGGATCGTCAGTCATGACAGAGGTCGACCGCGGAGGGCTGGTTCAGGCGAGAGCTAGTTGGAACTGGCATCAGCAGACAAAGGCAGCCCGACGGACTGGAGGAATGTCCGCTGCATCTGCTGATGGCCGAGAGGGCCCGGGAACAGGCCGGTGTCGTCGTACCAGCGTTCGGTGTAGCCCATCTCACTGGCGGCCCACTCCCAGTGTCCCCAGTGGTCGACAAGCACGGCATTGTGCGAGCGTGCTTCGGCCCGCAGAGCTTCCAGATAGATCTGTCGATCAGACAGGCTGTCGTGTCGGTGCACCGGGTGACAGGGGGGCGTGTTAATGATCGGCAGAATGCCTGCTTCGCGGCAGGAGATGAGGAGTTTGAGGAGTGAGTCTTCAAAGGCACGCAGCCCACGCAGTCCGCTGATCGCATCGCTGTGTCCGCAAAGAACAACGAGTACATCGGGGCGGTGAACGGCGATACGGGTGTCCCAGGTCGAAGCGAGATTCGGGATGGACAGGCCAGGGGCGAGTGCCTCAACAAAACGATCGTGCTGTCGCTGTGCCTGCAGGCCATCGGCAAACAATTCGGTCAGGGGGGACCAGCCGTCGTCCTGGGACTGCCCGGCAATGAGCGTATCCCCGGCGAAGACCCACGTTAGTGATCGATTGGAATCGAGGCGACATTGAGCGACTTGCGAATCGTCACTGCGGAATTGCGGGACCGGTTGTTGCCTGGGTCGGCTGGTCTGCGTCGGGACCGGAAGGTCGACCAGTAGCCGCGAGTTGCTGGAATTGTCGCGAGCCTGTCCCAGCAGCAGGAGGCGTCGTCGTCGCGAGGAGCGCTGGCTCAGTCGATACGCTGAAGTGGACATGCGGGCCACGGGAGTAAGCAGAAAAGAGGTCGTTTCCGGCCCCTCATCGTATCCCCGGTCGTGCAGTTCCTGCAATCAGATTCGCAGAAAACATGCAGTCCAATCAGCGATCCTGTCCACGCACAACGATCGAAGAGGCGTCGAAAGGTTGGGACTGAGAAGAGGTTGCGCTCATCTTGCGTGGAATCAGGTCGATGCCGAAGAACGGGACACCGGAGTTGCTGTCCATCTGAAAAAACTTGCGGTCGACGGCACAGCCACTGGCGATCAAAGACAACAGCAGCAGCGTGGTGGCCAGTCGAGGGCGAAGAAAGCTACTCATCAAATCGTTCCTCCTGCTGCGGCGGAAGACCCAGACTGCGGGGTGAGTAACTCAGATTGGTAAGTGACTGGCAACCCCCTGCAAGCAGGGTGCCGAGTAACAAGACCCACAGGAGCCGGCGCCATGAAATCGCTGGGTCGGTGTGCTGCATGGTAATGTTGTTCCGTTTGCGAGTCGCCAGTGGACGTACCAGAAGGCGAAGTCTTAGTTGAAGACCGTGGCAGAAGCCAAGCAGAATTTGTGCTGTTCGGGGTCGACCTTGGCTCATTGGCAAGGCTTGCCGGTTCAGTCCTCGTCGGAGGGCTTCTCGCTCGGCTCCTTGGCCTTCGGTGCTTCTTTTTCACCGGACGCAAGCTGAATTTTTCCGGGCTCTTCCAGTTTTTTTTCAGGCTCGGCAGGTACGACTTCGTCGGTCTGTGTCAGGTCGGCAAACAGGGCTTCTTCCCTGTACGCTGCAATCTTCCCTTTGAATCCGCGCCGAGCGGCGATCGTTTGATGATCGAGCGGCGACCCGGCGAAGCGAAGCTTGTCATCGTAGATGGTCCCCTTCTGGAATGGGCCGATGCCGAACAGCCAGGTATCTTTTGCTGTGGCCCGGGCGACAGACATGCCCGATTGCCAGACACGTTCACCGGTTTCCCGCTCGTAGGCGAAGACGCCAATTTTGGCTGCGGAAACCTGATCCTTGCGGCGGGCGACGGACAACTCGGGAATGCCGGGGATCGTCGGCACGCCAGCCACGGTTGAGACGGCACTGGCCGCAGCGCTGATACCGGTGGTGGAGGGAACACCATAGACCACTTCGTGATCGTCCGTGCCCAAGGCTCCGATTCGCCCTTCCAGAACGAAATCGGCTTGTGTTTCGTTCTCTTGCAGTTTGAGGCCTGCGGCGATCATCTGCTGGCGCATCGAGCTGATCACATACTCCGCATTCGTGAAGCCGATGCCCTTGTAATTCTTGATGAACTGGGGGTCGAAATAGACCTTCTGACCGCTCAGGGGCGTGAAATCAATCTTCGCGATGGCTGTGTCGACCGCATCGGAGGCCAGCAGCTGCGCCGTGGCTTCATATTGGCGAGTCGTACCGCATCCAGCGCATGACAGCAGTACCCCCAGGACGCTCCACCAGAGGAGTCGATGCGGTGCTGAAACAGTCGCAAGGGCGTTCCCGTACATTGGTATTGGGTGAGACCAAAGGGCCGACAGGGGGCTCAGAGGGGAAGTTCTGAGCGGAGGGAACATGGTTCTACGCGTGTTGCCCAAAGACACCAAGCTCAACCGACTGTCGCCGTCGGTCAATCTGCGGATTCTGCCGGTGAAGATCGAGAGGATATGCAAATCAGTTTTTGACAGCGGTCAGTCACCCCTCGTAATGTCAAACGAACCCCACACCTGTTCCACAAGTTGAAACCGGATGATCAGCCGCGTTGGCGATCTCCAATCTCGCCGCGTTTCGTGGCTCAAGAGGTGTGCCCATGACTGCTGAATACTCGACGGAAGTTTCCCCGATGAAACGCTTTGCCCGCACTGTGGTCCTGTTGATGGCCGGTGCCGTATGCTGGATCTCGCAACCCTCCGCTGGCACATCGGTGTTGGGACAGTCTCCGGTGCCGTCACCGGAACAGGTCCGGGATGTGCCGGTTCCGGCTCCGTCTGGACTGGTGGCGCCGCAGATTGAAGTGGAAGCCGCCCCTGCAGTGGAAACTGCGGTGGAAGAAGACGCAGTAGAAGCTCAAGCGGCTTCTCAGGTTGTTCCGGCTGCTGCTGCGGTAGCACAGCCAGCACAGCTGCCTCCCCCGGTGGCGAAACAATGGGTTGTTCAGATCAACCCGGCCCCACAGCGTCCCGATGTAGTTGTTGATGGGCGCAGCTACAAGCAGATTTACGAATCGATCCCGTATCGGCAGGCTGAGTATCTGGCGAATCCCGGGTATCGTCACGAAGCGGCAATGGAGATTCTGTTCGGCCAGATGCGTCCCACGACCGTGGTCAAGCAGAACACCCCCCGCACGATTCATAATCCCAAGCCAGGGCTGACACAGCCCTATCGGGCAACTCCCTCGGACTACTATTCGTATCCGTGGTCGGGCTATATGTTCCCGGGAGCACTCTTCGGGTATCCCGGATTTCCGGGAATCATGTCGCCACCGCTGACGTACTAAACGTCTCGGTCGCTGGTGTTGGCGGCGCTTTGCGTTGACTGTGATTTTCCCAGGCCGGTGCGCTCATGCGGACCGGCCTGTTCGTTGATCGCATCGGGCATTGTTCACCGTTTGTCGGGAATCTGCTATCCTCGGGGACTCGCCGCTTTGCTCATGCGCAGGTGGACTTGCCGAGTTGTTGTTCCTCTGTGAGTTGCATTCATGTTGACCTTGCTGATCGCGTTTGGCTCTTTCTTTGGGTTTGTGCTGGCCTACCACACGTATGGCCGGTGGCTGGGCAAGAAGATTTTCAATCTGGATTCCCAGGCCCTCGTCCCTGCTGAAGAACTGCGAGATGACGTCGACTTCGCTCCGACTCCCCGACAAGTGATCTTCGGACACCACTTCACCAGCATTGCCGGAACCGGACCGATTGTCGGACCCGCGATCGCGGTGTTCTGGGGCTGGCTGCCCGCCTTGCTGTGGGTGTTGCTGGGCTCCATCTTTATCGGGGCCGTTCACGATTTTGGGTCTCTGGTGATTTCGCTGCGTAATCGTGGGCAAACCGTGGGCGAAATTGCCGGTCGACTGATTTCGCGCCGGGCTCGTCTGCTGTTCCTGTTGATCCTGTTTTTCGCACTCACCGTGGTGCTGGCAGTGTTCGGTTTGGTGATTGCCAACATTTTTCAGTGGTATCCGGAAACGCTCGTCTCGGTCTGGATCTCCATGCCGCTTGCCATCGGCATTGGCTACTGGGGCTATTACAAGAAACGCGATCTCACGTTGCCGTCCATTATTGCCCTGGCCGTTGTGTACGTAGGGATTTGCATTGGGGCGTATTACATCCATCCGACCCTGCCAACATTGACCATCGGGTCCATCAGCATGAACCCGGTGATGACCTGGACGGCAATTCTGATGGTGTACTGCTTCATCGCATCGGTGTTGCCGGTGTGGATGTTGTTGCAGCCTCGTGACTACATCAACAGTCATCAACTGGTGGTGGCCCTCGTGTTGCTGGTCTCGGGATTGATGCTGGCGGCATTCACAGGCAAGGCTGATCTGGCCAATGCAGCCCCGGCATACGTGCCCATGGCGGAAGCCTCGAAGTCGATGCCGCCGATCTTTCCGTTTCTGTTCATTACGATTGCCTGCGGTGCCTGCAGCGGGTTTCACTGTCTGGTCAGCAGTGGGACAACCAGTAAGCAGCTTGCGAACGAAACAGATGCCCAGTACGTGGCCTACGGGTCGATGCTGCTGGAAGGGGGGCTGGCGGTGCTGGTGATTCTGTGCTGCTGTGCCGGTCTGGGAATGGGCATCTTTGCGAAGGATGCCAATGGAGTGCTGACCGCCGTTGTTTCGGCGGACAACACTGCGCTGCTCGGCGAAGCGGCCTGGCGAACACGTTATCCTTCCGAGGGAGGCTTCCGACCACTGCGCGATGGCGTCGCAGCCTTTGTTGATGGCGGGGCCAACTTCCTCGCGATGCTTGGTATTCCGCTGGCGATGGGAATTGCGATTGTTGCTACACTGGTCGCCTGCTTTGCCGCGACGACACTTGATACAGCAACCCGTCTGCAGCGGTACGTGATTCAGGAAATCGGCTCGACGGTAAACATCAAGCCCCTGACCAATATGTATGTGGCCACGGGAGTCGCCGTCGGTCTGGCATTTGCAATCGCCTGCATTCCGGGTCCCGCGGGGCCAGGCTCGGGAGGTCTGATTCTGTGGCCGCTGTTCGGAGCCATCAACCAGTTGCTGGCCGGTCTGGCTTTCATGGTGATTGCGTTCCACCTGTGGCGGCGGAACAAGCCGATCTTCTTTGTGGTGTTGCCCATGCTGTTCATGCTGGCCATGCCGGCCCTGGCGATGACGTGGCAAATGTTCCATCCGGAAACCGGCTGGTGGGTGAAGGGTGACTACCTGCTGTTCGGTATTGGTGCTGTGATTATGACATTGCAGGTCTGGATGGTTATTGAAGGCCTCTTGCTGTGGCCGAAGGCGCATGGCGTGCTGGAAGAGAAGCTGCCGCCTCTTCCGATAAAGGCGATGCCAGCATCAGCGAGTTGACTGTTGTTCTTGCACGACATCTCCCTGTGTCTTAAGCCAATCGATCCGGGTCGATCAGGGGGATCTGCTGCACATGCTCAGCGCGATTGCGACGTACAATTTCCTGCGACTTCCCTCTGGACAGTGACAGCCTGCCTCGGTACTCTGCCCTAAACAAGTATTAGCGGAGCTTGTTTTGCCTGTTTTGTCACTTCAAACGGACTACTCACTGCGAATCCTGATGTTTCTCGCGGCCCATGCGGATCGCCGGTGCCAGATACAAGAGGTGGCCACGTTTTTCGGCATCTCGAAAGATCATCTGGCCAAGGCAGCCCGAAGGCTGGGGCAGGAAGGATTCATTCGGACGATCCGGGGTGTGGGGGGCGGTCTCGAACTGTCCCGTTCGCCCGAAGACATTCGGCTCGGCGATGTCATTCAACGAGTTGAAGGTCAATTGGGACTGTTGGATTGCACTCAGGTTGAAGGCGTGTGCCGCATTCAGCCGGGCTGCAAGCTGAAAGGCGTCCTGGCGGAGGCCGAACGACTGCAGCGCGAGTATCTGGAGTCGGTCAGTTTGAGTGATGTTATTGCAGCGGGAGACGATCTCGTTCAATTGACATCGCTTTCATGAGACTGGTGGCAGATCACAGGTCAGGCGGCTCCCGGTAATCCACCTGTGCGTGCAGACGCGCAATAAACTCTCGCAGGAGCCTCGCCCATGATTCGATTCCAACAGCTGCGTCCCTGGCTGGCCGTCACTCTGGTGATGGGCAGTGTTGTTCTCATGTCTCACGCTGCCGATCCAGCTCCTGATGCTGCCGTGGCGCGTGCGCGGAAGCAGGCCCAGATGCTGGACGACCTGTACAAGACTGCCATCGTCCTGATCACCGAAAACTACGTGGAGGAAGATTCGGACCTGGCGGCGGGCGATGCGTTTCAGGCTCTGTTCAAGGCCATGAGCGACAAGGGTTACCACGAAGTGCGTTTGCTGGATGCAACTGGCGAGCCGTACGACACCGACAACACGCCTCGCAAGGGATTTGAGCAAAAGGCCATCAAGGCCCTCAAAGGTGGAGCAGCCACATACGAAGAAGTCGTCGAAGCTGACGGCAAGCGTTCGTTGCGAATTGCCACCGCAGTTCCCGTGGTGATGAAGAAGTGCGTGATGTGCCACGGTCACTATGCGGATGCCAAGCCTGGCGCGGCCATCGGTGCGTTGAGCTATACGATTCCGATCGAATAGTCCGGCCAGCTTTGCTGCTTGAGAAGTCGACAGGGGAGGTTTCCACGAGAGACCTCCCCTGCTTCGTTTTTTGTCACGGCCATGCGATGAGAACCGGTGACCGGTTCCCTCTTCGGGGGCAATCCGCTAGCATCAGGTCCCGCCGATTCGTAGACCTGGTCGAGTCAACCCCGTGGAAGGCTCGGTCCCTGCCCCGCAAAGAGACTCACATGGCAACACCTGAGACGGCCCGTCGCGATTTTCTCAAAACTTCCGCTGTTGTTTCGGCTTCCAGCCTGGTCGCCACCTTCGGCAGTACCGCCGGGATCTATGCTGCCGGAGACGATGTGCTCCGTGTTGGTCTGGTCGGTTGCGGCGGACGTGGTTCCGGTGCTGCAGCCCAGGCACTGAATGCAGACCCCAATGCCCACCTGGTGGCTATGGGCGATGCCTTTGCCTCGCAGATCGAAGGCAGTCTGAAAGCGCTGAAGAATCAAAAGAACATTGCCGACCGCGTGCTGGTCACTCCGGAGAACACGTTTGTCGGGCTCGATGCCTACCGCTACGTCGTCGATACGTGTGACGTTGTTATCCTCGCATCTCCTCCGGGATTCCGTCCGGAGCATCTGGCTTACGCAGTTGAAAAGGGAAAGCATGTCTTTACCGAAAAGCCTATGGCGACCGATCCCGCCGGGGCACGTTGGGTGATGGAGACTGTCCGCAAGTCGCAGGAGAAGGGGACCGCGATGGTCGCCGGATTCTGCTGGCGGTACGACTACGCCAAGCGCGCGGTGTTCGAAAAAATTCTGGCCGGCGAAATCGGCGATGTGTTGTGTTCTTACGGCACCTACCTGACTGGCCCCGTGAAGCCCATGCCTCCTGCTGACACCCGCCCGGCCGGGATGTCGGACCTCGAGTGGATGGTTCGGAACTGGTACAACTTCACTTGGCTTTCTGGCGATGGACTGGTTGAGCAGGCTTGTCACACCGTGGACTGGCTGGCCTGGTCCAAGGGAGATGCTTCACCAGCATCCTGCACTGCGGTGGGGGGACGGCAGATTCCCGCGCACGGCGGCAACATCTACGACCACATCGAAGTGAACTACGAGTGGGAAGATGGCACTCGTTCGTTCATTGCCCAGCGTCAGATTCCCGGCTGCTACAACGAGAACAATCTCTACGTGCTGGGGG
>JAGQPW010000003.1:25223-51553 GCA_020426515.1 Planctomycetaceae bacterium | reverse complement strand
CCAAGGGAAAAGCTGGCATCACCCGTCGCGGCGTCACGATTGATTACGCCAATGGCGAGAGCTGGAAGTACAAGGGGGAGACCCCGAACATGTACCAGGTGGAACACAACGAAATGTTCCAGTCGATTCGCGATGGCAAGCCCATCAACAACGGCGAACGAATGGTCAACAGCACCTTGATGGCCATCATGGGACGGATGGCCGCATACACGGGTCAGCAGCTGACCTGGGAACAGGTGCTGAATGCACAGGAAAAGATCGTTCCCGAAACGCCCAACTGGGATGCTCCGGTTGAATTGCCTGCGATGGCCGTTCCCGGTGTCACGAAACTGAACTGATCGTGATTTGAAGTCAAAGCCGCATTCGTGACGTCGAGGCTGGCAGGTTTGGTCCGGCCAGCCTCGACCCGTTTTTGTCTCATGTCATTAAGGGGCTCCCCTTCACCATGGGATCATGGCCATGTTGGTCGACATGGAAGTCTTCGTTCGAACTTCGCAACGTTTTGACCCACAGGAGAACGTGATGCCTCGCCGTTCCAGTCGTCGTGAATTCTTACAGCACACCACCCTGGCCGCAGCGGCGGGAGCCAGTCTTCCGTACTGGTTTTCTGGGGTGCAGACGATGGCAGATGATGCCAGGTCGCCTAACGAGCGGCCTCGCGCAGGCTGTATCGGCAATGGGGGGATGGGGCGCGGTGATGGCAACAATGTAAAACGGTACGCCGACATCGTTGCCAACTGCGATGTCGATCGCGAGCATGCCGAGAAGTTCAAGGCGGAAATAGCAGCGGGAAAATCCGAGATCTACGAAGACTATCGCGCGCTGCTCGACCGCAACGACATTGACGTTGTCACGATCAGTACGCCGGATCACTGGCACACGCGAATCGCGATTGCTGCACTCCGCTCGGGTAAGGATGTGTATTGCCAGAAGCCTCTCACGTTGACCATCGCCGAGGGCAAGCTGCTGCGCGATGTTGTTAAGGAAACCGGCCGCGTGCTGCAGGTGGGGACTCAACAGCGCAGTGAATACAACAACATGTTTCTGAAGGCGGTGGCGCTGTGTCACGGTGGTCGGATCGGAAAGCTGCAGCGCGTGACGGTGGCCATTGGCGGCGCTCCGTCGGGTGGCCCGTTCCCGAAGGTCGCGGTTCCGGAAGCGTTGAACTGGGATCTGTGGCAGGGACAGACCCCTGCTGTTGAATATATCAAGGAGCGCGGTCACAGGAATTTTCGCTGGTGGTACGAATACTCGGGTGGCAAGCTCACCGACTGGGGAGCCCATCATGTCGACATTGCCCAGTGGGGCATCGGAATGCAGGAGACCGGGCCGACGAAGGTGGAAGTCCAGTCGGCAGAGCATCCGGTAGAGTTCCAAGGCGGCATGCCGACAGTCGACGACTGTTACAACACAGCGACGACATTCCGCATTCGGTGTGAGTTTCCCAATGGCGTGGAAATGATCATCCGAGATCGGGCCGATGAACTGGGCTTCGACAACGGCATCATGTTCGAGGGAAGCGAAGGCCGGTTCTTCGTCAATCGTGGCAAGCTGACGGGCGAAGCGGTCGATGCGCTCGCGCAAAACCCGATCGACGAAGCCACTCTCGTGGCGCTGCGAAAAGGCAAACGTATCGACCGCCACATGGGCAACTTCATCGAATGCTGCCGGGATGGGGGACTGCCTGCCTCCGATGTGTATACTCACCATCGGATACTGACGACCTGTCATCTGGCGAACATCGCGATGCGGCTGAAGCGCAATCTGCGGTGGAACCCGGAGACGGAACAAATTGTTGGTGACGATGAAGCCAACGCAATGCAGAGCCGCGATCAGCGGAAGGGATACGAGGTGGCGTGATGGCTGCGCGAGTCGCCGCATACGCGGGAAGTTTTGATCCGGTCACACTGGGGCACGAGGACATCGTGCGGCGCGGTGCGAAGTTGTTCGATCGATTGATCGTTGGAATCGGCATCAACCCGGACAAGCATCCGCTGTTCGCGGCGGATGAACGTCAGACGCTGATGCGGCAGGTGTTTGCCGATCTGCCGAATGTCAGCGTGGAATGCTTTTCCGGCCTGACCGTCGACTTTGCTCGAGAGGCAGAAGCCAGTGTGATGCTGCGAGGCGTTCGCACGGTTTCTGATATCGAAGCGGAATTCACCATGGCACTCGCGAACCATTCGCTTGCCCCGGAACTGGAAACGGTCTTTCTGATGGCGGCCGACCGGTATTCGCACATTTCGAGTACGCTCATCAAACAGATTGCCCAGATGGGACGCGAAGCCAGCCGCGACCAGCTGAAACAGTTTGTTCCGGCTGCGGTGATCGAACCACTAATGACCAAAGTTCAGCGCCCACTCAGCGGGACCTGCTGAAGGGGATGTCCACTTCACCATCGGGAATTCTCCAATGAAACAATGGCTTACCGGCGTTCTGCTGGGTGCAATCCTCGGTCTGGCTCCGGCTGCGGCGTTTGCCGAGTCGGTTGAGCTTCCGCCGCGCGAGAACTTCTATCTGTTCCTGCTGGTCGGCCAGTCGAACATGGCAGGACGTGGCAAGGTGGCGGAGGAAGATCGCGTTCCCAACCCGCGCGTGCTGATGCTCAACAAGGCGGGTGAGTGGGTGCCGGCTGTCGATCCCCTGCACTTCGATAAGTCCGCTGCCGGTGTAGGCGTGGGGAAATCGTTTGGGCTGGAAATTGCCAAGGCATATCCGGAAGCCACGATCGGTTTGATTCCGTGCGCAGTGGGGGGATCGTCGATCAATGCCTGGGTGCCGGGCGGGTATCACGATCAGACGAAATCACATCCCTGGGACGATATGCTCAAACGTGCCCGGCCAGCACTGAAGCAGGGCGTGCTCAAGGGGATTTTGTGGCACCAGGGCGAGTCTGATTCCAATGCGAAGGAGGCTCCCCTGCATGCTGAGAAACTGCAGGAGCTGATTGCCCGCTTTCGCAAGGAGCTCGATGCCCCCGAGGTTCCGTTCATCGCCGGGCAACTCGGCCAGTTCCCCGAAAGTCCGTGGAACGAATACAAAAAGCAGGTTGATGCCGTCCATCGGCAATTGCCCGACCAGGTTTCCCACACCGCCTTTGTCAGTTCCGAGGGTCTGACACACAAGGGGGACAAGGTGCACTTCAATGCCGAGTCGTATCGTGAATTCGGTCGCCGGTACGCTGCGGCGTGGCTCAAGCTCGTGTCCGCCGAGAATTAGGCTTCCTCCTGCGGCGAGACGCATCTCGACCGAACCGACCTTGGTTGTTCGCTGATCAGTTCGTTATCGTGTCCGCCTGATCAGGACAACGGAGTGTCGACCGAGGCGGAGATGTCATATTTCGAGACCATCATTCTGGGGCTGGTGCAGGGAATTGCCGAGTTTCTGCCCATCAGTTCTTCCGGTCATCTGGTGATCGTCGAAGCCCTTCTGAGAAAGCTGGGCAGTCGGGCCGCGCTGGAGGGCTCTCTTGAAGACAATCTGGAGCTGAACGTGGCCCTCCATTTCGGCACCCTGCTGTCAATTCTCGTGGTGTACCGCCAGCAGTTGCTAACCCTCATTGCCTCCGCGTTTCGCGTTGTTTTGCAGCCTCGGCAGGCCGCTGAGGGGGATCGATCGAATCTCGGCGTCATTGTGGCCATTGTTATTGCTACGCTGCCTGTGGTTGTCGTCGGGCTCTTGTTCAAGGATCAGTTGGAGCAGGTGTTCAACACGCCCATCGCCGCTGGCTTTGGATTGTGTGTGACCTGCGGCCTGCTGTTCCTGACACCTCGGATTGACCGTGGTACGCAGCCTCTCGAACAGATTCACTGGAGCAACGCAATTCTCGTCGGCCTGTTTCAGGCGGTGGCTCCGATGCCGGGGATCTCCCGGTCGGGGACAACGATTGTCGGAGGAATGTTGAGTGGATTGCGGCGAGATGCGGCGGCGAATTTCTCGTTCCTGATCGCCATCCCCGCAATCCTCGGAGCCACGATTCTGCACGCTAAAGACCTGCTGGAACAGGGAGCCGGTGAGACTCCGCCGGGGGCCATTCTGGCCGGGACGGTTGTGGCCTTTGTGGTCGGGCTGGCGGCTCTCAAGCTGTTGCTCAGGCTGGTGGCGGCTGGAAAGCTGGTCTGGTTCGCCTGGTATTGTCTGGTGGTTGGAGTGAGCGTGATCATCTGGCAGCTTTCCGTCTGAACGGACTTCCGTCGAAATGAACCACACTTCGTCCAGCATCGCGTCACCCCGCATTCAGCGCTGGTCTCCTCTGATCCTGACTGCGGTCTGGGCTGTCGGTCTGTGGCTGACATGGGGAACCTGGGCCGATCCACAAATTGACTTCGGTCGTGAGTTGTACGTCCCCTCCCGGATGGCTCAGGGCGACGTGTTGTATCGTGACCTGGCCTATTTCAACGGGCCACTTTCACCGGTGGTGAACAGTCTGATTTGCCGGATCTGTCCCAGTCTGAAGTCATTGAGCCTGGCGAACGCTCTGATCCTCTTGTTCGCGGTGCTGGGCAGCTCGCACTGGCTGGGAAGATTGCTGACACCCGGAGCAGGAGTCGCCGCCGGACTGACTTTTCTGTTGCTGTTCGCGTTTAATCAATACCTGCCGGTGGCAAACTACAACTGGATTTGCCCGTACTCCCATGAGATGACGCACGGCGTCGTGCTCGCGGGCCTCGCGCTGTCGCTCATTTGCCGGTTCATCTCGACAGGATCGCGGGCCTGGATGATGGCGAGCGGCTTCGTTGCGGGTCTGGTGATGCTGACCAAGTGCGAAATCGCCATTGCCTTACTGGGGGCCATGTTTGTGGGTTGTGCGCTTGTCTGTTGGCGGGACTGGTGGCAACCCGATCTGCGCCGTCGCACCATCATTTCGATTGTCTGCGGCTGGCTGCTGGTTCCAGTGCCTCTACTGTTGGCGATTGCCCTGCTCTGTTGCTGGTTGCCTTTGCCGGTTGCAGTGGAGAGTGCATTGGGAAGCTGGGTGCATCTCTCGCAATCCGAATTGCGCAGCAGTCCGTTTTATCGTGCGGTGATGGGGACCACCGATCTGACCAACTCCCTGACGCTGATGTACGGCTGGGCCATGCTGTATCTCGCGGTGTTGGGAGTCATTCTGATTGCGGCCCGTCAGGCGGTCTCGAATTCGCGGCCTCGCGCCATTGCTGCTGGGCTGATGACAGGAATCATCCTGGGAGGGGCGTTGCTCTCTTCGAAAATCGAACTGGAGTCCGCCGCCCGCCCATGGCCGGTGGTGTTGTGTCTGTTCGCAGGCCTCACGCTGCTGATGTTGCGAGATGCCAAGCATCGCAACATTCCACCTGAAGAATTTGCCCGAATGGCGAGCCTGCTGGTGCTGCATTGCTTTGCCGGACTGCTGCTGCTGAAGATTCTGTTCTTTTCTCGTTTCACGCACTACGGGTTCGCACTCGGACTGCCCGCAACACTACTGATCGTGGCAACGACCTGGGCCGACTGGCCCGCATGGGTGCAGGTCAAAAACGGTTCGCCACTGGTGGCCCGCGCTGGACTGGTGGCGCTGGGATTCGTGCTGGTGGCCGGTTACATGCAGGTCTCCGCCAGTTATCTCGCCGAGAAAACTGACACGTTGGGGACGGGCCGCAACAAACTGTATGTCGATGAGCGAGGCGACACGCTGCGTAAATTGCTCATCGAGATCGATGAGCACGTTGGTCCGAACGAGACGCTTGCCTGCCTGCCGGAAGGGGCGTTGATCAATGTGTGGAGCGACCGGCGGACCTCGTTGAAGTATCTCAACTTTGTCCCTGCCGATCTGCTGATGTTCGGCGAGAAGGTGATGTTTGCCGACCTGCAGGCTCACCCGCCGGACTGGATCGCCCTGATCGATCGCGATACGAGCGAGTATGGACTGGCCCGGTTTGGTCAAGACTACGCGCAGGAGTTGAGTCGGTGGATTAACGCTCAATACGAGACGATCAGCACGATTGAGAACGCAACCGACGGACGGGTGTTTGGTGCTGAACTGCTGCGAAGACGCAAAGGTCTGCCGTCAATGACTTCGGAGTAGCGGCCCCAGACTACGAAGGGGGGAGCGCGTCCTGCAGCTTGCCTCGGAGTTCCGCTTCAGAGATGTCGCTGACGCAGACCACTTTACGAGGATTGGTCTGACCACTGTGCAGCGTGAGCTGTTTTGGTCGCAGCCCCAGCGCGGCGGCGACCACCTTGAGGATCTCCTTGTTCGCCTTTCCCTTCTCGGCAACAGTGGTCACCGCAACTTTGAGCCGACCGTCGTGCAGCCCCACGATTCCCTGTCTCCGGGCACCCGGTTGAGCGTGAACGGGGAGCAGAAGTCCCTCGGCACAGTGGCGAAGTTCCAGTTCCATTACAGATCGCAGTTTTCAAACAACACGCTGCCCAGCCTTACGATCGTGGCCCCCTCTTCGATGGCGACTTCAAAGTCATCGCTCATGCCCATGGAGAGTTCCGGAAGCGGCGGTGAGGCGGGATGGCTCTGGAGTTCATCACGCAATGCGCGCAAATTGCGGAATACCGCTCGCAGGTTCTCAGCTGAAGCATGGTGTGGTGCCATCGTCATGCACCCGGCCAGTTCGAGATGCTGACACTGAAGGATCTCCGGCCACGCTTCGCGCAGAGATCCCGGTTCGAAGCCGTCTTTGACTGTCTCGCCCGAGACGTTGACTTCCAGCAGCACGCGTGGCCTCAGCGCGAGTTCGGCAGCGATTTCGTCAATACGCTTGAGCAGCCTGACTGAGTCGACGGAATGAATCAGTTCAATTTGCGGAAGGACGGCGCGGACTTTGTTGCGCTGCAGGTGTCCGATGAGGTGCCAGTGCAGATCGGGCCGCCAGGCCGCTCGCTCCAGCAATTGCTGCGGTCGGCTTTCGCCCACATGAGTGATCCCGAGTTCAGCGAGCGCCTCGACCGCTTCAAGCGGGACATATTTCGTGACCGCGAGCAGTTGGACGGCATCTGCGGCGAGCGAAGAGCGACCGCGGGCCGCTTCCATTCGCTGCTGGACAGAGTCCAGATTGGCTTTCAGCCGGGCGAGGAGAGTGGACATGGACGTGTCTCAATCAACCAGCGCAAGAAACAAACCGGAGACCTCCAGGAGCCCTCCGGTTCGCCAGATACGATTGTGCGCGAGCGCTTATTCTTCGTTCACGTAAGGCATCAGGCCGATGAAACGGGCCCGCATAATCGCCTTACGGACAGCTCGCTGGTAGATCGCCGAGGTACCGGTCCGACGGCGCGGACTGATGCGACCTTCGCGGTCCACGAGCTGGCGGAGGGTCTTGACGTCCTTGTAGTCCACATAGACGGGACGTGGAATCACCCCATCCGGACAGAAGCGGCACTTCATTTTCCGCTTCAGGCGGGCGCGCTTCTTGCGAATTTTGCGGATATCAGCCTTGGAGGCATTCTTCATTGCCATCGGTCGTTTCCTGAATCACAACTTGCCCGGGTCGTCAACCGGGATACGTTTTCAAATGGGGAGCCCCGTATTATGACGGGACTGAGCTTTGCCCGCAACCGAAGCGAACTCCGCTTCTTGTGGGGTCTATTTCTGGCCGGTGGGTGAGTACTCGGTCAGCTTCAAAAACTGAACCTCGGGACGTTTGGCGAGGATTTTTCCATCCTGCTCAGATTCCCGGGCAGCGGCCTGCCACTCCGGGTCGGTCACAAAGGCCTTCCATGATGCACTGGCCGCTTCACGATCGGCGTGGGCCAGCAAATAAATAAGCGTGTTGTCGTGGCGAGCTTCGTCCTGCGGGGTGAAGTACCACAGGTTGGTCATTCCGTGCCGGGCAAACAGGTTCAGAGTGTGATCTCGAAACCGCTTGTGGAGGGCGGGAAGACGACCTTCCTCGGTGGTGTAAGTCCGCAATTCGAAAACCATATCCTTCGACAGCAGATTGACTTCGGGCGAAAAGTCGGTAGCTGTCAGGTAGATGGCTTCCGGCGCTTTGGCGAGAATCTTGCCGTGATCTTCAGCACTCTTTTTCGCGACAGCCTTCCATTCCGGATCGTTCCGGAAGGCGTCCCAGGACTTGGCGGCGGCTTCGGTGCTCGCATGCTTGATCAGATAGACCAGCGTCGTTTCCGAAAGCGGTTCGTCCGCTGGAGTCCAGTAAGCGACATTCTTGATGCCATGTTTCTCGAAAATCCGCATCGTGTTCTCACGAAAGCGGTTATGGAGGGCATCGAGCTTACCGGGTTCGCAGGTGTAGATGCGGAGTTCGTACACGGGCGTCACTGGTTCTGCGGCCGTCAGGGACGCAGCTGAAAGGACGCACAGCAGGCCGAACAGGCGCATCATCGCGAGGTTCCAAGAATTAGCTGGGCTGATTGAGGACGGCGAAGGGGCTCAAACGAGCCACTTTCTCCGCAATCGCCTGCTTTTCGACGTCGGTCTGAGCGGCGGCGTGAGCAGCGCGGAGCTTCTGGAGTTTGGTCTTACGTGCCCGACGGCGGGCGATTTCACGAGAGCGTTCGATACGACCCATTGCTGGTCATCACCTGAAAACTGAGGAAACTAGGATCCGCCACCCCAGCGCGGAATGGCGAACAGAGCACAGTAACGAATTCGATTCGTGGGGTCAAATCTGCGTGGGGCGGGGAGAGGGAGAATCCCAGGCTGGTTGGTCTGTGTCCTGTTTTCGGGAACGAACTGCTAGAATTTCGTTCAGCAGAGGGATCGGGGCACTTCAGTCGATTGGCAGGAGAGTTGGGGAAATGGACGCGATTGATCTCAAGGATTATGAGTGGAAAACCGTCGTCAGGCGGCTGACCATGGACGATTTTGAAGCGTTGGTTGAAATGCAGGAACGTTGCTTTCCGGGAATGACCCCGTGGCAGCGGGACCAGATTGCGAGCCAGATTGCGACGTTTCCACAGGGGCAGCTGTGTGTCGAGATTGACGGGAAACTGGCCGCTTCGTCCAGCAGCCTGATTCTGAGTTACGATCCCGATATGGCCTGGCACGACTGGAAGAAGGTCGCCGACAACGGGTACATCCGGAACCACGATCCGAAGGGGGATACGCTCTATGGCATCGAGATCATGGTGCATCCTGAGTTTCGCGGGATGAAGCTCTCGCGGCGGCTGTACGATGCCCGCAAGGAGTTGTGTCGAGAGCGCAATCTGTCTCGAATCATTATCGCGGGACGCATTCCCGGATATCATCTGCATGCAGAAACGATGACGGCCCGCGAGTACGTGGAAGACGTCATGGACAAGACGCTCTACGATCAGGTGCTCACCGCTCAACTGTCTAACGGGTTCTCGATTCGCGGATTGATTGCCGACTACTTTCCTTCCGACAAGGACAGCCGCGGCTACGCGACGTTCCTGGAGTGGTTGAACTTTGAGTATCGGCACGGAGCCAAGCGACGCTACGGACACACGACGGAGCCGGTACGGCTGGCCGTGGTGCAGTACCAGATGCGGACGATTTCTGCCTTCGAAGACTTCGCTCAGCAGTGCGAGTTCTTCATCGACACCGCGAGCGAGTACAAGAGCGATTTTATTCTGTTCCCGGAATTGCACACAACGCAGCTACTCTCGTGCGTGGGGGAAATGCGTCCCGGCGAAGCGGCCCGAAAGCTCTCGGAATTCACGCCGCAATATCTCGACTTCCACACCGAGATGGCGGTCAAGTACGACATCAACATCATCGGCGGATCACAATTCGTCATGGAGGATGGATACCTGTTCAATGTGTCGTACCTGTTTCGGCGGGATGGCACGCTGGAGAAGCAGGAAAAAATTCACATCACGCCCAGCGAGCGCAAATGGTGGGGCGTGACTCCCGGTCGAATGGTGAATGTGTTTGATACCGACTGCGGCGTCGTTTCGATTCTGATCTGTTACGACATCGAGTTTCCCGAGCTGGTGCGGATCGCTGCTCAAAAGGGAGCGAAGATCATATTCGTGCCCTTCAACACCGATACCAAGGCCGGGTACCTGCGAGTAAGGCACTGTGCGCTGGCCCGCTGCGTGGAGAACCATGTGTACGTGGCGGTGGCCGGATGCACCGGGAACCTGCCGTTCGTTGAGAACAGTGACATTCACTACGCCCAGTCTGCCATCTTCACGCCTGCCGATGCCGAGTTCGCGCGTGATGCCATTGCAGCCGAGTGCAACGCGAACATCGAAACGATCATTATTCACGATGTCGATGTCGAGCAGTTGCGGCGGCACAAGGAAAGCGGCAGCGTGCAAAACTGGAACGATCGTCGTCGCGACTTGTATAAGGTGGTCTACAAAGAGAATGGCGACATTCACGAAGTCTGATTGGCCTCGGAATTTTCTCGCGACGATCACCCGCACATGCGTATGGTTGAGTGCCTCTCTGTGTGTGAGTCCTTTCCTGTTGTCTGCTTTGAGTCGCTGTTGTGATTCCGTTTGCGACACGCCCGCCATCGACCAATTGGGAGCCGGTCACACTGCCGGAGGGACGCGGTATGTTGTGGGTCTGGTACAAACCCGCGACCGCGCCGCAAGATGTCTATCTGCAGGTGCCGCCTGAGACTCTGGGCGCGACGGGCGGGGTCATCACGTTGCGTCTCCTGTGTGGAGCCGCCGGGTTGCCGGTTGAGGAAATTCAGCTGTGGTCCATCAACAACGTGCCTGTCGTTTCGTCGGCACAGTCGCTGGGCCTGCTGGATCAACCTCTGACCTGGCTCGCCGGGCCGATTGTGGTGCGGATGAATGGTCCACTCGCAAGCGGATATGTTCCGGCAGCAACTCCGCCTGCGTCGGGAGACAGCGAGCTGGTGTATCAGCGCATCGAGTCCGACTGGAATGTGATTCAGCAGATTGAATCCAATATGGGGCAGCTGCGTAAACAGCTGCATGGAATGGCGGGCAAGCTCAAGTCGCTCGATCGGGACCTCAATCCTGATGAGGTGCGTGCAGCGGATTCGCAGGAGAAGCGGGAGTGGCAGGACATACGCCGCTGGATTCGTGACGCCGCAGCCGGGGTATCGCGGGCCATTCGCGAGTTCGATGTTGGTGACGTGAGTGCCGCCGGAAGTCGGGGACGGTTTGAGGAGCTGTACCGCGATCAGGTGGCTCCTCGCCGTGCGATGCAGCCTCAGATGCTGGCCAGCGAGTTTGAACTCTATCGCAAGCTTGTCCAGTCGCAGTTTCAGAAGATGCAGACCGCATCTCAGGCGGGCAGTCGCGACGGCGAACAGCGTGCCCAGACATTCCTGTCGCGGATTGCTGCGAAAGTCCGGAATCAGCGGCATCAGCGAGGTCGCTGAGGCGGCGGGTTCTGCTGGGATGCTACTGATCCGTGGAGGACGCAGCCGGATCGGAAACGGGCGATTCCTCCTGCGGGTCTTCCGGCGCGAACATGTCTCCTGTGACTGGGATACGGTCGATGGGAGGCGTTGGATCGATCTGGCTGCCGTTCAGGATTGCCAGGTATGTTGCCAGCAGGGGCCGCAGTGATGTGTTGGGGTTAAACTTCAGGGTGTTCTCCAGCGCGTCAACAGCTCGGTCAGGATATCCCTGTTCGAGTTCCAGTGCGGCGATCTCCAGTTGGCGTTGCTCCAGCATCGGCTGATACTGCGTCTGCAGGCCCAGCGTGAGGGCGACGGACAGTGGAACATTGAGGTCCAGCTGCGATGGGGCGGCGTTGGCCAGCGTTGGTGTTTCCAGCAGCGATCTCAGTGCCGATCGTGACTGGGCCGCTGCGGACCGCTTCAGAAGCTTAATGGCTCGTGGCAGGTCCAGTGCCGCGAGGTTGGCCTGAGCCGTTTGCCGGCACCAGGACTGGAACATCGACAACTGTTGCGGGCGGATGTCATCGTTTGGAAAGTAACGCTCCAGTGCTTCCAGCGATTCCCAGGCATCTTCGGACCGACCGCTGGACAATTGCAGGCCCGCATACAGCAATGAGAGTTCCGGATTCTGTGCGACCTGTGTCTTGTCCCGTTCAATCAGTTCCAGAGCCAGTCCGGGGCAGCGGCTGCCCACCGCCACGCTGACGAGTTGTTGCGGGGGGGCGTTATTTGCTGCCAACTCCTCGAGCTGCTTGCGGACTTCGCTGATGTGCTTGCGCAGGTCTTCGACCAGTGTTTCGTTGTCGGTTTGCTGTTGAAGGCCGCCAGGATCGGAAAGTGGCCGGAGTGTGAGTGAACCGTGACGAGACTGGAACTCTTCCAGCGACTTCAGGGCGAGATCAAGCTGCTGCGTATTCAGTTGCAGAAACGCCAGCTGATACAGATCTTCCAGTTTCTGTGAGGCCTGATAACTGTGATACGCCGCCGCAAGAGCCTGTGTGGACCGGAGGTCCGAGCCGACCTGCACTCCACGCGCCTGTGCCAGGACCTGTTCCAGTTGACCCAGCGCGGCGTACGACTCGCGCAGGATGCGATAGCCGATCGCGTTGCCGGGTGATTCTTCCAGTCCCAACCGGGCATGACGGATCGCCAGTTGGATCAGGCCGAGCACCTGAGGCAGTGGCATCTGTTCAGACAGTCCGGCCCGCAGCGCGTTGTAATGAGCGGCCAGCTGAATGGCGTTGTTTGTGCGCGGCCGCTTTTGAATGAGCCAGCGGTCGTACGTTCCGGGCGGTGTGGGCCAGGTTGGCGTCTGGGCGATCACTGTTCGTTTATCAGGATGGCGAATGCCAGAGTTGACGAAGCCGCCGAGCGAGTGTTCCTCAACGAATGCCTGGAGTTCCGGATTCTTGATATCTGTCGGGAGGAACACCGCGCTGGCAGCGGAGATCCCGCACAACTCCCATTGATTGAGCAGTAAGTCGAAGAACGTAGAGTAGTCCGGGGTTCGACCCCACAGCCTTGGGATGACGGAAAAGGTTTCAAACTCAGACAGTCCAGATTTCCAGACCTCCGGTTTGCCGCTTCCCAGCAATTGTGGACGTTCGGCTCTCAGGGCGATGCGAATGTCACGATGAGCCTGCAGCAGGTTGCGCTTGCCGGAGGCATAGAGCGAGAGGCGGTTGTCAACATATGGCTTCCGTCCCAGCCAGATGAGCAGGTCCCCCTGATCGAGTCGCAACGGGAAGACGCCTTCACCATAGACATCATCCAGCAGTTCGGCGAGGCCATCGCTGCGGTCCTGCCAGCGGGGATCAAGTCCCATGCCGACCCGTCGACCGTCCGGTCCCATCAGCATGCCATTGATGGTTGCGTAGGCAGCAAAGAACATTGCCAGAACCGTGACGGCTCGACCGGCTCGACCAAAGATGACGCTCATCGTGTCGATCGCGTAATCCTGTGAGAAGGTGCTGCGGAACCAGTCCTGCCCATTAAGGATAGCGACCATCGCATTGACGACGGCCGCACAGGCGAGCAGTTCACCCGACCACAGACAGGTGAGGTTCACGAGCAGCCAACCCAGCGCCCAGCCGAAGTGGAGTCGGGAGAGGTTCAGAATCTGCGTTGCCAGTGCCAGCCCCAATAACACCACGGCGAAATAGCCGAACAGGTCCAGCTGATTCCAGAAGGCTTGGTCCAGCAGTCCATAGATCGTCCAGTGAAAGCCCATGTCGCTGGTTTCGGCGTAGGCCTTCAGTTCCGGAGCAACAACAAACAGTTTGTTGTACGGAGCCAGCAGAACGTGAATGTGCCACGGATGAATCAATGCGGCGAAGATGCCCAGTCCACACAACGTCCATGGGTTCTCGACCGGTGTTGTACTTTCACCCGAGTCAATCTTTGGCTGGGGGCGCAGCGCAGCGCCGATGGCCCAGCCAAGCAGCAGCAGCAGCCCGAGGAAAGCACGGGGATCGCTGTTGCTCCACAGGAACATCAGCAGCGGAAGTTTCCAGGTCAGGCCGGTGATGCTGCGCTGCTGCTGTCCGAGCAGCAGGAGGCCAAGCAGTGACAGTCCCAGCAGAGTGACTGATCCCTGCCCCGGCTGCAGAACTGGAAACGCGGCCAGGGCGGCGACGACGAGACAGATTGAGGCCCACCATGTGCTGACCTGCGACAGTGAGAATCGATTGAGCGCCCGGAACCCGCACAGCGTGCAGACGACGCCCACGAGTGTGACCAGCCAGAAGCCTCCCTTGTGCGCCAGTCCCAAAACAATGTCACTGAGCCATCCCAGATTGACCCAGGGGCGGTCGGCGGCCGAGGCGGAAAAGGGATCCGTGCGAGGCGGCAGCACCCCATGCGACAGCATGTATTCGCCGCTGCGAATCTGCACGAGGACGGTCGACTCCGTGATGCAGGTCCAGCTCAACAGGATCGCGAGCAAGAGTGCCGCCCAGCGCAGCATGGCATCGCCCCGCAGGCATTCGTCTTCCATCAACTCGGGAGTGAGCTCTTCATCTTCGGGCAGCGGATCGTGATCCACGGCGGCGTCGGCAGCGGGAGACCCAGCCGGTGTCTCGGCTGGTGGCTGCGTCGGTTCCTCGGGTGTCGGTGACGGGTTTTGTTCGGTGGACATGACAACTCAGCGGGCACGAATGAATTCGAATGGAACACAATCAGTTTACGGACCGAAGATGATCGAGGTATCGGCAAAGGCGATATAAACGCCTAAGACAATGGCCACCAGCGTCAGACCGACCGGCCAGGCTGGTTTCCAGGGAGTCAGATCGACAGCCCCGGACGATTGCTGCAAATACGGAGTCGATCGTGGCTTGACCGCTCCAACGATCAGCATCAAAGCGATCGTCGAGACGAACACGAGTCCCAGGAAATGAAAGTTGTGCATGACAGCATCAATCCTGGGGCCGACTCCGGGGACGAAGTATTTCACGACCATGACGAGCAGGGCAAAAGTCAATCCGATTTTGGCGGCGACCGCCGGGACGCGCGTAGTCGTCATGCCGACCACCATCACCGCGAAAATCGGAATGAAGTATAGGGCGTTCATATCCTGCAGGTATCCGAAGATGCTTGTCTGCCCGATCAGCAGCGGGGCGATTGTCATCGAAGCAATGGCGGCAATCCAGCCGAAGACCTTGCCCGCATGAATTACCTGGGCATCGGTGGCGTTGGGATGCAGCATGTCGCGATAGACCCCCAGACTGAACAGCGTGGCGGAACTGTTTAGAGCTGAGTTGAACGAGCTGAGGATCGCCCCAATGACTGCCGCAGCGAAAAAGCCTCGCAGATACCAGGGAAGGATCTGCTGGACCAGCCGCCCGTAGGCCCGGTCTTTGAATTCGACGGGCAGGTAACTTTCCGTGTTCTCGACCGAGTGTTCTTGAGGGCCATCGGTCGATTGATACGTCACGGTCCCCTGCTCCGGGTTCACCGCAGTGATCACGTGACGCTGTCCCTCAATCTCAATCTGTCCGTAGTGGTGGAACGCGACAATGCCGGGAATGACGAGGATGGCGGGGGCAAGCATTTTGAACACACCGGCGATCAGCACCCCTTTCTGACCTTCGGCCAGACTCTTCGCTCCAAACGTGCGCTGAATGATCTGCTGGTTGGTGGTCCAGTAAAACAGATTCAGCAGCAGCACACCGGTAAACAGCGTGGAGAACGGGACTGACTGATTCGGACTACCCAGTGAATTGAACTTCTCCGGATGTTGTTCCATCAATGTTTCCAATGCGGCCACGGGGCCCGCGCTGTTCACGGTGGCGAGGGCGAACAGGGCGATCATCACACCCCCGGTCAGCAGTCCAAACCCATTGAGCGTATCGGAGACGGCGACCGTTCGCAGGCCGCCGAAGATGGCGTAGACGGACCCGATCATGCCGATCAGCCAGACCATCAGCCAGATGTTCCCGGCTGTTGACTCAATACCGGTGAGCTGCCGCACATCGAGGATGCCCGTCATTCCGGTGGCCCCGGTATACAGGATGATGGGCAGCAGAATGGCGGTGTAGGCGACGAGGAAAATGATCGTCGTGTACTTGCGGGTTCCTGCGTCGTAGCGTTCTTCGAGAAACTGTGGCACCGTCGCGATGCCACTCTTCAGGTAGCGGGGCAGGAAGATAAGCGCCAGTATGACCAGCGACATGGCGGCGACCACTTCCCAGGCCATCACGCACAGTCCATCGGCGTAGGCGGCCCCATTCAGGCCAACGAGCTGCTCGGTCGAGAGGTTCGTCAGTAGCAGCGAGCCTGCGATGTATCCGCCGGTCAATGAGCGGCCTGCCAGAAAGTAACCCCCGGAACTTTCGTGGTCATCCCGCCGGGTCAGCCACCAGGTGAGCAGACCGACGAGCGCGGTGAAGAAGACAAACATAGCGAGCGTGAGCGCGTGTTCCATAAGAATTATTCAGACCTGAGGCCAGCGGACGTGACCATTCACTGTGACGACTCCGCCAACCGGGGGCAATTGCTCAAAGAGTGTTGCGGGTGATATGTGTTGAATCGGTAGACGCACGTCTATGCCGAAGCGGGCGTTTCCGGTGCTTCCGTGGTTGCCTGACGTTTCTTGCGGCCCGCCGTTTCCAGAATGGCGATCATCATCAACACACACAAAACCAGGGCGACAACCAGGGCGGCTCCATTCCAGTCGGCGACGCGGTACAACAGCAGCGCTCCCAGTCCGGTGGTGATGGTGGCGAAATGGACCGTCAGCACGGCGTACTTGCGGCTGAGTCCCATCTCGACGAGTCGGTGTGAGAAGTGACATTTGTCCGGCTGAAACGGGCTGCGCCCTTCGGAGAGGCGAATCAGCATGACCGAGGTGAAGTCGTAAAGCGGCACGGCAAGAATGCAGAGCGGCGCCAGCATCACGTGCGGCTTGCCGATCGATTCATCGTAGAACGTGCCCACGATGGTCAGCGTGGCGAGCATCAGGCCGATGAAGGTGCTGCCCGCATCGCCCATGAAGATCTTGGCTGGAGGCCAGTTGTGGCACAGAAAACCAGCCAGCGAACCGGCCAGTAACAGCAGACAGCCTCCCACGAACCAGCGCGGCTCGCCCACCAGCGAGAGCATGATGGTCGCGAACATCACACTGGCAATCAGCCCGATGCCCGAGGAGAGGGCATCCATGTTGTCGAGGAAGTTCAGCGAGTTGATCAGCAGTACAATCCAGAACACCGTGAAGACCGCTCCCACGAGGGGTTGGCTGACAAACACCGTGGCTTGGACTCCGGCGCTGACCAGTCCAATGGCGATCAGCAGTTGGACCGTGAGCCGCGCCTTCCACGAGAGTCCAAAGCGGTCATCAAGGAGTCCCATGGCGACGAGCAGCCCCCCGGCGGCGAGGATGCCCCAGATCTGTCCGGATCGGTACAGCACTCCGTCGAGATGCGGTACGAGTTCGGCGGGCATCCATGTGGGCATAACGGGCTGCCTGAGCAGCCACACGACCGCCAACTGGGCACATCCCACCGGAATGACTGTCGCGAGGTAAATTGCGATGCCCCCTCCCAGTGGCGTGGGGTTGGTGTGCATCTTGCGGGCAGCCGGCTGGTCGACCAGTCCCCAGGCCGGAGCCCATCGACGTAAGAGTGCCGTCAGCACCACGGAGATCACGAACGGGATGCCGATGCATCCCAGCACAAACCAGATCATCGACGAAGCCTGCTGAAGCAAAGAACGGAATTCGGGAAAGGAGGCACCAATCTCTCGCCTGCGAGGTCCCACGGCAACCGTGCCGGCGAAGTTTCTGGCGGAGTGACTGCCGCTTCACGGCCGCAAAGCTCGCTGCGACTCAGTTCGAGCCGGGCAGCTGGGCTCTCAGCTCGGCTACCGCGTGACGACAAACGGGGCCGTCTCGGCTCCCGCCGACACATGCGGCGGAACGGACCGCGAAGATGTCGACTCCCAGTGAGGCTGCGGCCGGAATGTCCGCAAGGCCCAGCCTTCCGGCCACGGCGACAAGCAGTCCCTGAGCCTGAGCCTCAATGATGAGCGGTTTCAGCTGGCTGTCGGAGAGATGACTCCACAGGTGGCCCGACTGTTTGTCAGAGGTGTCAAACAACAGGCCCGCGCAGTGCGTTGCACACGCGGCCTGCAGGACGGTTTCGGGAGTGGGGGCGTTGCAGCCTCGATGGTCGGCATAGACGACTGCGATCCATCGACGGGGTGATGGGGCATTGGCGTCGACCTGCTGTCGGATGTTGACCCAGCGCTGCTGGAAGTGGCTGGGGTCGTTCAGGCCTGCGAGGCCGAGCTTTGCGAAGTCGGATCGGGGGAGGCTGGCCGGGAGATGCTGCTCACGTTCGATGACTTCTCCGAGCGCCAGGCTCAAGGAGATGCTGTCCGGAACAACAGCGCGAATGGCAGTCAGCGTCTGGGGCGAGGCCATGCCGAGTGCGCCCGCTGCGGGGTCTTTGACATCGATGATGTCCGCTCCCCCTGCCAGCGCAGCGCAGGCCTCTTCTGCGGTGCGCACACTGACGAGCAGTTTCATGGCATGGCCCTTCCGTCGACGAAGGCCCCGTCAATGCAACCGGCACCCGCCACGACGTGAGGAGGCAGGTGCCGATGAATTGGAGCCGATGGGAGTCGAACCCACGACCTCTGCATTGCGAACGCAGCGCTCTCCCAACTGAGCTACGGCCCCGCAGTGAGACTCAGACTACGTCTTGATGTGGCGACGCTTCGCCCGTCGGGCCTGAGCACTGGCGGGACGCTTGCCGTGGTTTGCCTTCTTCAGTTTACGCTGTGTCTTTGCCATGACTGTGTACCTTTGACCTATGAACCGCCGGATGGCGGATGTGAATACGTGATTCCGAAAGCACCAAGGCGCGATGTCTCCATCGGCAGCACAGTCCGGAGCCCTCCAATGATATCGAGCGATTGAGGATCGTGCAAACCGGCGCCCGGCGCCAGCCTGCGGACCTCCGATTACCGCCGCGAAATCGCCTGAGCGAGTGGTCTGAGGATCTGGTCGGCGACACATTCGTTCAGGAGCCGCTCGCAGTCCTGCCGCAGTTCCGCAAGGGTCTCTTTGAAGGAGCCATTGTGCGGCAAACTTCCGTATTGACGAACCGTAAAGTACACGGTGATCGCCTCTTCGGGAAATTCGCCCCGCTTGACCTGATAAGCGTTCGTCCGCGTTTCGACCATGATCCGACACTGCCGTCGGCAGTCGTTGCCCAGGGCCACGGTGAGGGCGGGCTCGAAATTCAGAGGTTTGCCGCCGGGGATGGTCAGCAGCCCCTCCAGTGCTCCTCCCATGCCCAAGGCTTCAGCAACAATTTCGTCATGATTCCCTTTGTAGTCGAAATCGAACCCCATCAGGAAATCGAGCGCTTCGCAGTCGAGTGGACTGGCGGACAGCATGTACGGGGCCAGTTCAAGGGCGAGTTGGTGCTGCTCCAGGGCTGAGTCGATGGACGGGGGATTGACGTATCCACTGCAGATTCGCCGCTGTTCCAGACACATCCAGCGGTAACTGGCCTGATCCTTGTCCTCCTCCATCACCGAATCGCCATTCTCGCGGGTATAGAAGTTCCGCATGGAGGGATACGACTTCTGCACACGCTCAAAGAACTCCAGCACCGTCTCCCGGGCAGAAGGGAGCTGCATCTCGGTGTTCAGGTGCATGTTGACGAAGTAGTCATCCGCCAGCGAGGCGTAGGGATTCATGTCGGAAGTTCCAGGGACTGGGACCGAAGTCGGATGCCAAGGTGCAAACCACTTAACTGACGGGACTTACCGCCAAAGTGTGGCCTCGCAAATGCGAACAGAGCATTCTACTCCGGTCGAGCGAGGGAATCAAAGAGGGCGTGTTGAGTCCAGAAGTGGAGTTCAGCATCTTTGCAGTGGTGGTGCGTCCGCATGGATTGAAGCCCAGCGACATCGCAAGCCACCCGTCGCCTGACGCACTCTACGTCACTCGGGTCTCAGCTTCAGCGTCACGCTCGTCTCCCAACTCTGGACATTCAAACCCTTCTCAACACACAGAGCCCCGGAAGCACGGGGCTTTCGGGGCTCTGGCGACTGAGGCTCATTAGTCCTGAGATCAGGACTTCTTTTCGAACTCGGCGTCGATCACATCGTCGCCGCCACCGGAGGATGAAGCTGCTTCGCTGCCGGCTTCACCGGCGGCGGCAGCAGCCTGTTCGGCTTCGTACATGTGCTTCGACAGGGCGTGTGTCGCCTGTTCGAGGTTTTGCACGGCGGAGTTGATGGCATCGGCATCATCGCCCTTCACCGTCTCGCGGACTTTCTCGATGGCCGCAGTGATGGCGTTCTTGGAGCTTTCGTCCAGCTTGTCGGCATGCTCCTTGAGCAGCTTTTCGGTCTGGTAGGCGAACTGCTCACCCTTGTTGCGGGCTTCGGCCAGAGCACGCTTCTTCTTGTCGTCGTCGGCGTGAGCTTCGGCGTCTTTCCGCATCTTTTCGATCTCGTCGTCCGAGAGGCCACTCGACTGCTTGATGGCAATCTTGTGTTCCTTGCCGGTCGCCTTGTCCTTGGCGGAGACGTTCAGGATGCCGTTCACATCGATGTCGAAGGTGACATCAATCTGCGGAACCCCACGCGGCGCGGGTGGCAGTCCGGTCAGGTCGAACTGATCCAGCAGCCGGTTGTCTTCGGCCATGGAGCGTTCGCCCTGGAACACCCGCACGGTGACCGCGGACTGGTTGTCGGCCGCAGTCGAGAAGGTCTCGGACTTGGTGCAGGGAATTGTCGTGTTGCGTGGGATGAGGACGGTCATCACGCGGCCTTCGGTTTCGATGCCGAGGGAGAGCGGTGTGACGTCGAGCAGCACCACGTCCTTCACATCGCCGGAGATAATCGCCCCCTGGATGGCTGCACCAATCGAGACGACTTCGTCCGGGTTGACCCCCTTGTGGGGCTCCTTGCTGAAGATCTTCTTGACCAGGTCGTGCACCATCGGCACGCGGGTCGATCCACCGACGAGGACCACTTCGTCGATTTGCGACGGCGTGAGCTTGGCGTCCTTGAGGGCCTGTTCAACCGGCTTGCGGCAGCGCTCGACCAGCGGATCGATCAGCTGCTCAAACTTCGAGCGGGAGATCTGCATCTGCAGGTGCTTGGACTGGTAGATGAACGGCAGGTTGATGTCCGTGCTTTGCAGCGTGGAGAGTTCCTTTTTGGCCTTCTCCGCCGCTTCACGCAGACGCTGCAGCGACATCGGCTCGCTCCGCAGGTCGATACCTTCCTGCGACTTGAACTCTTCCGCGATGTAGTTGATCAGCTCTTCGTCGAAGTCGTCACCGCCGAGGTGTGTGTCCCCGTTGGTGGAGAGCACTTCCACGGAGCCTTCTTCGACTTCCAGAATCGAAACGTCAAACGTTCCGCCCCCGAGGTCGAAGACGACGATTTTCTCTTCTTTCTTCTTTTCGAGTCCGTAGGCCAGAGCGGCTGCGGTTGGCTCGTTGATAATGCGGTCGACTTCCAGACCGGCAATCTGACCAGCGTCTTTGGTGGCCTGACGCTGGGCATCGTTGAAGTAAGCGGGAACAGTGATGACCGCTTTGTTCACGCGGTGACCGAGGTAGTTTTCCGCCGCTTCCTTCAACTTGAGCAGCACCTTGGCCGAGATTTCCGGCGGCGTGTGCTCTTTGCCATTGATGTCGATCTTGACGTAGTCCGAGCTGCCCCCGACGACTTTGTAGGGGACCATCTTTTCTTCGGACTGGACTTCGCTGTGGCGACGTCCCATGAACCGCTTCACCGAATAAATGGTGTTGTGCGGATTTGTCACAGCCTGGCGCTTCGCGGGCTCACCCACGAGCACATCGCCCTTGTCGGTGAACGCAACCACGCTGGGCGTCGTTCGGGCACCCTCCTGGTTGGCGATGACCTTGACTTCACCACCTTCCATGACGGAAACGACCGAGTTCGTGGTTCCCAGGTCGATGCCGATAATCTTCTCTGAAACTGCCATGGTGGATGTCTCCTCTCGAAACGCACCCAAAGTTGCAACCGCTCTGCGGCGGAGTAGGTTTTCCGATACATGTCGGCCCGTGGACCAACGTCCCATTGGGAATGCAAACTGCGCGCCAACCGCTCCCCGTTCTCACAACTCGTTTATATCAGAGACATTGCGCGAGTGTGGCTGCTGTGTGTGCTGCCATTGTGGCACCGCTGCGTGCTTTTGAAGTGGCACTGGTGGGTGCAAATTTGGCAGCCGCGATGGCTCAATCAAGAAGAGGTTGTGGTGGGAACGTCTTGTCGAACTGAGAGAGCATCAACCGGACCAGGAAGCACGGGAAGCGTGAAGCCGCTTGCGGTGGGTCATTCCAGGGAGATGGTGTCGATGGGATGGAAGCTCTCTCCCCAACGCTCATCTGGCACAAGCGCCGGATGTTTGTATTGAAAGTCTCCCGTTCCTCGGCGTTCGGTTTCTTTCCGGATGTACTCGTCCCAGGTGTTGGTGGCAAGTCGATGCAGGACCGGTTTGCCAATAACCCCCTCTTTGCGTCGGGCTCGCCATAGGAAATTCAACGTGGCCAGTTCCTGGTCAACTTGCTCCAGGAACCGACGGGCCATTGATGGATCGGGAATGTCGGAAATTTCCATCAGGAACTCATAACGTTGCCCATTGATGGAGTGTCGCCGCGGGACAGCAGTAAACTGCCCGAGATTGAAGCCACACTTGTGGGCCGCTTGTTCTGCTCCAGCAACGATCTGATGTTCCGTCATCTTTTCTCCTTCGAGATCGCCGATGCGATCGACCTTCTGCCGGAATTCGAGCAACGGCGCCTCTCCGTGGAATCCCCGGCAACGAACCAGATCGCCGATATCAAAGCGATAATACCCTCCGGAATTTGTGATCAGGAGTCGGTAGTCGCGATCGACAGTGAGCTCGTGACCTTCCAATACCGTCGAAGGGGAATCTCCCTCGTCGACGGGCACAAACTCGTAGAATCCTGCACCAACAGCAGGAACTCCTTCCGGTCGATCATCTTCCAGTGGAATCGTGTGACGACCTTCGCTTGAGACAAGTCCCATGTCCCTCATAGGCGAATGGCCAAAAAACTCGCGCAGGTACCGGGATTGAAATCCTGCAGTTCCACCAAGCCAGCAGGAAATCACCGGTTGGTTCCAGTAGTCCTTGGGCAACAGGCGACCGGAGGCTTCAGCGATTTCGTGCAAAGACCGGCCTGCGGTTGGATTGGGTCTGAAGAACGATCGTTGCAGTGCGTGCCGTATCTTGGTCGGGATCTCAAACTTGTCCGTCAACGTGCCGTCGGTGACGTCCCGGATGAGTTCGGCTTTGTACTGATCGCCGACTTCGGCCAAGCGAATCAACGACCCTGGATTCATCAGGATGATCCAGCCAATTCTCTCGGTGATACACAGCCGCAATGCGGCATAGTGGCGAGCAACGGGATCGGCGATGTTATTGAGTATCTCAGGAAGGGCATAAAACGGACGCAGCAGGGGGGATTGATGGCGCGCGAGCAGCGCGCTGACCATGCTGATCTGGTGTCCGCCTTCGGTTCGTCCCATGTCCCACGTCCCAGCCATCTGCAGGACGCTTGAACCGATGTGATGAGGGTGGTCCGTAAACAGTTTGACGCCCCAGATGTCCCAGACGGCCTTGTACTCACGCAGCCAGGTTGCTGAAACCGGATTCAGTTTGGGAACTCCCGTAGAACCGGTCGTGATTGTGAATTGCAGCAGCGAGTCCCCTGCAGGAAGCAGTGCTTGCGTTTCACCTCGCGCGACTTTGTTGATGTAGGGCGCAAAATAATCGTAGGTGGCAACCGGCACCTGTTGTCGAAACTGCTCTAGGTTTCGAATGCTGCTGAACCCGTGGTCCTTGCCGAACGTCGTGTCACGGCACCTGTGGATACGTTTCAGTAGCCAGTCACGCTGTCGAGCCGACGCGTGGGTAAGCTGGCGCTCGAACGGTGCGAATTTGACGCCGCGTACCGCCCGCAACGTTGTTCGCAGCAGGCTGCGTGGAATTAAGGAAAGCGTTCTCATGTCAGGTCGATCGCGAAGCTGAAAAATGAGGTCAACAGGGGCGAAACTAACGCCACAGCAGGTGCATCGGAATGTTCTCCGGAAGCTCTCTTGTTCGATCCAGCCAGCGCAATACGACGAACGAATCCGCGTGCTGGGGGACGAAACAATTTCGCAGTAAAGGAACAGCCGGAGCGTCTCCGGAACGTAACTTAAGAGCGAGGATTGCATCCAGTGCGCGCATTTCCGCCAGTGCGGCGTCAACCAGTTGTGCTTGCTTTCTTGAACTGCCGCCGCCGAAAGCAAGCAAATCAATCACGCCGACCTTTTCGATGGTCCTGGACTGAAATGGCAGGACGTGAAAATTGATCAAACCGCAGATTCGTCCACCCTCCTTCAGCAGCAGCGTGTGTGAAAGCGAATTGCCAGCCAGCTGGTGTGCCAATGAAGGCTTGGCCCAATCCACGGAGAACTTGACGGTTGAATACGAGTTCCGAACAAGTTCGAGACATTCGTCGAGGTCCTCATGCCTGAATCGGCAGATTGTGGTGCCTTTGTGTTCCAGCCGAGGAACCGGGGCAAACGGGCCCGACAATGCTCCGAGGTTCGCTTCGAGACGTTTGACGTGCCAGCGACCAAAGCGGGCTGGATTGAGCACGCGAGCCCAAAATCCAAGTCGGGAACTATACTGTTGCGGAGTGCGATTCACCGGACGCTCTGCAAGCGAGTGCCGAGTCCCGAAATAACGAAAACTGGCGATGAGTTTGGAGCCAGCCTCTCGTTGACGACGCTGCCTCTCTTCGTCGAGAGCCTTTACGATGTCTCGACCTCGGTAGTCCGACCGGACGGATAGCCAGCTCCAGAGTGACCCGGGGATCACCTCGGATTCCACGCGGAACGAATGGTTGATGCCCAGGAGTACTCCGACCAGAGTGTTTCCGTCATAGGCGGCCAGCAGATTGTTCCGCTGTTGAGGGTCATCCAGCCGTAGTTGCCATTGAAGGTACTCTGGCGTCCAGTGAATGAACGACATCTTCCCGGTGTAGGAGTCGGACCACACCTTGCCAACGAATTGCGCTAATTCATCCGCTGTTCCGGAGAAGGTGTCAATTCGTGTCATTGCATGGAACGCCGGGGTATTGGGGGAACTGGAAGGCGGGTTGTTAGGTCCCGTTGTTTATCCACCTTGACGATAATCTCGCTCAGTAGATGAACGGGATGAGACGCTTGCGCGTGCTAATGAAAAGTCTGTACGGCTCTCCGATCACGGCAAGGAGCTCTCGTTCCTCGACAGCGATGCGATAGATGTATGCTGTAAGGGTGGCTGCCGCCAGCAATCCAATGGATGCCCAGCTTCCAAGGGCGATTCCGACACCGGTATACAACAGAATTCCACCTGTATATGAAGGGTGGCAAATGAAGTAGTACGCCCCTCGAGTAATGACCTTTTGCCCGGCAGTCGCTCGAACGTCTCCGGTGAAAGAGGCTCCAAGCATACGCCAGCAGTGGCGACGCAAAAGGCTCCCGGCAATCAATACTGCGATGCCAACGAGATACGCGCCGGTTCGAAACTCCGTGATTTGGAAGGTCGGTATCCAAGCCAAGGGGAACGACGCCACAAGAGCTGCCCCGTGTCCGAATACGAGAACCTGCAGCGATTTCGCATCTCTGCAGCCCAGCGAGCGTTGGGCGCTTCGAACGATTTTGTACTCCGGGCAGAATGCCCAGGCGTACACAATCCAGAATGCTACGGCATAAGGCCAAACAAAAGGCAAGGGTGTCATGGGTTTCTCGGTCTTGACCTGGTCCCGTTGACAACATCGTCAGTGAGGGCGAATGCGCATCGCTGAGTCACAAGGTTCAGCGCCTTCGGTTCAGTTTGTTGTTCGGCGTATTTCACAAGACCAAGGGAATCAATCGCGAGAACGCCATGGTGTGCAGCTTGCGATTGGGTTCGTCTGCCGACTTTTTCAAGGCAGCCTCGCACCTTGTTGGCTAATTCGCCCTTGGTTGTCTTAGGCCGAGACGTCCGGTCTGCGGGGTGCAATTTGCACACATTGGGTATCGCTGATCCGGGCGAGACACTGAATCATTCACCCTGTGCCCGCCGGATGACGCTATGGTAAGGGCCCGGATTAGAGCATTGTTGCCGCAGGTGATGTCCGTCAAGTGCCGCTTGGCGTTGATCCCCAAGTTTGGGGATTTCGTACACGTCTTGGTTTCAGTTATTCCATCGCGGCCAGTTCTTCCCAGCGGAGATAGGCAGTCTTAAGTTGCGTTCCCAGCTCATTCAGCTCGGTCGTCTTGGCGGCAATGGCGGCGCCATCCTGTTTGAAAAAGGCTGGATCAGCCATGGCCTCGTGAAGCTTGGCCTGCTGTGTTTCCAGCTCTTCAATCTGTTGAGGCAGTTTGGCCAGCTCCTTTTGCTCCTTGAATGTCAGTCGTCGGGGACGTTCGGCCGGGGCTGGCTTCGGATTCAGTGACGTCGCTGCAGTGGGGACAGGTTCGGCGATTCGCTGCTGGTTGCGTTGACGCACATAGTCGTCA
>JAGQPW010000003.1:20066-25127 GCA_020426515.1 Planctomycetaceae bacterium | reverse complement strand
TCATAACCGCCATCATACTCGCGAACCGTTCCATTCCCTTCCAGTACGAGTGTGCTGGTGACGACGTTGTTCAGGAAGGCCCGGTCGTGGCTGACGAGGAGGAGCGTGCCCGGATAGTTGGAAACGAGTTCTTCCAGCAGGTCGAGCGTTTCCGAGTCCAGGTCGTTTGTCGGCTCATCGAGAACCATCAGGTTCGAAGGGCGCTTGAAGATTCGGGCCAGCAGCAGGCGATTTCGTTCGCCACCCGATAGATAGCGGGCCGGGCGGCGGGCTCGTTCCGGACTGAACAGAAAGTCCTGCAGGTAACCATAAATGTGCTGCTGCTTGCCGTTAATTTCCAGCGTGTCCTGACCTTCGCCAACGATTTCCACCACCGTCTGCTCTTCGTTGATTTGTTCGCGCAGCTGGTCAAAGTAGATGACCTGCAGGTTTGTCCCCTGCCGAATCGTGCCGCTGGTGGGCTGCAATTCTCCGAGCAGTAGTTTCAGCAGCGTGCTCTTCCCCGCACCATTGGGACCGATGATGCCGACTTTGTCACCGCGTGAGAGCAGTGTCGAGAAGTCGCGAATGATCGTTTGATCGCCGTACGCGAAGGATACCTGTTTGGCCTGCATTACGAGGCGGCCGGACTTCTCCGCTTCTCCTGCCTGCATGTTGACATTGCCAATGCGTTCGCGTCGCTCAGAGCGTTCCTCACGCATTTTCTTCAGTGCGCGAACTCGGCCTTCGTTGCGAGTGCGGCGGGCCTTGATTCCCTGCCGGATCCAGACTTCTTCCTGGGCAAGTTTCTTGTCGAAGAGTGCATTCTGCCGCT
Source organism: Planctomycetaceae bacterium (assembly GCA_020426515.1). Lineage (GTDB taxonomy): Bacteria > Planctomycetota > Planctomycetia > Planctomycetales > Planctomycetaceae > JACKHO01. Next base: position 24,313 of record JAGQPW010000003.1, on the reverse strand, counting down.
CTTCAGCATGTAGCGCCTGTTCTTTGCGTTGAAGAAACGTAGGGTAGTCGCAGGTCCAGTCAAACAGTCGGCCCCGGTCAATTTCCAGGATGCGTGTGGCCAGCGCCTGCAGGAACATGCGGTCGTGGGTGACGAACAACAGCGTGCCAGCGTAGGCCTGCAGAAAGCCTTCCAGCCAGGTGATGGAGTCGATGTCGAGGTGGTTGGTTGGTTCGTCCAGCAGCAGGATGTCCGGGTCGCTCACCAGTGCCTGTGCCAGTAGTGCGCGACGCTTCATGCCCGAGGAGAGCTGGGCGAACAGCATGTCGCCGTCCAGTTTTGTGCGTGCGAGAATCTGCTCGATGTCCCGCTGGGCCTCCCAGTTGTGCGCCTCCAGTGCATCGGGGCCAAGCCCTTCGGCAACAACTTCGGTCACCGTTTGATGCGATCCCGCCGGAACTTCCTGGATCAACCGACCGACTCGCAGGCCATCCGCCAGCCTGATTTCTCCATGGTCTGGGGGAACTTCGCCCACCAGCAGCTTCATCAGGGTCGATTTGCCAGCCCCGTTGCGGCCGAGCAAGCCAATACGCTCACCACGACCGATTTCCAGATCGACCTCTTCCAGCAATGCAGGCCCGGCCCACGTGAACGAAACATTTCGAAGACTGACCAGGGACATGCAATACGTCAGGGCTGATGGAGTGTACGTGTGCGACGGGCAGACGTGCTGCCAGTGCGGTGCGGGTGTCACTGGCAGCTTGCCGCCAGTGCTGCGCTATTCGTCCTTGCCGGCTTCCAGGACCGACAGGAAGGCCTTTTGCGGAATTTCCACCATGCCGAACTGCTTCATCCGCTTCTTGCCCTCTTTCTGTTTCGAGAGCAGCTTGCGCTTGCGGGTAATGTCGCCGCCGTAGCACTTGGCGGTCACATTCTTGCGGAGGGCGGAAATGGTTTCTCGGGCGATGACCCGGGCGCCAATCGCGGCCTGAATGGCCACTTCGAACTGGTGCTTGGGAATCTCTTCCTTGAGCTTCTTGACCAGCGATCGGCCGCGACGATCGGCAGTGCTGCGATGCACAATGGTGGCCAAAGCTTCAACAAGTGTGCCTTTCACCAGCACATCCAGCTTCACCAGATCGGCGGCACGGAAGCCGATCACTTCGTAATCCATGGTGCCGTAGCCACGAGTGGCAGACTTCAGCTTGTCGTGCATGTCGAAAATGATTTCGGCCAGCGGCAGTTCGTAGGTGATCTGGGCACGATCAGGGCCGAGATACTCCGTACTGATGTAAATGCCGCGACGCTCTTCGCACAGCTGCATGATGGTGCCGATATTGGCCGAAGGGACAATGAAGTTCACTTTGGCAATGGGCTCGCGAAACTCTTCAATCTCTCCGGCATCGGGGACGTCGACGGGATTGTCGATCATCACGACTTCGCCGCCGCGACGCACGATTTCGTACGTGACGTTCGGGGCCGTCTGAATCAGGTCGACGTCGGCTTCATCCTCCAGACGCTGCTGGATGATCTCCATGTGCAGCATGCCCAGGAAGCCGCAGCGAAAGCCAAAGCCCAGAGCATCACTGGTTTCCGGAACAAACGAAAAGGCGGCGTCGTTAAGCGCCATCTTGTCGAGCTCATCGCGGAGCTTTTCAAAATCGGTCGCATCAATCGGGTACATCCCGCAGAACACCATCTGCTTGGGCGTCTTGTAGCCGGGAAGGGCCTTTTCAGCACGATTGTTTTCGTGCGTGATGGTGTCTCCCACGTGGACCGCGCCGAGGCTCTTGATGCCGTTGACGACGTAGCCCGCTTGCCCGGGGCCAAGTTCTTCGACCTCCTGCATGTGAGGGCGGAACTGTCCCACTTCGATCACATCGTGGACCTTTTCTCCACGCATGAAGCGAACACGGTCACGTTTGCGGAGCGTCCCTTCCATCACGCGGATGTAGGTGATGACGCCACGGTAATGGTCGTACTTGCTATCGAACACGAGGGCCTTGAGTGGGGCATCGGGATCACCCTTGGGGGAGGGGATACGCTCAATGATGGCGGCGATGCACTCTTCGATACCAATTCCGGCCTTGGCGCTGACCTCCAAGGCGTTGGAAGCGTCCAGCCCAATGACGTTCTCGATTTCTTCCTTCACTTCCGGAATGCGTGTGACGGGCAGGTCGATCTTGTTGATGACTGGGATGATTTCCAGATTCGCTTCGATGGCCGCGTAAGCGTTGGCCACCGTCTGAGCCTGGACCCCCTGGAATGCATCGACCACCAGCAGGGCGCCTTCGCATGCGGCGAGGCTGCGCGAGACTTCGTAGTGGAAGTCGACGTGGCCGGGGGTATCAATAAAGTTCAGCTCATATGTCTGCCCCTTGTACTGGCAGTGGATGGCCACCGCCCGGGCTTTGACAGTGATGCCTCGTTCGCGCTCGACGTCCAGATCATCCAGAATCTGGCCATGAAACTCGCGTTCGGTAATTGCGCCGCTTTTCAGCAGGAGCTGGTCGCTGAGCGTGCTCTTGCCGTGGTCGATGTGGGCAATAATCGAAAAGTTGCGGATGAACTCGGGTTTCATGGCCGTACGTTGGGCGTAATCAACGTCGTAAGTGGGGTGGGGGCGATCAGTTGAAACCACTGCCGCGCTCAACCGGGGGGAACCCCGTCTGAGGCCTCCCGGGAGGTTTGGCCACTGATGAGCCGCAGGATGCTGCGGCAGCATTCCCAAAGCCGAGCGATTATAGGGTGCTGGAGGGGACAATGACAACGGGATTTCGCCGAGGGGAGAATTGGCCGCGTGCTCGACCTCTCGGCTGTTTTCCCTAAACTGCACTCAGGCCATGTCAGAAATCCTCCTCCCGAACACTGCAGAACCATGTCACACAAGCCAACAATCATTCTCAGTGCCTTTGCCGACGAAGCGGCCAATCGCAAATCCGCCATCGAACAGATGGCCGTGCTGGCGGCATTGGGGCTCAAGCATTACAGCCCACGGTTTGTCGATGTCTCCGGCAGCGGCGAGGTGAAGCATGTTGTCGACCTCAGCAATGACGAGCTGAACCAGCTCAAGTCGATTCAGGACGACTATGGCATGCAGGTCACGAGCATTGGCTCCCGTCTGGGGAAGGTCAAACTGCTGGATCAGGAGGATGGCTCGCACAACAAATTTGTGCCGTTCGAAGAATACCTCAATGGCGAAGTCGCCCGCACCATCAATGCCGCCAAGGTGCTGGGAGCCAAGTTGATTCGAGGTTTCTCATTCTATCACCCCAAGGGGGACGATCCCGCGAAGTACGTCGACCAGGCGGCCGAACTGATTGGCAAAATCGCCGATGCCTTTGGTGAGCACGGTATCTCGTACGGACTGGAAGTCGAAGCCAACCTGATTGGCCAGAACGGCCGCATGCTGGCGGCTCTCTCTGAGAAGATTGCCCGCGAGAATCTCGTCTGTATTTTCGACGGCGGCAACCTGTCGTCCCAGAACATGAATCCCGTCCAGTGCTACGACGAGTACGTGGCGATGCGGGATCACATCGGCTGGATTCACATCAAGGACTACGCGATCGACCCGAACCTGGAATGGAAGGGCTACGTGGATGAAGAGCGGCTGAAAAACTTTGTTCCGGCCAACATTGGCGATTCCGGCCACGAAATGATCCTGCGGGACTTCCGCAATCACATTGAGCGACTCGAATCCCGAATGAAAAAGCTGGGGGCAGCTGGCGTGTTTCTGGAACTGGAGCCGCACCTTAAGGGGGGCGGTCAGTTTGGCGGGTTCAGCGGTCCCGATGGCATGGGCGTTGCCGTGCGGTCCCTCTGTTCACTGCTCGACTACGTCGGAATCGACTACGACCTCCGCGATATGGCCGACATTCGTCGTGCGCGGGGCTTCTAGTTCAGCCATCGCGACTCGAACCCATATGCCGCTTCCGGTGTCGATGCGGTCAGGTTCCCCAACCGACTGTTCACTGTGTCCACACCGTCCCCAGAGCCTCCGATTTCCGGTTACGCTCCGCTGAATCCCTTTTCAGTGGGTGTGGCGAGTCTGGCGGTGTTGCTGTGGGGCGGGACGGCTGTTGCCAATGCTTTTGCAATCGACCAGCTTCCTCCTGTTCTCGTGGGAGCCATTCGGTTTGGCATGGCTTCGGTGTTCATGTTGTTCTGGTGCCGCGTCGAAGGGGCCTCGCTCTGGCTGCCTCGCCGCAGGGACTGGCGGAACGCTCTGATCCTCGGGTTGCTGCTGTTCCTGCAGATCTCCACTTTCA
>JAGQPW010000003.1:16908-19973 GCA_020426515.1 Planctomycetaceae bacterium | reverse complement strand
GCAGTCTGGCCTTCGAGACAATGCCGAAGGTCACGCTCACGATGCCGACCATCCTGGCACTTGTGTACGCCGGACTGCTTGTTTCCGGATTCTGCTTTGCAGCCAACGCCTGGTTGCTGCAGCAGCACGGAGCATCGCAGGTTTCGGTTTTCAGTTTTGCGACACCCGTCTGCGGAGTGACGCTGGGCGTCCTGTTCCGAGGCGACCAGCTGTCGCTCTGGCTGGCCCTGGCGGGGGCCTGCGTCGCCGTTGGCATCTATCTGGTCAACATGCCCGCTCGTCAGCCAGTCGCTGGGACCGGGGAATTGGTCGACTGAGCCACTCTCTGCGCGACTCGCGGCATTGGCCTCATCCTGCGATGCGTCTTACCACGTCCAGCCGGTCTGACCCTTAAGGTTCTGGATGCACTGTGCGGGCCATTCGCCTTGATGCAGTGCAATGATGGTCTCGGCGGTCATGGTGAGAGTGTCTCGCTGGGACTCAAGATCGAGTCCGGCAACGTGGCCAGCCAGCAGGACATTGCTCATTTTGGTCAGCGGACTGCTGACCGGCAGTGGTTCCTTTTCGAACACATCAAGAGCCGCTGCCCGAATGTGCCCCGACTCCAAAGCGGCAATCAGGTCCTGTTCGACAACCAGTGCGCCGCGGGCTGTGTTGATGAAGACCGAACCTGGCTTCATTTGCGAGAATCTCGCTGCGTTCATCAGGCCACGCGTCTCCGGCAGCAGCGGGCTGTGTATGGAGACGTAGTCGGATTGAGCCAACAGGTCGTTGAGTTCAACCAGTTCGATGCCCCACTCATCGACAAAATCCATGTCAGGGAATGGCTCGCAGGCCACGACCTGCATGCCCAGTCCTACGGCCCGGGTGGCGACCGCCTGACCGATGCGGCCCAGACCAATCAGACCCAGCGTGGTGCCCATGATTCGGGGGTAAGGAATGCGCTGCCAGCGTCCTTCGCGAACTCGCTGATCCTGATCGGGAAACCCGCGCCCGACGCCCATCAGCATGGCAATGGTGTGCTCGGCGACCGCATGGTGATTCACACCCGGTGTCGTTGCGATCACGATGCCTAATTCATCGCATGTGGCCAGATCGATTGCGTCGTAGCCGACACCAGTGCGTGCGATGACCCGCAATCCCGGCGAAGCGAGCAGAACCTTGCGTGTGTAAGGTTCCGCTCCGGCGATGACGGCACTGACTCCCTGGAGCGCTTCGATCAGGTTCTCTTCGACGTAGTACTCGCTGTTTGCCCCACCCGGAGAAACATCAAACCCATGGGCCTCAAGGATTGGCTTGTGAGGACCTTCGTTTGAACCGATAGCACAGCACTTCACACGGAGCGACGACAACAGGCTTCTCCAGTTTCAGGGCCGAGGGGCATGGAGTCGACTAGGCGCGACCGAGATATTCGCCGGTCTCGGCAGCAATGCGGATCTTTTCCCCGATTTCAATGAATGAGGGGACCTGCACGACTCCACCTGTTTCCACTGTGGCGGGCTTGGTCACGTTGGTGGCTGTGTTGCCACGCATACCCGGCTCGGTGTACGTGACTTCCAGAATGACGTGTTTCGGAGGCGAAATGGAGATGACCTGATCGTTCCAGTACAACAGGCCGCACTCGGCTCCTTCCTTCACGAAAGCCATCTGGTCTCCGCATACGGCAGCGGACAGTGAGACCTGCTCGAAACTCTCGTTGTCCATGAAGATGTAGTTCGTGCCGTCAAAGTACGAGTACAAGCCATCGGCGTTCCGCATGTCGGCCGCCTCGAGGCTGTCGCCGCTGCGAAACGTAATGTCGAGAATTGTTCCGGTCAGCAGATTGCGGATGCGGGTCTTGTACAGGGCCTGGCCCTTGCCGGGCTTCACAAAGTTGAGCTCGATCATTTCGAAGGGCTGGCCTTCGTGAACGACCTTGATTCCCTTGCGGAAGTCACCAGCGTTGATCTGTGGCATTGGTCTTTTTCTCTGACGGACGCTAATCTGGTGTTCGAACAGTGACCGTCCGACTCAGTTCCTTCGACGCCGGAAAAGCGGAGAAGATCGTCTCTCGGGACAGCCCGAACGGAAGACGTGAGTCGAGATGGGGTGCTCCATCAATCAGCACCAGTCCGAGCATTCGGGCGCGTCCTTCGCCTGTGGGCTCGGAACCTGCCTGCCGAGGATTCTGTCGATCGAATCAGCCTCTTCGTGGCAGCCTCACTGCGGCGGAGCATAGCAAATGGGACACAGAGTGGAAATGTCGCCCAGCGAGTCCTGGCAACCTGGGGCGATCGCGTCCACGGGCTCAACTTCCGGCGTGGCGGAACCTTCACGCTGGCAGCGTTCGCTCGCATCGGCCATCCGCAGCCGCGCCGAACTGCTGGAGCTGCTCGACTTGCCCCGAGCCCAGGAACCGGACGCCGTGTCCGATCCGGAATTTCCACTCCTTGTTCCTCGCAGTTACGCATCCCGCATGCGGTTGCGAGATCCCAACGATCCGTTGTTGCTGCAAGTCCTTTCGAAGGAAGAGGAAACAGCAGCTCTTCCCGGGTTTGATGACGATCCAGTGGGCGATGCACAGGCCCGGCGGGTGCCTGGTCTGCTGCAGAAGTATCATGGGCGCGCCCTCCTCATCACGACAGGGGCGTGCGCGGTGCATTGCCGGTACTGCTTCCGACGGCACTACCCTTACCACGAGGAGCCTCGAGGGCTGGCTCAATGGCAGCCCGCGCTCGAAGCCATTGCGGATGACGACTCCATCACCGAAGTGATCCTGAGTGGCGGGGACCCGCTTGTGCTGCCCGACGGCCAGCTGCAGTTGCTGCTCGATCAACTGGGGCAGATCCCTCATGTGCAGAGGCTGCGAGTTCATACCCGTTTGCCGATCGTATTGCCCGATCGAGTCACGCCGGACCTGCTGCAGTTACTGTCCGGGAGTCGGTTGACCAGTGTGATGGTGGTGCATGCCAATCACGCCCAGGAATTGGCGGCAGACTGTGCCGCAGTGTTGCGGCAACTGGTTCTCACCGGATTGCCCGTGTTGAATCAGGCGGTCCTGCTTCGCGGGATCAACGACAGCGTGG
>JAGQPW010000003.1:0-16808 GCA_020426515.1 Planctomycetaceae bacterium | reverse complement strand
GTTGCGGCAACTGGTTCTCACCGGATTGCCCGTGTTGAATCAGGCGGTCCTGCTTCGCGGGATCAACGACAGCGTGGATGCACTGGCCAACCTCTCCACCCGCTGCATGGAGTTGGGAGTGATTCCGTACTACCTGCACCAGCTCGATCGCGTGGCCGGAGCGGCGCATTTCGAGGTCGATGTGGTCCGGGGGCGCGAACTGATCGAGCAGCTGCGATTGAGGCTGCCCGGCTATCTTGTGCCACGGTATGTCGCTGAAATTGCTGGCGAAGGAAGCAAGCGACCACTCGCCTGAATGCGGCGAACTCCGGCTGTGCCGATTTTTTGCCTGCCGGGCGACCTCCGCTTGGGAACACACATGCAACTTCGCTCATGAATGTGGCGAATGCGGGGGCAGCTTCGTACTATAGACATGGATGTTCACCACCGCTTGAAGAAGGACACTCTCATGTCACATCTCTCACGTCGTCAGTTCCTCGTGACATCGGCTGCCGCCGGTGCCGTGAGCGCTTTGGCGAGGCCATCGTTCGCTCTCGCCAATGACGAAATCAATCTCGGCTTCATCAGCTGCGGCGGACGCGCCGGCGAGCACATGAAGCAATTCAGTTCCATCTCGGGCGTGAACATTGGTGCCCTGTGCGATCCGGACGAAGGTCGGCTGGCCAGTGCCAACAAGCGGTTTCCTGATGCCAAAGCCTATGTTGACCTCCGCGATCTGATTGCCGACAAGTCCATCGATGCGGTTGTGGTCGCGACCAGCAATCACTGGCACTGTCTGGCCTCCATCTGGGCCATGGAAGCGGGCAAGCACGTCTACGTCGAAAAGCCGCTCTCGCACAATCAGTGGGAAGGCCGCCAGACGGTCGAAGCTGCCAGGAAATATGGCCGTGTCTGTGCCATCGGAACTCAGCAGCGTTCCGATCCCATGCAGGCTGAGATCAAGAAGTTCCTGCACGAAGAGAAAGGACTGGGCGAACTCGTTTCAGCCCGCGTGAATCGTTATGGCGTGCGGGGAGCAATCGGAAGGCGTTCCACGCCACTGCCCATTCCCTCGAATGTCAACTACGACCTGTGGCTTGGCCCGGCACAGGATCAGCCCATCTTCCGCGACAAGTTGCAGTACGACTGGCACTGGGACTGGAACACCGGTTCCGGAGAAATGGGGAACTGGGGTGTGCACGTGCTGGACGATGTTCGCAACAACGTGTTCCAGGACGAAGTGACTCTCCCCGTGAGGATCTTTGGCGGTGGTGCCCGCGTCGTTTACAACGATGCAGGCAATACGCCAAACGTGCACTTCGTGTACTTCGACACGGGCAAGATCCCGGTCGTGATTGGTCTGAGCAACCTGCCCGCAGGTACCGATCAGAAGGGGTCACCAGCGCATCCCGGTCCGGGAAGCGGGTACATCGCCTACTGCGAAGGGGGTCGGCTCGAAGGCCAGCGCGGTTCCGCCAAAGCATTCGACAAGGACGGCAAGGTGGTCAAAGAGTTCAAGGGGAATGGCGGCAACGGCCTGCATCACCGCAACTTCCTCGACGCCGTGCGTGCTGGCGATCAGTCGATGCTCAATGCCAACGTTGCGGTTGGACACGACTCAACCGGCTGGTGCAATCTGGCCAACATCGCGGTCCGGGCTGGAACGCCGTTCAAGTACGAAGCGGCTTCGGCCATTGATGAGCAGGTGTGGTCAGAACTTGTCGGCGAAATGAAGAAGCACATGGCCGCCCACTCGATCGAGCTGGATGGTGGTGACTTCCAGTTGAGCCCGATCCTGCATGTCGACCCCGCGAAGGAAGTCTTCGTGGGTGAGCATGCCGCCTCGGCCAACGAGTTTCTCCGCCGCGAGTACCGGGCCCCTTACGAGGTGCCCGAGATTACGGCGTAAGCCTCAGGCTCTTCGCTGTGTGAGAAGCTCACGGTGCTGACCTGGCATTGTGCTGCGCGCAAAAGAAAACCCGGCAGGCTAAGCCTGCCGGGTTCCCTTGCACCTGGAATACCTTCGTCGCACGACAAAGGAACGCAATGTTTTCTAGCGTTGCAGCGGGCCGAAGTCCGAGGAATCGGGGCCAGCACAGCGAATGAGGTGGTCGTGGTCGAGGTACACCACTTCTTCCACGTTGTCGGTGTGGGTGAAGGGGACCGGCCAGTTTGAGCGAATCGTCTTCTCGAAGTAGACGGTTGCCTTGTAGTGGCAATGGTGCAGGCGAACCGGCCCGACGTGCGGCATCACCTTGCACTCGTCAACGCGGTCGACAATCAGATCGACGGTCATCCGCACGTTGTTTCGACATGTTTCCGCCAGGAAGGGGACACCTCCCTTGGTATCATCGGGCATGGCCCGCATGATTTCGTCTGGCGACGGAGGATCGAGGCAGAACAGAGGAGCGTTCTCACCTTCAATCGGGTCCAGGATCGGAACCTTCAGGTAACGCTCCTCGTTCCAGTACGTATCTTCAATCTGCTGACTGAAGTACGGGGTTACCGGAATGAGTGGAGTTGTCCCCCAGAATTGGGAGAAGATGATGGCATCTTTCCCAAACCAGTACAACAAGTTGCACCCACTACTGGGGAGCACGACGAACGCCAGGGCAGCTGAGAGCATCAGCCTTTTGGCGATATTATTCCAAGTCAACATCTTTCACTGCCTCCAGGTGCTGCGTCGAAAAGAGGGGGCAGATCCCATAGGATCGGCACGACCTTTATCACCGACATCCCTGTTATCGATCGGTCACCTGCCGCAACTTGTGGGAATATTCCGGTTTTATCGAATGTTGTGGATGCGCGGAGCGGCGGGGTTTGTGTCGAGCGGCAGTTTTGGCCGAACCATTCAAAGCAATGCCCGCAGCAACTTTGTGCATTCCGGTCGACATGTGGCGCGAGGCATCGCTCCGAGAGCAAGGGTTTGATATTGGAGCGACACAATGCAGGAATTGGCTCCCGACGTCTGGCAGCTGCACGGAACTCCTCAGCATGCGATCAACGTATTTCTGATTGGTGATGTGCTGATTGATGCGGCGACACGCTGGTCAACTCGCCGCATTCTGCGGCAGATTTGTGGGCGGAGCATCAGCCGCCTGGTGCTCACGCACTGCCATCCCGATCACCAGGGAGCCGCAGCAGCGCTGTGCGGCGGGCTGTCCCTCCCGCTGGAGTGCCATGCTCTCGACGTTCCGGCAATGGAAGGTCTGGAGCCGATGCAGCCCGACTCGTGGCTATTGTGGTGCTCCAGACAGCTGTACGCCGGGCCCCCGTATCGCGTCTCGCGGCAATTGAAGCACGGAGACGAAATCGCCGGTTTTCAGGTACTGCATGCTCCCGGGCACACGCCGGGCGAGATCATTCTGTTTCGGGAATCAGACCGGGTGGCCATCGCCGGGGATGTGGTCAACAGCATGAGTCTGATAACGCTGCGTCCCGGACTTCACGAACCCCCGGCCTGCTTTACAGCCGATGTCGCACAGAATCGGCGGTCGATCCAAATGCTGGCCGATCTGGAACCGTCGCTGCTGTGCGTGGGCCATGGGCCGCCCTGGAGAGATCCTCAGCGGCTAAAAGAGTTTGCTTCGCGACTGAGGTGACCGCGGGCTTCGGCAGCGAGGCTTATCCCTGCTGGACCTCTTTACGATCGAAATCGACTTCAATCATGGTTGTGACCCCATGACCCTGTGGTGAGAAGCCCTTTCGCATCTGCACGCGCCAGACAATGGGGCCCTTGATTTCGGCCGTCCCATCGTCGGTGCTGGCGATATAGGTCTCGTAGGACTCACCGGGAGCAAGTTCACGGTCCAGTTCCTGCCCCACCAGATCCCAGTCGCTTGTCTGCGGCATGCGGTACGTGCTGACCACGGCATTCGGATCGTTGTGTTTGTTGGCCGGGAACAGATACTGGTTTGAGAATTCGGTGGTGCTTCCCGCTCTGGCCACCCAGCGCAGCAGGAGCGGCCGGTCGAGGGGCGCAATAGTCTGATCTGCCGAGACATTGGTGAACCGCAGCCACAACTTCAGAACAGGGGCGGATTCCGGCTTCTTCTTGCCTGGGTTGCCCGAGTAATGCTTGAACTGCAACGGTTCGTAGGTCACCCGCAGGGCTTCCACTTCAATGTTTCCGAAGCGGCGTTTTTCTCCAAGCTTTAGCGTATGTCCCGGGGCCAAGGTCGCGTTGATGGGCACGTACGACAGCTTGTTTTCGGGTTCCGGAGCAACATCCGGCAGGCTTTCCAGATGATGAGGCTTCGCGCTGGTTCCCCGCATCAGCATCATGATCAGAATCAGCGTGACTGCACTGGCATAGCTGAGCAGCAGGACACTGCCGATATTCATTCCACCGCGGGATGAGGAGGACTTGCCGTTGTCGGATTTCTTGGCTGGCTTGGCTGGCTGCGATTCCGTTGCCGCAGTGCCTGCGGCTGCTGCGGCCAGAGGCTGAGTTGCTGCACTCGGCGAAGATGCGGAGGCATCTGACAATGTTGGCAAGGGGAGTCCGCTTTCCATCTCCGGTCCCCGCAAGACGGGCATGGAAGCGGAATTGCTGTCAGTCGTCAGCTCGCTGTCAGCTCCCGAATCAGACGGTGTTGAGGCTGCAGGCTGAATGGCAGGCTTCGCAGGAGACGCGTCCAGGCTGGGTGGGGCCAATGGCTCGAATGGCGGCAGCGGCAAGGCCTCTGGCCGTTCCTCGCGTGGAAAGTCGATGGACTTGTCCGCAGTCTCGCTGGTCTGGGGGGCAAAGTGCAGGCCTTCCGACTCTGGCGAGGGCAAGGGCTCGGTGGCGGCATCAAACTCGGAGTTGGGCGCGGGATTGTCTGGCCGTTTGCCCTTGATCACAACCGTTGGGGCATCGGTGTCTCCGCCAGCCGCAGGACTTTGCTGGGGGACTTCCGGAGATGCCTCGTCTTCACCTATCGCATGCGACTCGGGCGTCGTGCTGAATGTCTCTTGCTCGCCTGGTGTCCATTCCGTGGCCACAAAGTCTTGCAATGGGCTGTGATCGGCTTTGCGCAGTGTCACGTCTGAAACCGCGGTTCCGTTCACCTCGTCATCGTCATCGTGGAAGACGGACGATCCCTGTTCGTCATCATCGTCAGGGACATGCGTATCTGAAGTGGGATCGACTTCATCATCGAGGTGTTCGTCGTCGCGTGGCATGTGCGGTTCAGGTGACATGAAGGTAACGCAGGGGGGCCCGGAGGTCATTTCGCTGGCGGTAATGAGGACCGTCAGGCGAACACGCACTCACTCCACCAGTGCGCGAACTAATTCGACCATGCTGACCAATGTTGCCGCAGGCTGCAACTCTTCGCCGGGCGCATGGCCCAGAATCCCCAGCACCGGCACATTCCCGCGACGCTCAATTTCCAGGGCATTCGAAGCTGCGGAGATGTCAGCGTCGGGCTGCGGGGAATTCATGACAACGCCCGCTACGGTCAGTCCCGATGTGCGGATTGATTCCACGGTCAGCAGCGTGTGGTTGATGGTGCCCAGCTTCTGAGCCGAGACCACCAGCACCGGAAACTCAAGTCGCCGGGCGAAATCCCGAATGGTTTCGGTCGACGTGAGCGGACAGAGCCACCCGCCGACCCCCTCCACCAGCAGCAGATCGCAGTGCTCCCGCCATCGGTCGATTCCGGCTGTCATCTGCTCCAGGGAGAGTTCGATCCCTTCCTGCCGGGCAGCTACGGGTGGGGCCAGTGGGGCCATCAGCCGCGTGGGACAAATCGCTTCGAGAGAACAGGAGCGGTCCACTGCCGCGTGCAACTGTTCCAGATCGGGCCAGACCACGGTGCCATCGGGCCGGCGTTCGGCACCGGAACAAACGGGCTTGTAGACTCCGATCCGCATCCCCCGTAGCCGCAATGCCGCAGCCAGTCCAGCAGTAACATGCGTTTTTCCAACGCCTGTGTCCGTCCCGGTGATCAACAGTCCTTGCATGCCGAGCCGCCTTAACGAGACTCGGGGCTGACGGGTTCGAATGGAGCCACAACGATGACGGGACGGCCTCCTTCATCATGTCGAAGGGAGTGTGTCAGCCCCGCCTGCCGGACGACGCCCTGCAGAATCAGTGCCCAGCCCGTACGCTTGCTGGGATAATTGGCGAGAGACATCAGGTCGATCTCGCGCGCTGCGCAGGCCGGTCGGTTGATGATGATCGGAGTCTTGGTCTTTCGAGCGATTTCCTGCAGAACCTGTTCCCGGGGGATGCCCTCAAAGCCGGTCTGCACAATTTCGTACAGTTCGGGGGCAATCTGATTTCGCGGCGTTAGAGGATCAATGTCCCACCCGACGGGCCATGGGTCGGTCAGATTACTGAGTGGCTCAATGACCAGCTCAATCTCGTTTTCCGGCGTCCGCACCGGGCGGAACCCCAGTCCAAATTGAATCAGGACACCCGCCAGCGCCGTTCCCTGTGAGAGTCCCTGAACCTCGTCCGCTACCAGCGTCCGCCCCTGCTTCAATAAAAGGTCTGCAGCGGATCGCTCTGACTTGAGTCGCAGTGGTTCGGGTGGCTGCAATGCCTTGAGGGCTTCATCGAGGGGCTGTCCCTGGAGTGGAACCTCCACGGGCTTTGCCAGAGATGCGTACAACTCTTTGAAGCGAGGGGCCCCCAGTCCCCACAGTGGTTGACCTTCCGGACTTCCCTGGGCGCCGTAGGTCTTCAGTTCTTTCAGCCACGCGGTAATCTCCTCGGGCTTATTCAGTTCGAAGACATGTCCCGGAACGTGAAGTTTGCCGTCCCGATCCAGCTCGGCGTAGACCTTCACGAGGCGAAACGTTCCGCGAGAGTGCTCGGTCACTTCAATCTTGTCGCTGGCCAGTCGTTCACGAACGCGAACAATCTCGCCCTGGTCGCGAAGAAACGTTCCCCAGCGCTGCGCGTTGAGCTGGTTAATCCCCAGCCGCGGGGCGATGAGCTCCAGTTCCAGCAGCACTTCTCCCCGCAAAGCCGGGTCCGTCTGCGCGGGCAGAGTCCTGGTGGAGGCTGTGAATAACAGCAGGCAAAGCAGTAGCAATCGGGCCATCGTCGGGACTCCGGCGTCAACAGGCAGTCGTTCCGGGTCAGCCTAAACGATGTCGGGAGAGCGGTATAGAGAACTCTGCCGCCGTGGAGGGATAAAAGAAGGAGTCGATGTCAGCCCTGAATTGTCTGCATCGACTCCCGCAATGATCACCGCCATCAACCGATCAACGGTCGGTCGTCCCTAGAATTCTTCATCGTCGTCGTCGAAGTCGTCGTCATCATCGTCGTCGTCGTCGAAATCATCGTCGTCATCATCGAAGTCGTCATCGTCCTCGAAGTCATCGTCGAAGTCGTCGTCATCATCATCTTCGAAGTCGTCGAAGTCATCGTCGTCGTCATCGAAATCGTCGTCGTCGTCTTCGTCGTCCAGCTCATCGTCCTCGAAGTCATCGTCGTCATCGTCGACCATGGCTACGGTGTCCGTCCAGCCGGCGCTGACCGGGAAGAGAGTGTCGTGCTCCAGCACGGCCGACGGGGAGTTGGTATTTGCAGTGATCATTTGAGTCAATCCTCTCGATGCCGAAACGTTTCCTTAATCCCCAGGGCAACTCGACGAGAGCTCACATGAGCCCGCGTTTCCGTCGGCTCCCCTGACATCGTCCGACCGTTCAAACAGCCTCTCGGGGTGTGCTGCTCGAAACCCTCGTCAGGGACCAGTGTTGCGGGTCGATAAACCATTCGGAAAACCTTGTCAAGCGGCTCTAGTTCGGATGCCCATTTTTTTCCCGTTTCCCGGTCTTCGCTGGCGACCCGTGACACCGGTGAATAAGCCCTGGAAATCACCTCCGGGCAAGAGGCAGACTGCATCGCGGCTGCGACTTTCCCTCTGTTTCGCAGGGGTAGCAGTGTCCCCAGTTTGACAGGCTGTGGGCGGTACAATCGGCGGAAGTCGCAAATTCCCCCTAACTTCCGGGAATGCTACTGCCGATAAAACCGGTACCGCCGCGTGCGGAGGGAATGTGCCCATTGCGCATTCCGGGAATGACCCCGCCGAACGGGTGTCATTTCATTTCCCCCCTGTCAACCGGCTTCGGGACTGGTCGTATGTTTGCACCAAGTCACCACAGACTATTCCTCCTGGCGTGCTGCCTGATGGCAGCGAACGTGCAGGCTCAGGATTGGTCGGCGGCGGGCTACACGCCCTCAGCTTACTCGCCACAAGGCCCAGTCACGCAAGCGACTTACGGACCGCCACCCGGGTACGGTGTACCCTATTCTGCCGGACCGATGTATTCGCCGCCTCATGGCTATGGTCCACCGCAGGGCAGCCCGCAGGTGACCACGGAACTCGTCCCGGATGCCTACGACTCATTCCACAACATCTTTTACGACAACGACTCCCGTCTGGATCTCTACATTCGTGAGGTCGCCCAGGGCACCTGGATGCGGCTGGAGTATCTGAACTACAACATTTCCGGGCCTCAAAGCGTGCCTCTCGGCGTCCCATTGCAGGATGTTGAAGATCCCACGCAGCCCTTCGAGATCACCGGCACCGACGACACAACGATTTTGTTTGCCAAGGTTCCTCGGGTGCAGGGAGTCAGCCTGGACAGCCTGGATGGAATTCGAGGCAGCTTCGGGATTCCAGTCACCAAACACGCCTGGATCGAAGGTTCGGCCTGGGGACTGACCAAGGCAACCAGCTCCATCGCGACCGATGCACTGCCGTTCACTGGTCCGCTCGGAAACGGAGCGTTCGGCCAGGACCCCATTCGACTGCTGGCAACCACACTGTACGACAACGGCAGTGCCGGCAGCCGCATTCTCATCTACGACCAGGAATTCACGTCAGCCGTGCGGACCGCCGTCTGGAGCGGCGAAGTCAACATGGTCTACAACCTGATCACTCCGCAGGACGGTTTGCGACTGCAGCCTCTAGTCGGCTACCGACACTTGCAGTTCACCGATGAACTGCAATTTGGCGGCAGCTTCTCCAACATCTCTGATCTCGATACCGGAGCCGCCGTCACGACGGATCCGATCAGCAACAACATTCAATCCCGAGCCAACAACGTTCAGGATGGGGTCCACCTCGGCTTTCGCAGTGAGATTGTCGGCGGCTGGCTGACGCTGGGCGTGGAACCCAAGTTTGGACTCAGCTCGAATCGCACCTCGGCCACCGTACGAACCGACAATCTCCGCGAGGCGTTCATCGACCCTCGCACCGCCAACCCACCCGATGTCCGACTGTTCTCACTGACTGATCCCACCACGATCACCACCAGTTCCCGCACCGAGCTCTCCCCCAGTTTCGACTTGGGTGTGTACGCCAAGCTGCAGGTCAACGAGTGGCTGAAGTTGAAGGTTGGCTACAACCTGCTCTGGTTGGGGCGCCTCAGCACGGCCGAGAACAATATCTACTACAACGACGATGGCGACACGACGGACGATGCCTCCAACACTCCCGGAGTGGTGGTCCAGCAAACCAGGTTCACCGACCGTGTGATCGATGGATTCAGCATCGGCGGCGAGATCCTGCTGCCGTAGAATGTGTCGCAGAGACTGTTCCCGCGAATTTGCTTCCGACTCTGGTGAGCACGGAAGTCGTCGGAATGTGTTGACCTCTGAATATTCGAATTGAGGTCTGCTATGCGCGACTTCTCCAGATGCTCCGAGTGGTTCGGCCTGTTTATTCGCTGTGTCGGCTTCTTGTTGGTTGTCTACGCAGTATGGACGGCAGAGGTCGGGGTCGGATATGCCGTTGGTGTGTACGACTATTCGGATACAAGTCCCGGCGCATGCTTCTTCGCAGCTATGACAAAGGCCATTATTGGAGTGTGCCTCATCTGGGGCGCGCCCGTTATTGCGGATGCGGCTTACCCTCGCACCAACAAGTCGCCAGATTACCCATCTGGGTCCGGCGATGAGGCCCCATCAACGAAGACGTCCGCCGAGATTTCTTGAAATCATCGATGGACGGTCTGAGGTGTTCTCGTGTCAGATGCGAGCACTCTACCAGCGCCGAAAACGGACGCAGTAAACCTGTGGCAAGGTTGTTGAGATTTCCTGCCAGTGATCACCGCCGTTTTCGGTAATCCAGAGGCCACCGGTCGAGGAACCCATGGCGAGCTGGTTGCCGGAAGCATCAATATCCAGCCCGTGTCGGAACACGATGTCGTAGCAGTGCTGCTGCGGTAGACCGTTGCGAAGCGTGTCGAAAGATTGACCTCCATCACGCGTGCGGGTGACGGCCAGTTGTGCATTCACTGGAATGCGGCATTCATCCTTCACGCCCGGAACGAACCAGGCCGTCTTCGGATCGTGGGGATGCGCGACGACGGCGAAACCAAATACGGAGGGGCCCGCCTGTTTGATCTCGTCAAAGCTGTGGGCTCCGTCGGTGGAATGAAAGATTCCGTTGTGGTGCTGTACCCACATCGTGTCGGGATCGGCAGCGGAACAGGCCAGTCGGTGCGCATCCTGGAACGCACGGTCATATTCCATACCGGGAGGGCTGTAGTCGCTGCGGAGTCCCTGTCCGATGTTTTCCCAGGTTGAGCCGCCATCGCGTGTTTCCCACACGCCACCACACGAGACCCCCAGTGTTACATGCTGGCTGTCACGGGGGTCGACGCAAACGGAATGGATGCCGGGATCGTCTTTCCCGCCGCCAACCCACTCCATCCGCTGCGGCTGATTCCATAGCGACTCATTGAGCTCCCAGGTGTCGCCACGATCCGGCGAACGAAACAATCCGCCGGGAATTGTTCCAGCCCACAGTTGTCCCGGCTGATCGGGACCACCGGCTTCCAGCGCCCAGATTTCCTTGAGGCTGGCCGGTCGCGACTTGGGACCATCGGCCGGAGCGAAATGGCCCATGCCATATTCAGCGTCAGGCGGGTACACCGGAACACCCACTTCGGTCCATTCGGTTTCTCCCGTTCCTTTTCGCCGCAGTTTGGTGCCAAAGTGCCCCAGTGTGAGCACGGCATACAGCGTTTCATCTCGCGGATCATCGAGCAGCATCGAGATGTTCTCCCCGAGGAAATCCACATGCTCGATCTCCCAGCCGGAAATTCCCCGAACGAGAGTGAACAGACCTTTGCGAGTGCCAACGAGAAGTGTGTTGCTCATGGTTTCTGCCGTGATTGAGAATGGATCACAAAGACTTTGCGGGTGGCGGTGGAATGCGTGGGGCGAATGACTCAACCGCCCGAGAGGGCCTGCATAACGTAGACTTCACTTTCCGGTTGCAGCGGAATATCCCATGACTGCCGATCGCGCAGCAACTGATTGTCGACGAAGACGGCCACATGCTGCCGGATACAGTCCTGGTCGTCGACGATGTAGCCTCGCAGCCTGGGGTAGGCAGCAAAAGCGGCTTCCAGCGCGGGTTTGAGCGACGCGGCCTCCACGGTCAGCCCTCCGCAGTCCACGTGACGCAGCAGATGTTTGGTGAACTCGATACGGACCATGAGAGCTTCTTGACCAACGTTTGACGCGGTGCTGTTTTCGTTCGTTCCGTTCCGATCGCCAATCTATTTCTGTGCGAGGACCTGAACAATGCGGCGACCCATTTCACGTGCGGAAATGTCATCTTCTCCGGTGATGATCAGGCCATCAATAGCGACATCGTCCTCTGCTGTACCGGGGCGACCAATCGACCCGGCCGGCGACATGCGGGCTCCGTTCGTTTCCGGATGCCAGCGGCAGGAGGGTTGGGCTCGCTGGCCATTGTAAACTCCCGATGGGGCAGCGCGTGTGGGGGCACACACAAGCTTTCCCTGCAGTGGACTGCGGCCATCTACACGAGCCCATGCAAGCACGGACACCGCATTGCACAGAGCGCAAGTTGGCTTCCCTGCGGAGAGGAATTCGTTGATGACCCGGTTCACCTGAGACTTGGTCTGCGGGTCGCCGTTGTAGATTGGATTGTCGTACCTGCCGGTGAAGGCAAACTGATACATCGACGCACCCCAGCCTCCGGAGAACAGAATGGCATCAAAGTCGGCGGCCTTCACATCGCTCAGGGCGAGGTCGGGCGTCACCAGTCCCCCATCAGCCCCCTGCCCTGAACCATCGTGCGGACGGCACACCGCTTTTCGTCCCGCAGCAACGGTTACACGTATCCCGGCACGCTCGAGTTCTGCGCGTGGATCGGCATACTCGCGGTAAAAGAAATCCTGATTCGCAATCACAATCAGCGCCCGTTTGCCGTTGACCGTTCGGGTGACCGGCTGAGCTGGCGCTGGTGTCGGTGTTGGTACCATGGGCCGCGTGGATGGTGCCGGTTGAGTCCGCTCAGGATTGGCCCGAGCCATTTGTAGTGGAGCCCCTTCCAGAGGGCGCACTCGCAGTTGATGAATGGTCGCTGCGCTGTCCCACACGCCGATTCCCAGACTGTTGGCTTGAGGCAGCCGCCACACGTCCAGCAACGACAGATCGGCTCCCGTTGTCCGATGGATGGCGATTTGCTTTCCATCGAGCAGACCTCGCACGGAGTCGCTTCGGACCTCAACAGTCATGGTGTATCGCTGACCATTCTCAAGCTGATGCGTTGAACGAGTTGGGTTCTGACGCACATCCTGTCCACCAATTTGTTGCAGGCCGGCGAGGTGTCCTCCCCAGGCGTCAACTTCAAAAGTCGCCTGCTTACCGCCATGCGAGAAAATCAGGGCGACCGAATGCACTCCCGTCTTGCGCGTGAAACTGACCTCAAGATCGTACTCGCCCTGAGGTGCCACGGGGAGCATGAGCCTCGCACCAGCCGCTGCTCCAACCTGCAGTTCCTGCCCGGCGATTTGCCATTCCCCGGCGACGGTGTCCTGCTTGAGGTCAATGTGAGGCAGCAACGACTGCCACTGCGGTTCTGCACCGAAGCAGAGCGGAGTCTGTATGATTAACAGGCAGGCGATGAGTGACCGCAGAATGCGCGATGGCGACATGAGCAAACTCCCGGAATGGGCAAATGAGAGTCCTCAGTTTGCCTCAATCGACGGAGCGGCGTCAATTGAGCGGCCGGTGACAGTGAGACATTTCAGTCACGCACTTCCACGAGTTGCAGTGCATCGAGGATGACGAAGCCCTCGGTTTCCCGGTTGCTGATGGTCAGCGTCGTCTCGCCATCCGCACTCAAATTCACCATGCCGACTTTGCGAAACGGGACGCCGGGTGGGAGGGTTTGACTCTGGTCAACGAAGAATTCGGTTTTCGATGGTCCGCTTTGGATCGACACCGGAACTTTCGTTGCTCGTGTCTCGTGAGCTGAGTACGCCATCCGCAATTCATAGCGGCCCGACCTGGGGACTTTGAAGCGGAAGGTCGCTTTGGATTGTCCATCTCCACGGCGGTCATCGTGCAGGTAACCGGCGCCGATGTGCGGACGAAAGTTCGTGGAGCGGCTCCAGTCGCCCTGCAGTTCTGCATCGGCGTCATCCAGGACAATCCCCTCCAGTGATTTGGGGTCAATGCTCATCTGCGGCTGCGGCATTTCCGGAAGTGGGGGGAGTTCGGGCAACTCCAGTACCTGTCCTTGTGCCAGCAGCCGTTTGCGAAGTTGTTGATAGGGAACCTCCTGAACGTCTTGGCCCTGCTTTGCCGCCAGGGCCGCAGCGATCCCGGCGCTTTGTCCAATGGTCATCCAGGTGGGTTCCACACGGATCGACGAAATTGCGACGTGCGTACATGAGAGAGCGACAGGTACGGTCAGGTTGGTGCACTCATTCGCCCGGGGCAGAATCGCTCGATAGGGAATGTGATAGGGGTAGCCATGACGGCGGTCCTTCATTCGGACGGGAAAGATCGTTCCTTCGTTGATCACGCCTCCCTCTTTCAGGGCGACACGCTGGCAGTCGTGCGCGTCGATCGGGAAGGAGGAAACGGCGATGGGGTCGACCTTTTCCGGATCTTCCAGAATGTCCTTCTGGCTGATGACAAACATCCCCTGCATGCGGCGGCCTTCGCGCACATACAGCGCTGGCGAGAAATGGCCGTACTCCGGGAACTCATCTTTGCACAAGCCAAGCTGAGCGTACTGCTGCCGCGTTTTCTCGGGAACTGCGGGGTCCGTGGTCAGGAACTTGTAGAACTCCAGGGTGTACTGCTTGTGGGCTTCCCAGATGGCCTGCCGCCCAATCGCATCGGCGGCACACCAGTCGTTGCAGGCGCCAATGAGACCGAGCGATAGCTGGCCGCCAATCGAGTTGTTGCCATCGATCTTTCCACCGGGGAGCGGGTACTGATCGAACCCGACCATCCCGCCTCGGGATTGCAGAATGCGGCGGGCGAGTTCGAATCGTGCGGGGTCGTAATGATCAGGTTCCGGCATGGGGACCCGGTTGGTCGGGTCGGCAGTGAGGCAGAGCCGAAAACTGTAGGTCATGACACTTGCATCGCCGTCGGCCCTGGGACCGGCATCGGTTGTGGTGATGAGCGGCAGTGGGTTCCCGGAATCGTCGAAGCCGCTGATGTTCAACATGCTCTTGGGATATTGCTTGCCAGCCAGTGCCTCGCCAAACTCACTGCGCCCCTCCCGGCCGATTGTCCAGCTGACACCCGCAGCAGCCATGAGGTCACCCTCATAAGTGGCGTCGACGAACACCTTGGCAGTGAACTTGCCCTGACTGGTGTTCAGACTGGTGATGCGACCGCCCTTCTTTGTTAACGATGTCAGCACGCGTTCTGTCAGAACGTGTACTTTGGCTTCGTCGAGCATCTGTCGCGTTACGCGAGCGGCGACATGTGGTTCGTAGGTCCAGATGGCCTGATTCTTTTCGCTGACCTTGTAGGGCAGCTCGATGCCGCGGGCGGTGTAGTCCGCCTCGATGCGGCGATGCCACTCGTCGAACAGGCCCATCAACGTGCTGCGCACGGTCTGGTTGGAATCACTGAAGCTGAGTCCGCCGGTATTGACTCCTCCGACATGACGAGTCGGTTCCAGCAGGATGACGGCCGCTCCTTCGCGAGCCGCAGCAATGGCCGCGCAAAAGCCGCCCGGTGTCGCGCCATAAACCAGGACATCGGACTCAGTCGGCATGGCTTTGTCGGCCGCGAGTCCACCCTGAGAAAGGGCAATCACAAGGAGGAGTGCCAGGCCAATCGATCGGGTGCGGAGACCTGCCATCATGTTGGGGAGGATTGACATTGATGAGCCGCAAGAATGGGGGTTTTCAGGGCGTTCCAGTCAACCGAGTATGGCGGCGGAATGGCGATGTCGCCACCGGACAGCAGTGCGAGCCGGCCCTCTGCAAAACAAAAAAGCCGCCCCACCGATTGATCAGTGAGGCGGCATTGCGGTTTAAGGAGTTGATTTCTCAGGCTTCGACCAGCGAGCCGACGCGCACTCGGCTGAACTGCTTGCGCTTCTTGAGTGTGCGGGTAATGGATTGGGCCGCACGGTCGACGGCGTGGGAAATACAGGTACAGAGATCCACGTCGGAACATTGAATCCTGATGACATTGCCGCGATGAAGTTTCGCCGAAAGTCGACAGGATTTGTCAATTCCGCCCTTGGGGCCGTTTTCGTCCGTGAAGACGAGGGTGACATCTGAAATTCGCTGGTCAAATCGTGACAGAGCGAAGTGAAGTTTTCGCTCGGCGAATTGTCGTGCTTCCTCGTTCGTCAGATTGCTGCGGTCCACGATGTGGATATTCATGACTGAGCTTTCCTGTTTGAGAGGACTTGCTGGCAGCACGAACCGACGCACTGCCGGTACTTCAACATTCCTTTGGAGCGAAATGCAAGAACATGTCGCTCGCTTTTGAGCAGTCAGAACCTGCTGGAGTCACGATCCCGGCAGGCGGGTTGCTCACAAAACTCTACGCGGCACTGATGTGGTCGACCAGAGGAATTCGCAGTTGGAAACGTCGATTTTTCGTGACTTGGCCGTGTTGTTTCCACAAGTGCCGGCGCGACCAAAATTTGACCTCACTGTTCACGGTTGGGACTGAATGTTTCTGATTCAAGTATACGTCGTTTCAGCTCCCAAAACCGAATTTGATTGTGCAATTGAAAGACCAGACAAAGATTTCTGAAAACAGGTTCGTTCGGGGTTGATCGGGGAAGTTCTGCTGGTCTTACACGCTCGCGAAATGGTGCATTCTGCGCCATCAAAATAGAAAGAGGTCGCGACCTCAAAAGAAGTCGCGACCTCAAAACCTGAGACGGAGGACAGGCTGCCAGTGGGGGGGAGGAGGCTGCCTGTCAACCCGACAGCATTACAGTCCGAGTAACTGTTCTTCCTCTTCCTGGATGATGATTCTCGGAGTCACCATCAGCATCAGACTCTCGGTCTCGCGACCAACCCCGGTGTTCTTGAACAACCGGCTGATGTAAGGAATCTTGTTGAGGATCGGCACCCCGGCCATGTTCCGACCTTCGCGGAGGCTTTTGACGCCCCCCAGGAGGACGGTACCACCATCGGGCACACTCACCACGGTGTCGACACTGACCTGGTCGACCAGAGGCTGCTGCACGGTCACGGAACCTGCTGAGCCACCCTGCTGGCCTCGCTGGCCACCCTGGTTGCCGCCGCCGCCTTGGCCGCCGAATCCGCCGCCGCCGCCACCAAAGCCGCCGCCACCGCCGCCACCACCGAATCCACCACCACCGCCGCCGCCGAATCCACCACCACCGCCGCCGAGGCCACCGCCGCCGCCGCCGGTGCCGCCACTGAGGAAGGAGAAGGTGAAGACATCAGTCACGCTGGTGAAGGAAGGCAGCACACTCAGGCGGACATACCGACGGTCAGCAGAGACCACGGCTCGCACGGTGAGAATCGTACCTTCGGGAATCGTCACAATCTGTGGCTGGAAGCCAATGTTGAACGTGCTGGACACAGGAGTCAGCGAGATC
>JAGQPW010000039.1 GCA_020426515.1 Planctomycetaceae bacterium | reverse complement strand
ACATCGTGTCGATCGTCTCGTCGCTACTGGTGTCTTTAACAGTGACACCAGTGTTGGCCTACTGGCTGCTGGGCCATGCCAAGTTGACGGAAGAGGAAAAAGACGGATTCCTGTTGCGAGGACTGAAGTGGGTTGGCGACAAAGTCATACGGTTCAGTCTGGCGTTTCCGCGATTCAATTTGACGGTCACCGCGCTCGCGGTCGTGATCGCCGGTGTGTTTGTGGCCAATCTAGAACGCGGATTCCTGCCGCCGTTCAACGAAGGCGCAATCCAACTCAACGTCGTGCTTCCACCTGGAACTTCGCTGGCTGCTTCGAACGACATCAACCACAAGGTAGAACAGCGACTCTTAAAGGTTGAAGACATCGACTCCTTCGTTCGTAGAACCGGCCGTGCCGAGCTCGACGAGCATGCGGAGGGAGTCAACATGAGTGAGTACATCCTCGAACTCAATTCACACTCTCCACGTAGCCGTGAAGAGCAGATCAACGAGGTTCGTGAGGCAATGGCGGATATCCCTGGCATTGTCACCGCTGTCGAGCAGCCAATCGCGCACCTGATCTCGCACATGGTCTCTGGGGTTAAGGCGCCGATTGGAATCAAGATCTACGGCGACGACCTCGATCTGTTGCGACGCAAGGCGGAAGAAATGAAGGGGGTGATTCAGTCAGTTCCCGGCGTCAAAGATCCATTGGTAGAACCACAGGTCATCATTCCCCAGCTGCGGATTGAAGTGGACCGCGACAAGTTAATGCTGAACGGCTTGTCTGTGGCGGCTGTGAACGAGTTCATTGAGACCGCGATGAATGGCGACGTCGTCTCTGAGGTGCTCATCGGCCAGCGTCAATTTGACCTGCTCGTCCGACTCGACGAAGGTGCCCGCGAGAACATGGAAACACTCAAACGATTGACAATCGACCTTCCTGAAGGTGGCCAGGTGCCACTGGAGTCTGTGGCCCGCATCTATTCGTCTGGTGGCCCGAATACCGTCAACCGCGAAAACGTCCGTCGGCGTGTTATCCTACAGTGCAACGTTTCCAATCGAGGCGTCGTCGATGTTGTTGAAGAGATCCAGCAGGCGGTGGCACCCGTCGTTCAATCGTTGCCTGAAGGGTACTTCGTCGAGTACAGCGGTGAGTTCGAAAGTGAACAGTCGGCCAGTCGCGTCATCACTTTGCTGTTTGCTGTTGCGATGATCGGCGTCTTCATGGTGCTTTACACCATGTTCCGATCAGTCAATCTGTCGCTGCAGGTCATGGCCGCCCTGCCGATGGCATTCATTGGATCGGTCCTGGCTCTCGTATTGACCGGGCAGACGCTCACCACAGCAGCCAAGGTCGGTTTCATTTCTTTGGCGGGGATCGCATCTCGGAATGGCATTCTCCTACTGAATCACTATTTGCATCTGGTGAAACACGAAGGTGAAGGGTGGACGAAGGAGATGATCGTCCGCGCAGGACTGGAGCGGCTGGCTCCCGTGCTGATGACGGCGCTGACTTCGGGTATTGGACTGGTGCCACTCGTACTCGCAGCCGAGGAACCAGGCAAAGAGATTCTGTATCCCGTCGCCACAGTGATTCTCGGTGGACTCATCAGTTCGACATTGCTCGACTTCTTTGTCCACCCGGCTCTGTTCTGGCTCTTCGGACTGAAGTCCGCCGCACGAGTCGTCGGCGAATCGCAGTCAGAAGTCCCACTGTTGGATATCGATGAGTCCGGGCTTCACAGCAACGGCATTGCGGAGAGTCACGATCAAAACACCGACCAACAGGAAACAACGAGTGACGCGGGAACAGGAAGTGCATGAGCACACAATGACGTCGATGTACACCCTGGCATTCGTCAGGAAGGGACATCATTAGCCGGTCGCGTCGACCGCACGCGGAGATCAATGTCATTTTGACAATGAATCCAGCCCAGGACGGCAAAGCTGACAACAAAGTCGCCAGAACTGGCACACGTTCGAGGAGAACGACCATGAAGAATCTTTCAATCCTGCTAAGTCTTATCGTTTCAATGGGAGCGATGTCGCAACAGTCCTGGGGCCAGGAACCGCTTCCACAGTACTTTATTGCTTTTCGAACAACTCAACCAAAGACTCTTGAGTTTGACGATCGCGGCAAAGCTCAGGCCCATGCTCAGGCATTACGGACACTCGGCGTTACGCCGCAACTCGAAGACCATGCGGGTCATCTGGACATCACCTACGCTCAGCCACGTTGGACTCTGCTTACCGTTGCAAGTGACGAACTGGTTCATCAGTGGGAGGGTTGGCTCAAAAAGTCAGGTTTTCAGACCCTTCACGGCGATGGTGCCGAACATGGTGATCACGACCACGGCCATGGAATTTCGGGGCACCTGCACGAGGAACACAGCGCTGGGGATGGTCACGCTCACCACCATGACTCCGGTGAAATTGTGGTGTTTCGCGCGCCACAGTGGATGACCAGTCATGACGATGGCAACATTGCCTCAGTTCAGGATTTGGTCGTCATCTGTAAGGCGCTGGGTTGCCAGGTTCGTGAAGAAACACATGGCGGACATGCCGATGTCCGTTTCCGTTGTCCGGATTGGCGTCACGTGGAATGTGGCAGTCACGCAGAAGCGGAAAGCCTGGCCGTATGGCTGAAAAAGCTCGGCTTCGAAGCCCGTCATGAAGATGAAGAGGATCACTCTCCTGTGCCAAACGGCCGGTTACAGCCAATTCGCTGAAGTGAAATGATTTGACCAACGACACGTCGACCGGTACGGATGCCGGTTGAATTCTGCCCGGATTCTCCAACGCTTGAAGAGACCGGGCAAACATTGACCACGGAAATGGAGATCGTCATGAAAACTTCTACTTTGATCCCGATGTTCGTGTTGGGGATGTGTTTCTCGCTCAACGCGCAGCAACCTGGCTCTGTCAGCACGTTGCAGGCAACCCTCGACAATGCATCGCAGGCGGGGAAATTCACCTTCATCGTGTTTCACCGCGACAGTGGAGCAGGAACCCGCACCCTGTATCAGCAGACTCAGGATGGAATCGCGAACCATTCAGAGAAGGCGCTCGTTACCACTGCGCGTGTTGATGATCCAACTGAGCGAGCGATGGTCGAGAAGTTCGGCATCTCTCGTGCCCCAATGCCGATGGCAGTCGTTGTCGCACCAAATGGAGCGGTAACCGGACTGTTTCCGAGGGCGATTAGTGGTGAGCAGATCACCGCAGCGATCGTTCCACCGACGATGATGCGGTGTATGAAGGAACTGCAAGATAAAAAGCTGGTCTTCGTCTGCCTCACGCGTACAGACAAGGTGGAAGTTCCACAGGGAGTTCAGGCCGTCCAACAACTGCCGCAGTTTAAGGATCGCATCTCGCTCGTGGGCATGCGACTGAACGATCCCGCCGAAGCCCGGTTCTATCAGCAAATGCAACTTGACCCTCAGCAGGTCAACGGTCCACACGCGGTGCTGATCGCGCCGCCCGGCGTACTCGTTGGGCACTTCACTGCCGAGTCTTCAGCGCCGCAGATTGCTGCGTCCATCCACAAGGCGGGCCAGTGTTGCGACGATCCCAATTGCAAGCACGGACATGCTCCGCAGACAACTCGCCCGACAACCAGCCCTCGGTAGTCGATCACCAGACATCAACGCCAACGGAGAACATCAGCATGACGCTACGATCGATTATCTGGTATGAGCTTCGATCCCGCCCTTGGGCAGTCCTCTCGAACAGTCTCGCGATTCTGTTGGGGGTTGCCGCACTGGTCGCGATTCGGCACATTACTGTCTATTCGGAACAGGAGATCTCTCAACAATTGTCCCACCTCGGCGCCAACATCCTGGTGTTGCCACCCGAGGCAACGCTTCAGGACTACTATGCGGCCGACAAGAACGGTGGCACGATACCCGAAGAGCACGTTTCCGAGATCTATCTCGCCGGATTGACCGGTGTCGAACAGGTCTCTCCACGCCTGAACGTGCCAGCAAATCTGGGAGGACTTGATGTCACATTGACAGGCATCTTGCCGCAGTCGGAGCTCGAAGCCCAAACCGCTTGGCAA
Organism: Planctomycetaceae bacterium; assembly: GCA_020426515.1. Taxonomy (GTDB): domain Bacteria; phylum Planctomycetota; class Planctomycetia; order Planctomycetales; family Planctomycetaceae; genus JACKHO01. The sequence continues at coordinate 36,865 of JAGQPW010000039.1, read as the reverse complement.
ACGACGACGCTGTTTACGACCCCCAAGGCACACGAGGGTTGCACGAAAGCGAAGCTCGGCACGGCGGACCTGGAAAGTCCCGATTCACTCGTCACGCATCGAGCGATTCAGAACTTGAAGGCCAATGAACTGGTGTTGGGGGCTGACATCGCTGAACGGTCCGCATTCTCCGCTGGGGATACGGTAGAGTTGATGGGGCAGTCGTTCACGATTCTCGGTGTCCTGCCAACGACCGGGACAGTCGATGATTCCCGAGCCTTCGCCCACTTGCATACCGTGCAAGATGCATCCGGCAGTGGACCGGTGTGCAACGCCATTGAAGTGATCGGCTGCTGTGAAGATGCCGCAGGCGATCTGGTTCCTCAATTGCGAAAACTGCTGCCGAACAGCAAAGTCGTGACGATTTCGCAGGTGGTACAAACTCAGGTCGGCGTCAATCGACTGATGGCCAATACATCCTGGTTTGTACTGGTAGTGCTCGTCGTTGTTGGCGGAACCAGCCTGGCCGGAGCCATTGCTGCAAATGTCCGAGAGCGCAGACGTGAAATCGGCACACTCATGGCGCTGGGAGCGACACCCCAATTTGTGCAACGGTTGTTCTTGGGAAAGGCGCTGATTCTCGGTTTATCGGCTGGAACGCTCGGCTGCATTGTCGGCCTGACGACCGCTGTTCTGGCGGGGCCGGCCTGGGCCGGGGTGACGGTGTCAGCCCTGCCAGTGACGTCGCTGTTAGCGGTCGTCATGGCCACCAGCCTGGCCATTCTCTCCGCCTGGTGGCCTGCACGACAAGCTGCCGCTCTCGATCCTTGTCTTTGCTTTCAGGAGGTCTGATTATGATTAAATTGGAAAACGTCACTAAACACTATTCTCGCCGTGGCGAGACCATTACCGCGCTCCGTTGCGAGCAACTCACGATCTTGACTGGCGAGTACGTGGCAATCATCGGCCCCAGCGGCAGTGGCAAGACCACTTTGCTCTCGCTGCTGGGTGGGATGCTTTCGCCCACGACGGGCAAGGTCTGGCTGGGTGAGACATCTGTCTACGACCTGCCAACATCTGCTCGATCTGAACATCGCAGCCAACAGCTGGGATTCGTCTTTCAGACATTCAATCTCGTCCCCTACTTGACGGCTCTGCAGAACGTGCAGATTCCGCTCTGCCTTCTGGGCCAGGCGGCGGCTGATCAGGAGCGGCGCGCGTCGGAGATGCTGAGCCGCTTCGGGCTCGCTGATCGATTGCATCATCGCCCGTCGGAAATGAGTGTCGGCCAGCAGCAGCGCGTGGCCCTGGCCCGTACGCTGGTGAACGATCCCAAGATCATTCTTGCTGACGAACCGACCGGCAATCTCGACCCGGAAAGCCGCGAAGTCGTACTCGACGCGTTCGACGCGGCTCATCAGGAAGGCCGCACGATCATCATGGTGACGCATGACCCCGTCGCAGCGAATCGGGCAACTCGCTCGCTGACACTGCGGGCGGGTGAACTCACCGAGGCCGACACAGACTTGCAGGCCGACCAGTCACCTCAGCGTCTGTCCGCCTGAACCGCAACGTAATCAGGATTGACCGTTTTGCCGCGGTCGTCAACTCACCCCCCCTTTGAAAGGAACTGCAATGCCCCCCTTTAAGCTGACTTCACGTCCCCACTTTGCGTGCGCAACGGCAGTGCTTGTGACGAGTGCCCTGATTCTGTCGGGGTGCGGCGACACATCCAACACCGGTGGCAACGGGACTGTGACAACTCCGCCTCCTGCAGGTGATGACCACGCCCATGCACACCCTTCAGAGGGACCACATCACGGAGATCTGGTGGAACTGGGCAATGAAGAGTACCACGCCGAGATCGTGCATGGTGACGGCGGTGAAGTTACCATCTATGTGCTCGACAGCGCTGCGACCAAGGCCGTCCCGATCGACGCGACGGAAGTGGTGATCAACATGACGCATGAGGGAGAAGCAGAGCAGTTCAAACTCCCCGCAACTCCCGATGCCGGTGACCCAAATGGGACGTCGTCGCGGTTTAGTCTCAAGGACGAACACTTGACCGAGGATCTCGACGCCGATGGTGTCGTTGCCAAGCTGGTCATCACGATCAACGGCAAGCAGTACACCGGAAAAATTGAACACGATCACGACCACGAAGGGCATGACCACGCTCATTGAGAACCGTGATCACTGTCAAACGTTTGTGACACATGGAACCGGATGACAATGGTTGATGGAGACGGACCGGCCAGGCGGCGGTGGAACTCTGCGGGGGCGTACCAATGATCCGATCACTTACAATATGCTTCTTGGCTTTCTGGCTGGCCTGCTTGGCTGTCGGCAATCCTGGTGGTTGTTGTGAGTCTTGTTCGTCTCAATGCCGAGACGAACATGGGCTCTGCCGCTGCCATGCCTGTTGTGAGTCCGGCTACATCTGTGCGTGCCCATGCTGTGGTCCACCGCAGGCCGACTCTTCTTGCGTTCGTATCGCGCCTGTTCGTCTCGTCCATGCCGAACGTTTGACGTTCCAGCCCAGTTCAGTGCTTTACAGTCCTGCTTGTTTCTCACCAGCCGATCACAATTCTGCAGTCAAAATAGGTCCCGCAGTCATTGGCTCTGCCCTTGAACGATGCGTCATCCTCTCCACGCTATTGCTGTAACACGACGTCAACGGAATTCGTGCGTCCCGGCAACGACTCGTTGACGTAAGTGAAGTACCCAGCAGCAGGCATGAGAAACAGCTATGGCGATCAAGACCACCGTATCATTCAACGACAATCCTTGGACCAGCGAATTTGATAGTCCATATGGAGCGGCAATCTTCCCGAATTTCAACGTGCTTCTGATTGAGCCTCGTGACGAAGTGTTTTCACGCTTACAGTACGATCTGGGCCAGATTGGCGTCGGAACATACCGCGCGGCTCATCCGGAAGAGGTGTTTCGCGTTCACACTCGTATCCCTGTCCATTTGACGCTCGCCAATCCTAGGTTGCCCCAATCCAGCATCTGGCTCACGTCAGCGAAGCTGCGAATGCTCAATCCACATGCGAGCATCTGGCTCTATTGGGTAAAACCATCGTCTCGGGAGTATCGTTGGGCGCAGCTGTCGGGAATTGAACGAATTCAACCCTACGATGGAAGCCTGCACCAGCTTTCGGACCGCCTGATGACCGCGGTGAAATCTTTCGGACGTGGCCGTGCATTCCCTTCGCGAATTACGGAGCAGCGGTGCGTATGCGATGAACGGAACGGTCTCGTTCCGACGTCTGCCGGCACAATCAAAGCGACACTCAATGAAAGCGCGTGAGAGAGTTTCCACGTCCAACAGTAGAATGAACCGATCTTGTGGAATCATCACCTACTGATTCTGCGAATGGAGACCTCATGACGATACCTCATCAAGAGACTGTGCGAAGTCGCCAATTTCGCATACATGGAATGGACTGCGCTGAAGAGGTCACCGTTCTGAAGAATGAAGTGGGACCGGTCGTAGGCGGTGTGGAATACCTCACATTTGACGTGCTTCGTAGTCGAATGACAGTCCTGCCATCCGCAGTGAAGGCTAACGCAAACGAAATCCTCGCGGCCGTCGCGCGGACCGGCATGCGCGCCGATGTGTGGCAGGACGATGAAGCTTCGAATGGCGAAGTCGTCGCTGGGCAGCTTCTTTCCGGTCGGTTGCTGACGACATCGATCAGCGGACTCGCCATTGTTGCAGCGATCCTTACTCATGCCGCCAGCGTCGGCAGCCTGCAGGCGGGACTGGGGATTGTGGAGAGCACTGTCCCCTGGACGGCAAGACTGCTGTATCTCGTGGCGGTCATTGCCGGGGGCTGGTATGTGGCTCCGAAAGCATGGCACGCTCTTTCGCGTCTGCGGCCGGACATGAATCTACTCATGCTCGTCGCAGTCCTGGGAGCAATGCGCATTGGAGAATGGTTCGAGGCCGCCGCGGTCGCGCTTTTATTCTCGGTGTCGCTGCTGCTTGAATCATGGAGTGTGGGACGCGCCCGGCGAGCGGTTGCGGCCCTACTGGACCTCACTCCGCCTACGGTACGTCTGAGGGGCGATAACGGCAAAGAAACGTCCACGTCACCCGACGAAGTCGACGTGGGGGCAACCTTTATCGTCAAACCGGGAGAGCGCATCCCTCTGGACGGCGAGGTGGTCGAAGGCCGAAGCGACGTCAATCAGGCTCCCATCACGGGAGAGAGCGTCCCCGTAAGCAAGGAGCCGGGAGCGACCGTCTTCGCGGGTACAATCAATGGCGATGGAGCGATCGTCGTCCGCTCGACAAAGTCCGCTGGTCAAACCACGCTGGCGGGCATAATCCGCATGGTCGGGGAAGCACACTCCCGCAAAGCCCCGTCCGAACAATGGGTCGAAAGTTTCGCCCGCTACTACACTCCGGCTGTGATGGTGCTGGCGCTGCTCGTTTTTTTTCTCCCACCATTACTGCTGGGGCAGCCTTGGGAACGGTGGTTCTACAGTGCGTTGGTGCTGCTGGTCATCGCCTGTCCCTGCGCGCTGGTGATTTCAACGCCAGTGAGCATCGTGGCATCTCTGGCTGCGGCTGCACGAAACGGTGTGCTCATCAAGGGGGGCGTGTTCGTCGAAGCGCCTTCCCGACTCAAGGCGATTGCCCTCGACAAGACCGGGACATTGACCGAGGGGAAGCCGAGCGTGGTCGAGGTTGTTCCTTTGTCTGGACACACCGAACAGGAACTCCTGGAACGAGCGCTGGCATTGGAATTGCGCAGTGAACATCCACTGGCTCGCGCCATCGTCCGTCACGCGCAGGGCCTGGGCATCGCACCGTCTCCGGCAGATGACGCGCAAATCATTCAAGGGAAAGGAGTCTCCGGTCACTTCAACGGTCGGCTGTTCTGGCTCGGTTCGCACCGCTATCTCGAAGAGCGCGAACAGGAAACGCCTGAAATGCATGAACGTCTGAACGAACTCGCCGGTTCCGGTCGTTCGGTCGTCGTGGTCGGCAACGACAGCCACGTCTGCGGATTCATTGCGTTGACAGATGAAGTCCGGCCAACGGTCCGTGACACGCTCCAGGCCCTGAGAGAACGTGGAATCGAGCACCTCATCATGTTAACTGGCGACAATGCACCGACGGCGAACGCGGTCGCTGAGCGGATCGGCATCGATGAAGTTCGTGCGGAACTTCTCCCGGAGGACAAGATCTCGGCCATTGAAGAACTTGTCGCGAGATACGAAGCCGTGGCCATGATCGGAGATGGGGTCAATGACGCCCCGGCCTTGGCACGGGCGACCATCGGGATCGCGATGGGGGCGGCGGGAACCGATGCGGCGATCGAAACGGCCGACATCGCTCTGATGACCGACGACCTGTCCCGGCTTCCCTGGCTGGTGCAGCATTCGCGGAGAACGCTGGCCATTATTCGACAGAACATCGCGTTCTCGCTGGCGATCAAACTGCTCTTCGTGGCATTGACGTTTGCGGGCACTGCATCGCTATGGGCTGCCATCGCTGCGGACATGGGAGCGTCGCTGCTGGTGATCTTCAACGGCCTCCGCCTGCTCAACGCGTCATCAAGGTGACGTCGCACTGTTGTCGAAATGAGATGTGCAAGCTCGCCGAACCACTGGATTTCCCCTGAAAAACAGGCCTGTCGGCAATTTCGGCCGATTGGTACAGGTTCTGCTTATTGAAGTATTCGTCACTCGCAAGCCACTTCGGCCATCGCCGATTCGTGATTTCGAGTTCTCGAAGATTTCAAAAGTTTTTTGGAGCAGAGACATGTCCAAATCCATCGCGATCCTGAGTGCCGCAGTGCTAGGAATCACACTATTCTCCTCGAATGCCGAAGCCCAATGGGGGCATGGTCACAGCAGCCACGGCCACGGATACTCGCGCAGTGCATACACAACGCCCTCGTATGGCTATGGCGGATACGGTTCCAGCCCGCAGGTCCGCGGCTACACCAACTACGGGACGGGATATGGTTATGGCGGGTACCACAACACCAGTCACTACGATTATCACGCCCCGAGTGCGTATCGCCATGGCGGCCATCTGCACTCTCAGCCCGGGCACTTTGACGTCCATCGTACCGGACACTGGCACCAGTGATTGGTGAGTTCGCCGATCCGAATCATCACACCTGAGCCAAGACCTTCGGGGCGAGTCGAATATCGAGCCGGTCGGTTCGTTTCTCCTCGCCTTATTTTCCAAATTCCCAACGTCCGATCACGTTGCGGAATTATCCCGCGGCGGTGCCGTAAGTGTGCATGCGAGCTTCACGATCGTAGCAGGGCACATCTTAGCATGATACACTCTCGCTGGGCCGATGCGGAACTGTCGCTCTCTGTTCATGGATGAGAAATCAAACCTTTTCCCGGGAGAATTACATGAAGATCGTCAACGCTGCGATGTGCGTTTTGGCCATGAGCCTGACAGGGGGGGCGGCCAATGCTCAGCATCACCATCACCGCCAGAACCATTACACGCCCAGTTACAACTTCAACCATCACGACCACGTCGTCCGCGACAGTCACGGTCATGTCATCGGACAGTATCACCACAACGTTGTGCAGCCCAATTCGACTTACGTTGTTCCGCATACCGGTGGGCATCATCACGGAACCTATTACTCCCACAACGGAGGCTATTACTACCATCCGCAGACTGCGAGTTCGACGACTGTCCACACTGTGGCACGGCCTATGCAGGTGCAATTTGGTGGATTCTCGCATCTCGACGATCTGGCAGGTCGTTTGGAAACTCTGGTCAATGAATTCTGTCTCGACCTGCATTACAACTACTCCCACAACCACGGATATGCAGAGACGTATCGAGAAGCGTTTAAAGTCCTGGAGACCGCCAAGTTCATTCACGCGGCAGAACATCAGCAGGATCGACAGGCCATCGCCACCCGCCTGAATGGGATCGATGAACTGTTTCACCATGTTCAAGATGATGTCCGCGGTTGGTCGCGACATCATCACCAGCAAGTTGGCCAACTTGGAATTCTCTCCAAGATGGATTTGATCGAGTCGACCTTGCATCACCTGATGTATGATGCTGGTGTGCAGCACGCCCCGGCCGCCGGAGCAACAGCCCCGGTGGCAAACGGCATGGCGGGGAGCTTGGGAACTGCCTCCGCTCCCGGCGCGGTCCCTCCGCCCCCACCTGTTGTTATGTGGCATATCGCCGTCAATGGCGAGGCCCAAGGCCCTTTTGGCGAAGGCCAATTGGCCCAGAGCATCCAGTCCGGCCAGGTCTCTCGCGCCACCCTGGTCTGGAGTCCTGCAATCGGAAACTGGACTCCGGCTGGACAGGTACCAGCCTTGAGCGGCCTCTTTGGAGCGACGGCTTCGTCTCCACCACCAATTCCGTTTAGTTCTGCTCCCGCATCCAGTGGCGTGCCGCTGACAACATCGCCCCCTCCCAGTGTTCCTTAAGTCTATGGAAGCAAACCCGGTTTGAAGTCCTCAGATCACCGCTGCCGCGAGACGTCATCGCGACAGCGGTGGCTTTTCATTCCAATGTGCTCTGTTGAAATGTGTTTGACGATCCATGGACGGGCTAACGCCGCAGGGCGTAGGCCAGGACTTTGATGGCCGCTTCCACGAACAGACAATGTTCCGAGCGGGCCGCCAAGGTCGAACCTGTCGTGCGCTTCAGCCCGCTCATGAACGATTCCACCAGCCAGCGTCGTCCGTAGTTCTTGTCTTGCAATGTTTCCGTGGTCATCTGCGAGCGATAGGCACCATTGAGTTGCCCATCGGAGCGATGCACAGCAGGCTTGATGACGCTCTCCACCTGCCAATCCTCATGGCAGAATTCATGCACCCATTCCGCATCGTAACCAGCATCGGCAAACAGCACGGCCGGTCGATTGACGTTGGCGGCCTTGGCCAGCACCTCGGGGGCTTCGGACTTGTCGTTGCCGGGTCCCCAACTCAAGGCCACGCTGCTGGGCAGCAGCGAACCGATCATCACGCACACCGACACCTTGATGAACTTCTGCCGTTTCTTACCGCTGCGCGTTGTGTAGTGGGCACTGGCGGATGTCGTTTCCAGGCCCGTGGAGTCGATGGCCGCCTGCGGAGCCTAGGCATCCAGTTGCTGCACCATTTCCAGCAACATGCAGTCCACAATCTGGAGCACGTCTTTGCGATCCGCAAACTTCTTGAGCGTGGAATAGTGCGGCAAGCGACGCAGTCCGAGGCGAGCCCGCAACCCGTCTGCGGTCTCCAGCAACTCAATCAGCCCCCGGTAGGTTGTTTTCAAATAGGCCCTGAGCACCAGGCAGGTCATCAGTTGGGCCTGCGTAAACTTCTGCGGGCTGTTGCGATGCGAATACGGAGCGACGTACTTTGCCGCCACCCGCATCGACAACGACGCCGCCTCCAACAACACATTCGTCCCTGATGTCTGGCTCATCAACGTCTTGTAGCGCCATTCAATTCAGATTGCCAGGGAAGTTTTCAACAGAGCAATTCCAATGCTATTCGAACATTGGATGGTGCAGTTCCCAGCATCTGTATGCTGTCACGTGGCTGGATACGCCGAGTCTTATTGGCAGACTCATCGAAATCGAATCGACAGACCTGTGCCGACGAAGCTGTCGTCTGCGGCATCGTTCAAACCGACGCCAGCCCGAACGTCCCACTGGATGTCATCGGTCAACAGGAACGTAAGGCCGCCGTTGAAGTAATGTTCCGGCTTGGCCGCCTCCGAACTGTGGGGGAAGAAGCCGAACCATTCTGTGTAGGCTCCCACGCGATCCGTCATCGAATAGCCGACAGTCCATGACTGTGCTCATTCGGTATAGGCGCTACCGGTGTCGTCCATTGCACGGTTGAACTGTGTGCTTCCAGCCGTCGACAGGATGTCGTTGATTTCCCAGCCATAAATCCAATTCACTCCCGGCAGGACCTCGCCAGCCGTCAGTGTGCTGTGACCGGTGGGCACTGTCATTTGAGGTATGATCGCCATCTCGGGCAGAAATCCAGCCTGTGGAGTCAGCGCCAGTTTGGCACCAAGATATAGATCCTCGGCTCCCGCCGCCGTCAGGCCGCTCACGCTCTGGTACGCGTAGTTTCCTCCAAAACGAAGTTCCATCCAGTCGTCGATGATTCCATAGCGGAACAGAATCTCGGGAACAGAATGCGATCTGGTCCGTGTTCCCGCCTCACTATCGAATGTAAACGTATAGCCGAATTCAAGTTGAGCAACTCCCTGTCCCACCGTCGAACTCGCTTCGGTGAAATCGGGCCGGTCCGTAACGAGGGGCTCGTTTAGATCTGGCCCAACGGCCGATTCTGCCGACGGTTCGCTCGCCCAGCGAAACAATGTCCCTGTCAATCCACCGTGATTCGCTTGGCGACCTGGATCCCGAAGCGAGGGAAACGCCGCGTCCTGAGCCACTGAAAAATTAGAGAATCCGAGCATCAGGATAGTGCACCAAAGCACAATACATAGTCCAGTTGCGTCGCTGGACAGGAATCGGAAATTGTCGGCGGGAGGCACCATTGGGAATCAACTTTCGTCATCACGTACGCTAAGAATGTAGCCGAGGATACACTGGTGTGCCTCTTGTCTATCGGCCACGCAGAAGTTTTGATCGATCAAAATTCTCATGTTTGACACACAAAAAGTCTCGTACACCGATGGTGCGCGGGAGCTTCCAACCGAATCGTCTTGACAGGCGATGTGACCGACGCCAGACTGAAATCATGCACCGTTGTCTTCATCTTCTGATGACTATCGCCCTCTTGGCGTGCCCGTTGAATTGCATGGGTGCGCTTGACGTGATGGTTGCGCCGAATGCAGATTGTTCCACGTGTGGTTGTTGCTCACACCACGCGGAGCACGACTCTGCTCCCGCGCAAACGCCGCACTCACCAGTTGATGATTGCCAATGCCCTACTTGCCTTTGCAATGGAGCCGTGGTGTTGGTGGACGGTGTTCAGGTCGATCTGAATTCCATGAGCCAGCATGTCTTCGCCGAGCAATGGATTGAAGATCAGGTTAGCCAGTCGAACCTGTCCTCGCTGGCTGCTGTCGAGCGGGCTGACAATCACGCGCATCGAGCGCCTGCGGGTCGCGCTGCGCGCATTGTGCATCAATCGTTCCAAGTTTAACGGAGCGAGAGCGCGCCGGGATTCCGTTCCCGAGGTTTGCGCTCGGAATTGCCGCTCTGGGGCGGTTCGCCACTTTGTCTGAGGCCGAACTGCGTTCTCTTGTCTGTGGTTAAACCTGCCTGCGCAGGTTTTCACAGAGTTCCACGCTGGACTTCGTCGGTCGTTCTCCAGGAGTTGATCAAATGACAGCGTCAACAATGCCATCAGCAAAAGCAGCAGCTCCCGATGAGTCGAATGCTATTCCAGCCCCCCCCCAGCGAGCAGCAGCCCTCTGGGCGTTTGCACTACATCATATTCCAACCGTACTGGTGATGGCATCGCTGGCCGCTGTTGGAACGTACGGGCACCAACATCACTGGAAACTGCCCAGCTATGCCGAGCTGACCGGCGCAACGCAGCTAGCGCCTAACGATTGGTGCGAGGAACACGGTGTTCCGGAGTCTCAATGCGTTGAGTGCAACCCCGACCTGTTTCCAGCCGAACCGGATTACGGCTGGTGCCCGGAGCACGGCGTCCACAACTGTCCGTTGCATCACCCGGACGTCGCCCAACTCAAAGAAGTGCCGACTGGATTGGAGGTGGACCTAGAGCGAACGGCAATTGTCTTGGGACTCCGAGATCGGCGGCACAACAATGCCGCGTGCAACGTGTATCAGCGCCGAATTCAATTCGCCTCGGTCGAAGCAGTACAGCAGGCAGGCATCGATGTGGAGCTGGTCGAGCGGAAACCGATCAGCGAATGGGTTTCAGGCAATGGGGAAGTCACCTACGACGCGACACGATTCGCGAGCCTCTCCTCGCGGGTTGCGGGGACGGCGTGGCGCGTCTTGAAGAATGTCGGTGACCCCGTCCAGGAAGGAGACGTGCTGGCGGTCGTGGACGCGATGGAGGTGGGACGTCTGAAAGGCGATCTAGTGAAAGCGCTTGTGGCGGAGGGACTCGCACGCAAGAACTTCGACCGCCTTTCAGGGGTCACCGCAGGAGCTATCCCTGGGAAGCAGCTTCTGGAGACAGAGGCCACGCTTGCGCAGACGGAAGCCGAGGTGCTCAGTGCCCAGCAGGCCCTCGCTAATCTGGGACTTCCTGTGGACGTTTCCGGCTTAAGGCCTCTTTCCAAGCAGGCAATCGTGGATCACTTGCGCTTCGTCGGTCTGCCAGATGACCTTGCCGGTCAATTCGAGTCAGAAACGGCAAGCGCCAACCTGATCCCGATCCGGAGTCCGTTGGGTGGCGTGATCGTCGACAGGCACGTCGTCGCCGGGGAAGTTGTCGATCCAACGCAAACGCTGTTTCAGGTGGCTGATCCCTCTCGAATGTGGCTGACGCTGAGCATTCCGCTGGAAGATGCAAATCTCCTTACGCTCGGGCAGACCGTCCGCTTTATGCCCAATGGGAGTCCGGACGAAGTCTCCGGCACATTGAGCTGGATCAGCACGGCGGCTGACAAACAGACCCGCATGGTGAAAGTCCGAGCCGAACTCGCAAACCCTGACGGTCGTCTTCGCGACGAGACCTTTGGTGCTGGAAAAATCATCTTACGAGAAGAAGGGGACGCAATTGTCGTCCCCAACATCGCCGTGCATTGGGAAGGCTGCTGTCAGGTGGTCTTTGTCCGCGACAAGGGCTACTTCGATGGTCCGGAGAGTCCCAAAGTCTTTCACGTGCGGACGGTCCGCACGGGGGCCAGCAATGGCGACGTGATGGAAATCATCGCCGGTGTCCTGCCGGGCGAAGTCGTCGTCAGTAGAGGAAGCGACGTGCTGCGTGCCCAGTTGCTCAAGAATAACCTCGGTGCCGGTTGCACCTGTGTCGAATAGAAAGGACTCGAAATGCTCAACTGGCTGATTGACTTTTCGCTCCGTCATCGCGCGCTGGTCATCCTGGGGGTCATGCTTCTGGGCGGCGTTGGCGTGGCCTCGCTGAGGCAATTGGACATCGACGCCTTCCCGGATACGACACCAGTGATGATTCAGATCAACACTGTGGCGCCGGCCCTCTCGCCGGAGGAAGTTGAGCGGCAGATCACATTCCCGGTCGAGCAGGCCATCAGCGGTCTGCCCGGCCTTCAGGACTTGCGATCCATTTCCAAATTCGGCCTCTCCCAGGTGGTCGTCATCTTCGAAGACGGAGTCGATATTTACTTTGCCCGACAACTCATCAGCGAACGGCTCAGCACGGTGGAATTGCCCGAGGGCATCCAGCGGCCGCAGATGGGACCTGTTTCGACCGGCCTGGGCGAGGTGTTTCACTACGTTCTCACTTACGAGGGCGTGGATTTCTCGGCCGTCTCGGACGAAGAGCGTGAGCGACGATTGACGGAATTGCGCACTCTCCACGATTGGGTGGTCAAACCGCAACTCCGCTCCGTTCCCGGCGTGGCCGAAGTCAACAGTTGGGGCGGCTACGAGAAACAATACCAGGTCCGGCTCGATCCCGATCTACTGATCAAGCACGAGCTCACCTATGACCAGGTGGCCGAGGCCGTCAGGCAGAATAATCAGAATGTCGGCGGCGGTACGATCACCGACGGCAGCCAGATGCTGCTGGTCCACGGAGTGGGGCGGACCGTCAACATCCCGCAGATCGAGAAAATCGTCATCACATCCCGCGACGGCGTGCCGATCCGGGTCCGCGATGTTGCGAAAGTACAGACCGGGCACGAAATCCGCCGGGGCACGGTGACAGCTGATGGCCGTGGTGAAGCTGTGCTCGGCCTGGGCTTTATGCTGATGGGTGAAAACAGCCACGAAGTGACCTGGGCGCTGAAGAATAAGTTGCGGGAGATCAAGGAATCCCTGCCACACGGCGTGACAATTAAAACCGTCTACGATCGGACTGAATTGGTTGATCATGTCATCGAAACGGTGCAGGCCAATCTGTTCGAAGGAGGCCTGCTGGTTATTGTCGTCCTGTTCATCTTCCTGGGGAACCTGCGCGCAGGTCTGATTGTTGCGCTGGCGATTCCACTGTCGATGCTGTGCGCATTCTCTGGCATGTTGCAATTTGGGATTTCTGCCAGTCTGTTGAGTTTGGGAGCGATCGACTTCGGCCTTGTCGTCGACAGTTCCGTCGTGATGATCGAGAACTGCGTACGACATCTGGCGCACCGACAAAATGGGCGGAGTCGGCTGGAGATCATCCGGGACGCGGCCATCGAGGTCCGCAAGCCCACGATGTTCGGCGAGCTGATCATCATGATCGTTTATCTTCCCATCCTGGCCCTGGAAGGGGTCGAGGGAAAGCTGTTCCGGCCGATGGCGCTCACGGTGATCTTCGCTTTGGCGGGATCGATGATCCTTTCGCTGACTCTGATGCCGGTCCTCGCCAGTCTGTTTCTACCCAAACAATTGGAAGAGAGGGAGCCACTTCTAATCCGCATTCTGAAACGGCTCTATGCGCCGGTGCTGCGATTCACGATGCACCACAAGCTGGCCGTCATCGGCTTTGCGCTAAGTGTGCTCATCGTCGCCTTCGGAATGATCGCACCGAACCTGGGAACCGAGTTCGTGCCACGACTCTCCGAGGGGGCGGTTGTCATCAACGTCGTGCGGCTGGCCGGGACCGATCTGGAAGAGACAATCCGCTACAACACGCAAATGGAGAAGGTGCTTCTGGAGAAGTTTCCCGACGAGATTGTCCATGTCTGGAGCCGCGTCGGGACGGCCGAAGTCGCCACCGATCCGATGGGGACCGAGCTGACCGACTTGTTCGTGACACTTCGGCCTCGCCATGAATGGAAACGGGCTGAAGCGCAGGCAGAACTGACCGCTCTCATCCAGGAAGAGCTTCGCGACCTGCCTGGCCCCCGGCTGGCAATGACGCAGCCAATCGAGATGCGAATGAATGAAATGATCTCCGGGGTGCGCTCGGATGTGGCCGCCATCCTCTATGGCGACGATCTGGACCTGATGGTGACCAAGGCGGCCGAGATTGAACAGGTCATCAAGTCCATCGACGGCGCCGCGGATGTCAAAGTCGAGCAAGTGACCGGCCAGCCTGTCCTGCAAATCCACATCAATCAGGACGAGATCGCCCGGTACGGCATTCCAGCCAAGTCCGTGCTCGACCTGGTAGAGTCGCTCGGCAGCAAGCACGTGGGTGAGGTCTATGAGGGGCAATTACGTTTCCCTTTGATCATCCGGCTTCCCGAGCGGGCACGGGCGGATGCGGAAGCGATTGAGTCAATTCTGGTCGCTACCCCGGCAGGCGAACGCATTCCACTTTCGCGATTGGCGTCGGTGGAAGCGGTGGAGGGCCCCAATACCATCAACCGCGAGTGGTATCAGCGGAGGATCACCGTTGAAGCCAATGTTCGCGGGAGGGACATGGGCAGCTTCGTGGCCGAGGCTCAGCGGAAAGTCAATGACCAGGTCCAACTGCCGCCGGGTCGTTACCGCGTCGAGTGGGGTGGACAATTCGAACACCTTGAGCGAGCACAGACCCGGCTGATGATCGTCGTCCCCCTCGCCCTGCTCATGATTTTCACTCTGCTGTATATGACGTACCGCAATATGATTGACTCGATCCGCGTCTTTACGGGAGTGCCCTTTGCATGGATCGGCGGGATCGTCGCACTGTGGATGCGGGGCATGCCGTTTTCCATTTCTGCAGCGGTCGGCTTCATCGCCTTGTCCGGCGTTGCCGTGCTCGATGACATGCTGCTCGTTTCCACCATCCGGCGTCTCCAGCGATGGGGGCGATCACTCGACGACGCGGTGGAAGAAGCGGCCATGACACGTCTTCGTCCAATTCTAATGACCACGCTGGTTGCGGCCCTGGGATTCTTACCGATGGCCTTCAGTACTGGCATGGGGGCCGAAGTCCAGAGGCCCCTGGCAACAGTCGTGATCGGTGGCGTTTGCAGTGCAACCATCATGAGCCTGCTTGTGCTCCGGGTCCTCTACGTCATCTTCAATCGACCCGCCCAGCGCCACGATGATGACCATGAGGACGACGATCCACAACAACTATTCGAACCGATTGAACCAGACTCGCGGCACGTGCCTGAGCTACATTCGGTGTCACTTTGTACGGGCGTCTCGCCCACTGGAGAAAGAACATGAAGAGCATTTCCTGGAATCAATCCTTGTCGCCGTTGGCTGTTGCGCTGATGGCGTTCCTTGTCGGCGGTTGCAGTCAAACCGGTGGAGACACCGACGCAAGTGCAGTCTCGCAAGAGGCTGGTCATGAACATGCCGAAGACGGTCACGACCACGCCGAGGAGGGACACAGTCTTCACGGCTTCTGGTGCGTGGAACACGGTATGCCGGAAACAATCTGTGCCCAGTGCGACAGCAAACTCGCCGCCGAGTTCCAGCAGAAGGGAGACTGGTGCAAAGAGCACAATCGGCCTGATTCGCAATGTTTTATCCACCATCCCGAACTGGAGGCCAAATTCATCGCCCAGTACGAAGCGAAATTCGGCGAGAAGCCACCCAAACGTGAATTGGAATAGAATGTGGTCCGATCAGCAGACGGTGACATCTATCAACCAAGCCCAGACCAGCCAGCCGCATTTCACCGGCTGGTTTGGGCTCCGCTGCGCCCTGGTCCTCGTCTCGCTGACCTTGATCACCGGCTGCCAGGGTCACAGAAGCACCGAGCCGCCCTCTGGGGTCGTCGAATTGACTGACGCAAACTTCCACCACGAGGTGATGGAATCGAAACAGCCGGTGCTTGTGGAGTTCTGGGCCCCGTGGTGCCGTTCTTGCGTGGAGATGCAACCGACTCTTGAAGGCTTGACTCGCGAATTCAGCGGCAGCGTGGTGGCCGCCAGGCTCAACATCGACGAATGGCCCGATATCGCCACAGAATATGGAGTGGATTCACCGCCAGTCATCATCTTGTTTCGCAGTGGTGAAGTTGCCAAACGCCGCTCGGGCGGGCAGTCACTGAGCGAATTGAGGGAATTGCTCACCGTGACAGAAGCAAATTCGAAGGTCGATTTCTAAGAGCGATCCGTGACATGCCCACAAGAGCGGATTGCAAGTTTCTGTCGAGCCAATTGGCGCCAATTGGCTCAATTCTTAAGTGCGTTGTGAGTTGACCTTACTCCCGTTTCTTGATCCATGCGGAATGTAAGTTTTTTTGAGCAACTTGCATGTTTGCAGAAAGGACCAAGATCGACGAAACGGAAGAGATATTCAGAGGAGTAGATCGTGTTTGTTCTGCGTCAGCACGAGTCGGGAACTCCGGTTGCTGAGATTGTGCGGAAGCTGGGATTCACGACGCAGACGTTCGACCGGTGGAAGAAGAAGTTTGCCGGCCTGGAAGTGGCTGAGGTCTGGCGGATCGAAGAAGAGGACCGCAAGCTGAAGCAAGCTGGTGGCCGAACTGAGCCTGGACAAGAGCATGCTGCAGGACGTCCTGGCAAAAGAGCTGTGAGAGGCTGACAAACTACCGAATGTGGCCGTCGTTTCCCCAGCGATCCGCTGCCTTTCACCGAGGTTGTTTGTCGGCCTCTAACTTCGACTTTTGCAGTTTATGTGGTCATGAGGACTGTGTTTTCGATGAGGGAACGGCGTTTTCTTAACCTTGTCCCTGTGATGGCCAGTTGCGAAACCTGTTGCTGAAGACTCAACTGCTTCAGGGTGTTGAGCATGTCGGCCAACGAGGCGTGGGACTTGGTTGTGTACCAGGCTGTCGCACATCGATTCCGCCGGGTGTCTACTTCCGCATGCTGATGATCGGTTACCTGGAAGGGATCGATTCGCAGCGGGGGATCGCCTGGCGATGCGAAGACTCACTCTCCCTGCGACGCTTCCTGGGAATTCCCCTCGATCAGAAGACACCCGATCACAGCAGCCTGACCCGCATTCGAGATCGCCTGCCGCTGCAACTTCATGAGCAGGTGTTTCAGCACGTGCTTTCGATCATTGAAGAACAGGGCCTGCTGAAGGGCCGCAGCGTCGGTGTTGATTCAACGTTGCTGGAAGCCAACGCGGCGATGAAGACGATCGTCCGCAAGGACTCGGGCGAGGACTGGAAGGCCTATCTCAAGCGGCTGATGCAGGAGCAGGGCCTGATCGAGGACGACGATGATCCCAGCGATGACGAGCTGCGGAAGTTCGACAAGGGCCGCCAGAAACACGGGACCAAGAAGGTCTCCAACCAGGAGTGGGAATCCTCCTCCGATGCTGAGTCACGGATCGTCAAGATGAAGGATGGCCGCACGCATCTGGGGTACAAGGCCGAGCATGTCATCGACCTCGACAGCGAAGTGATTCTCAGTGCGACGGTGCATCACGGGACTGATGGCGATGCTCAGACTCTGGTGGAAGGCCTGGTGAATGCCCAGCGGAATCTGATTCTGGCTGGCAGTGCTGAGGAGGTTCGCGAAGTCGCAGCCGACAAGGGGTATCACAAGAACGAGGTCATCACGCAGTGTGAGCAGTTCGGCATTCGGACCTACATTCCCGAACCGAACTCCCCCCATGATCGCGTCTGGACGAACAAGCCCGAAGAAGTGCAGCACGCTGTGGTCAACAATCGCCGCCGCATGCGTCGGGAGAAGGGGAAGGTCCTGCAGAAGCAACGCAGCGAAAAGGTGGAACGCAGCTTCGCCCACCTCTGCGAGACGGGTGGAGCGCGACGCACGTGGCTCCGCGGTCTTGAGAAAATCAACAAGCGTTACCTGATCACCGCAGCGGCGAGAAACCTGGGCCTGCTGCTGCTCAAACTGTGTGGCCTCGGCAAACCCCGCGGTCTACAGGGAGCTCTGGCCGCGTTTCGGGCCCTGTGCACGCAGTTTCAGACACTTGTGAACGCCTTGAGCAGTCCGGAGCGGCAACCACGGTGGAATGAGATCACCCGTTGGCCAATTCGACTGTTTCCCCAACCGCGACTGCAATCGTTCGAATTCTTCAGGTGGCCACGGCAATTGATGCCAAATTCAACGGGCTGCTAGTATTACTCCGTTACGGTGGTTGTGCGTCAAGGAGGGCAGGAACGAGTTGGCCGCAGGTCATGCATCGACCGCACCAGCAGGCCAGAAGTTTTTGCAGTTCCTCGCGGAGTTTAGGCAGGGTCAGTGTGCCGCTTTTTTTTTGACGGGCGACGACGCTGCCCCTGCAAAAATTCATAGGCCAACAGCACCAAGACCACGTGATGATTCCAGCCCCGCCACGAACGGCCTTCGAAGTGATCCAGGCCAAGTTCGTCCTTGAGTTCTTTGTAGCTGTGTTCGATCCACCAGCGGCTTTTCGCGGTGCGGACCAGCATCTTCAAGCTCGTCGCTGCCGGCTGATTGCGGAAGAAGAACTGGCGGGATGCTCCGCGTTGAAGGGCCATTCCACCAGCAAGCCAGCACGTCTCCAGTGGCTCTGCTCCGGCGGAGAGCCGATGGGCTGGACGCACCCGCCAGGCAGCAAAGCGGCTGGACATCTGGCCTTTCGTCCCTTCCCGCCAGGTGACCTTGCGAAAATCGGCAGCGTGCTCCAGAGCCCATTGCCGCACACTGGGAGACGTTGCTCCCGCACGCACATGTCGGGGCCGTGTCGGTCGTCGGCCCTGGCCTGAATACTCCGGAATTTCTCCCAGGTCCGCCTCTGCGGCGATGACCTTCAAGGTTGAATCGATCTCCACGCAATACGTGCAGCACTCGGCCTGCAACTGCTGGCGAAACTCGGTCACCGTGCCGAACAGACTGTCGGCCAGCACGATCCCGGATATACCGTTCGCTCGAGCCCGACGGATCATCTTCAGGGCCAGTTGCCATTTGGGCTCGTATCCGATGTGCTCTGGAATGCCGGCAGCGTTCGGGATCGTCGGTCCAGCTTTTCGGGAGATACAGCCGAGCATCCAGTCCCACCACATCCCGCTGTGTGGCGAACTGCAAGGTCACCGCCACCTGACAACTGCCAACCTTTCCCAGCGTTCCCGTGTACTGCCGGGCCACGCCGACGGAATGCTTCCCCTGCTTAGGAAATCCGGTGTCATCCAGAATCAGAAAGCCTTCGCCACCAAACTGCTGTCCAACCCAGCACTGCAGACCATCCAGCAGGGACTGTTCATCCCAGGGACTTTGATTGATGAACTGCTGCAGCGCCTGTTCGTAATCCTCGGGGCCTTGTTCGATCGCTTTCAGCCGCGTGGCCAACGGCTCGATGCTCTTACGCTGGCCATCCAGCAGAATGCCACGCAGGTACGTCTCGCACCACCGCCGGCGGCGCGGATGCCCCAGCGTCCCCACCACGTCGTCCAGGAACGACGTCAGATCCTTCCGCAAGCGTCTCAGCGTCCGTTCATCCATGCACCAATCTTCTCAGATCCCAAGAATTCAGCCAAGATCCAATTAACGGAGTAATACTAGGCGGCTGTCGATCTTGTCCGACATCGACCAGCCCACGATCTGCCGGGTGAACAGGTCTTCCACGGCCGCCAGGTACAACCAGCCTTCGTTCGTCGTCACATACGTGATGTCGGCCACCCAGGTCTGGTTCTTGCCCGCCGGTTGAAAGTCTCGGTCCACAATGTTCTCGGCCACAGGATGAGCATGGTTGGAATCGGTCGTCGTAATCCGGAACTTGCGATGCGATTTGGCCTGAATCCCTGCTTCTCGCATGCATCTGGCCACCGTCTTGCGATTGCAGCGAGAACCTTGAGCCACCAGTTCCGCATGGACTCTGGGTGATCCATATGTTCGACGGCTCGCCTGATGAACCTCACGAATCCGTTCGGTCAACCCAGCTCGTCGCACAGCTGTCAGACTCGGCTCACGGCGACACCATGCGTAGAACCCGCTGCGTGACACCTGGAGTACCCGGCACTGGACAGATACCGGCCATTGCTCTCGATGATCGTCAATGAAGGAGAATCTCATTTCGACTCCTTGGCGAAGAAGGCCGTCGCTTTTTTAAATATCCCGTTCCATTTTGAGCCGGGCGTTCTCCTCCCGCAGACGACGGTTCTCTTCCTCCAACGCACTCTGCTGGCCTTTGCCGGGAAACGCCTGTTCTCCCTGTGCCTCCAGTTCACGCTGCCACTTCCGCAGAACGTTCGCATGCACATCCAGACGCCAGGCCGACTCCGCCACGGACAGGCCCTGCTGGCGGATCATCTGCACCGCTTCACGTTTGAACTGGGCGGTAAAACTGCGACGACTCTTGGACATGGATTTCTCTCCTCACGGGTGATGATACGCTCTTATCCGGGCGCCCACCAAACGTGGGAAAGTCCACATTGAGGTCACGGCGAATTGTCCGCATGAAAACGGCAAAATCCTCTACCAGTTCCTTGAGAGTCCAGAGTGCATCTGGAGCAGTTAGCTTGCGTCACCGCCACTCCCGGATGAAATGCACCGAGTCTGTCGTCTGCCGGCGCGTACTTTTTTGGTTGTCAGGTCAATTTCACATACTCACCCATAACCGCCGCGTCAAGTTGTGGATTGCAGGTTTTTTCTCATTGGGCATTACTGATTCTGGTGACAGAACTTGTGGTATCACGGAGATCGACCTGGGCGGAGGATAGGGCAACGCGGGGACGCGACCCGAGCGCCGCACCAGGGGCCAAGACCGAAGCCGGTAGTGGTCGGTGCCTCAACCGGCCGCTACTGTGCTTGTCGGTCGCCCACTGGGGCTTCGGGATTGGCGTTCAGGCGAAAAATTCCTCGACGACGCCGTCGCCGAGCTAAATTGGAGCCGTTTTTGCGGCATATTATAGTGAGGGGTATCGATAGCTATCGGCACCATGCTGACTGGGATCCTGCTGGAAATACGCGCATATTGTCGTCACCCATTCGTGCCGTCCGGCCACAACCGTCGCACAGAGTACAGTTCACCGGCGAGAGCCACTCATTCATATACACGGTGCAAGTCGCGAAGACTCCACCAGACGCGAATTTGCGAGTCGATCTCCGCCTTCTGCGTGCGCGCCGCAGTGATGCTCCTTCTTCGATTCAGTCAGCCGACCTTGATCTCTTTGTGTTCCCGGTGCCAGCGCACCAACCGCTTCCAGCAGATCTCTGCCATCTTTCGCCCTGTAGCCACGCGGGCAATCTTGGCGCTCGAACGCTTGCGAATTCGCTGGTAAAAGTTGGCCAGAGCGACGTCCTTGCGGATCACCTTCATCGCCGCTTCGATCAAGATCCAACGCAGCCAGGGCGAGCCCTGCTTTGAGACGTGGCCGCGGTAACAGTGATCCCCCGACTGATGCACCCGTGCTGTCAGGCCTGTGTAGGCGGCCACCTGCTTCGCTCGCCGAAAGCGCTCGACGTCGCCACATTCGGCGATAATCATCAGCGCCGAGTACAGACCAATCCCGTACAGTTCGGTGAGTACAACAGCCTGTGGATAGGAGGGCTCCAACTCCTTCATCCGTGCATCCGCCCGGCCGATTTCCGCCGTGAAGTGAGCGAATCGCGCCAGCAACTCATCCCGCGCTCCATTATCCACCAGGCCGAAATCGAGCTTCGAAAACCAGTACAAGCCGCGGGGGCCAAAGGGGTATTTGTAAAGGGGCTGCAGGTTATGCCTGGCGAGCAACGCTCGCAACTGCGTCTTCACCGTCGCCAGCCCCCGCGCCATCCTTGCTCGATGGCGAGTGAGATCCCGCAGCAACTGGACATCATCCGAAGGGATGTAGGCCAGCGGGATCTGATTGATCCGCAGCAGATTTGCCAGCAGCTGTGCATCGAGTTTGTCCGTCTTGCTGCGCCGCAGGACCATTGCACGCAGCGACTGCGGATGAGCCAGCAGAATCGTGCCTAAGGGACGCAGCAACTGGTAGAGCCAACGGTACGTTCCCGTGGCTTCTACGACGGCTCGAAACTCACCGAACTCGCGAAATGTCTGGGTGATCTCCCCGGTCTGCCAGTTTTTCCAGCGAATGGGAGGCCGAACTTCCTCGAGCATGGGCCAACAAGGGGTGATCATCCGACACAACGCCGGATGCCCGCTGAGTCAGCCATCTTTCTTCTGCCGAATGGTTGTGCCAATTCGAACCAGCCATCCACCTAAATTGGGGCGGTTTTTGCGCCATATAAGATGAGGAATCTGGCATAGCTCTGGTAGTAAGCCAATGAGAGCAGTTTCAGCCCTGTGTCGACCGAATTTCCCGGTCCGCACGGGGCTGATTTCGTTTCCTTGGGCCGGTGGTCGGCCCTGTTGTTTGCTGTCTCTTTCCTGAACGGAGGACCTGTGTCGCACATCGTGCAAATTCAATCGGAAATTCGTGATCCTGTGGCCATTCGGGCGGCGTGTGATCGACTCAAACTGCCAGACCCCGTCTTCGGCCAGGTGAAGTTGTTCACCACCGTCGCCACTGGCTGGGCGGTGCGGTTGCCGGAGTGGCGGTATCCGGTGGTGTGTGATGTGAACACCGCCAACATCGTGTTCGACAACTTCGGCGGGCGCTGGGGCCAGCAGCGGGAACTGGATCGGTTCCTGCAGGGCTACGCCGTCGAACGGGCCAAGATCGTGGCCCGCAACCAGGGGCACTCCGTGATCGAGCAGCCGCTGCAGGATGGGTCCATCAAGTTAACCATCAGCGTCGGAGGTGCCGCGTGACGAACACCATATCGAAGACGATCGACATCATTGTGGCTCCTGATGGCCAGACTCGCGTGGAGACGCGGGGGTTCGTGGGGAATGCGTGTCGTGACGCCAGCCGGTTCATTGAACAGGCATTGGGACGCACGACCGGCGAACAGCTGAAAGCGGAGTTCTATCAGACCGCTGCGACTCAGCAGCAGGTCCGGCAGCAGGAGTAATTGAACGGCTGCCGACTCAAGTTCCCTCATTTCAACAGGAGACGGTGTATGACATTAACGGAACGGCTCGGCGAGTACGTCCGTGCGTGCTTTACGGGGATTTGGATTGAGAGCCACGAGCAACAGGATGCACTCGTAGCGCTGGCCCAGCTGTGCCAACAGGAGGACTGGCGGCTGGCGACGTGGAACATTGAGCAGGGACTGCGCGTGGCCGGGGCCGAGATCGACGGCAGCGGCAGTGATCCACTGGCGGCCATCCGATCCGTCAACGCGTTGGCCGCGCCGGACGGAACCGCGATCCTGGTGCTGCAGAACTTTCATCGGTTCCTGCAGTCGGCGGAGATCGTGCAGGCCATCTCGCAGCAGGTGATTGCCGGGAAGCAGAACCGCACGATCGTGGTGGTGCTCGCACCGGTGGTGCAGTTGCCGGTCGAACTGGAGAAGTTGTTCGTGGTGCTGGAGCACGAACTGCCTGATCGGGACCAACTGACGGAGATCGCCCGAGGCATTGCGACCGAACCCTCCGAACTACCAGAAGGTCCAGACCTCGACCGTGTCCTCGATGCCGCGGCGGGGCTGACCCGCATGGAAGCCGAGAACGCATTCAGCCTGTCACTGGTCCGGCAGGGTCGCATCACACCCGATGCGGTCTGGGAACTCAAGACGCAGGCCCTCAAGCAGACCGGATCGCTGGAACTGCATCGCAGTCAGGCCGACTTCAGCAGCCTGGGCGGTCTGTCAGCACTGAAGTCATTCTGCAAGCGGGCGCTGTTGCAGCCTCGACGAGGTCAACGGAGCCCGCGTCCACGCGGCGTGCTGCTGCTGTCGCCGCCGGGGTGTGGGAAGTCGGCCTTCTGCAAAGCCCTCGGGAACGAGGTGGGTCGACCGGTGCTGATCCTCGACGTCGGCAGCCTGCTGGGTTCACTCGTCGGGCAGTCCGAAGAACGGACACGGCAGGCGCTGCGGGTGATGGATGCGATGGCCCCCTGTGTCGTGATGATTGACGAAGTGGAGAAGGCGTTTGCAGGGGCCAACGGGAGTGGCGATTCGGGCGTGTCGTCGCGGATGTTTGGCGCATTTCTGTCGTGGCTCAACGATCACACGTCGGACGTGTTCGTCGTCTGCACCGCCAACGATGTCTCCAGGCTGCCGCCCGAGTTCGGGCGAAGTGAGCGGTTTGATGCTCTGTTCTTTCTCGACTTGCCGGACCGCTCAGAGAAGGAGTCGATCTGGACCATCTACCTGGAAGAGTACGCGATCGATCGCGACCAGCGTCGACCAACCGACACCGACTGGACCGGGGCGGAGATTAAAGCCTGCTGTCGACTGGCCGCCCTCCTCGATGTCCCCCTCGTCCAGGCCGCTCAGAACGTGGTCCCAGTCGCCGTGACGGCCGCCGAGAGTGTCGATCGATTGCGGACCTGGGCCAGTGGACGCTGCCTGTCGGCTCAGCAGCCTGGCCTGTATCAACGGACTGCCTCATCCAAGGCCCGACGACGGGTCACGCGTGATCCATCGAGCAACTAACCCGAACGGAGGCTTACGTGTTGAAACCACGACATCTCACCCTCCTGCGGGGGGCATTGCAGTTCTTCGGCGAAGAGTTGCTGCCGCATGAACCTGAGGTGATGCGGCCTTATCTCGACCAGGACGTGGACGATGAGTTCACCAGTAGCGAACTCCAGGAGCTGCAGCGGTTCCTGAGTCGCGTTGAGGTGCGGTACACCGGCCTTGATGCGGCCGATCACGAATGTGTGCAGCCCCAGCTGTCACACTCACTCGATGAGGTGGCCGCATCGTCTGAGCAAGTGGCGGTGGTGCTCATTCCAGCAGAGCGCTGACGCCAACATCACAGCCCGGTCATCAGCTCGGACAGCGTGGTCCCCAGCGTCTGAGTCGACCGCCTCGGTATTCCGCAGGTCCAGGTTGCGCTCACTTTGCGCGATGCCATCGGCATTTGTGCGGCCGAACTCACAGACCGTTTCTTCCGTTTCCCTGTTCGGAGATCAACCATGTCACAGTCAGAAAAGCATTGGTACCAGGATGGTGGTGTCGTGTTATTCATCACCGCTTTGTGCGGCATCGCTCTCTTCGTTGGTCTCAACATCTGGAAGGAGATCGAAGAAGAAAACCGACCCGTCGCATTCACGCTCCTTACCGGGCGTCTCGACGGATCGCTACTCACGGAACCCACACTGCATATATCCGTCTGGCACCAGTTTCCCGGAACGCTGCGCAACGGGACCTTGACCGTTACAACGGACAGTTCGATGGTCGAGAAGAGGGCTCAGTTCCAGATCCACAGCTTTGAAGAATGGGACCCCAATCGTGATGCACAAATTGAGCTGACGTTTCAACTGCATGACTTCGACCCACAGCAGGAAATTCCGTTGACCGTGCGATTGGAAGGGAAAAATTCGCAGCCCTATCGGCACAGATTTGTCTGGCTGGGCAATGACTGGAAATCGAATCAGGTGGAGTGAACTCAGCCCGAAGAGAAGACGCCCCAATTTCAGAAATGCTGCCATGCCGTTCGGTCCCGCCCGGGATCGAGCGGCGTGTTCGTTTTGATACTCCATTTTCCACACACGAAAGGAACCCTCACATGACGATGACTCTCGAACCACCTACCCTCAACAGCAGACGAG
The DNA here is from genome assembly GCA_020426515.1 of Planctomycetaceae bacterium. GTDB lineage: Bacteria > Planctomycetota > Planctomycetia > Planctomycetales > Planctomycetaceae > JACKHO01. Next base: position 11,401 of record JAGQPW010000039.1, on the reverse strand, counting down.
GCTCACCCAGTGATCGGCTGCGAACCACCATGGCGGCGGCTCGACTCAGCTTCACCTGGCTGGGGGTCCGGAAGTCGCTGACCGCCGCCCAGAAGAACCAGGCGGCCGATACGTTCGGAGCCGAAGGAAAGTTCCTCTCAGCGGGCAAGAAACTCCTGGATACCTCCCATCCCGCGTTCAAGGCGGTGACCGCCATCCGCGGCCGGGCACTCAACTACTGGAAAGGCGTGTCGCTGCCGTATCCGGAACCGGGCATTCGGCTGATCCGGCAGGAAGCGATTGGCGAGTTTGATGAACAGCTGGCCGTGTTCCGCGACGAACTCGATGAAGCCGTGTCCGAACTCGATCGGCACTACGATGAACTCTGCACCGCCGCCCGGCAGCGGCTGGGGAACCTGTTTAACGTGTCGGACTATCCGCCGACGTTGATCGGGATGTTTGCCATTGAGCATGACTTCCCCTCCGTGGAACCGCCCGAGTACCTGCGGCAGCTCAGCCCAGAGCTGTATGCTCAAGAGTGCCAGCGGGTGCAGGCCCGGTTTGATGAAGCGGTCCAACTGGCCGAGACCGCGTTCACCGAGGAACTCACCCACCTGGTCGATCACCTCAGTGACCGGCTGCGGGGGGAGTCCGATGGGAAGCCCAAGGTGTTTCGGGACACGTCCATCACGAACCTGACTGAGTTCTTCGACCGGTTCCGGCTGCTGAACGTCCGCTCCAGCGAACAGCTGGACCAGCTCGTGCAGCGGGCCCAGCAAGTGATTCGGGGCGTCGAACCGCAACAACTGCGGAACAGCGCTTCGCTCCGCAGCCGGGTCGGTCAGCAGCTCAGCGTCGTGCAGACGCAGCTCGATCAACTGCTGGTCGAGCGTCCCCGCCGGAACATCCTCCGCAAACCCCGCTGAGGTGCCGATGCAACTGATCATCCAACCTGATGGGCTCAGCCGCTGCCTCTACAGTGAAGAGCTTCCGCTGCATGTGTTGGGGCCACTCTCGATCCAGCGGGCCTCGCATGTGGAGCCAACGACTGACGGTCAGTGGACGGCGGACCTGTCTCCTGTGCAGGGACCGCTGCTGGGACCATTCGGTTCCCGCAGTGAGGCTCTACAGGCCGAACGGCGCTGGCTGGAGCAACACTGGCTGAACACGGACCGCTGACACAGCTCACGTTGTTGAGCTGATCGTAAGACATCGCTCCGTGTGTTGCGGGGCGGTTGTGTGACAAACACGACCGTCCTGTCCGGGCGGTCGTTCCTGTTTCCTGAACGGAGGACTGCCTGATGACTCGACGTGAACTGCTGATTGCGGTGGCCCGCGCGACTGGTGAAGACCTGCGCGAGATCCGCCGCCGCGGATTCTCGCTCGCTGATCCCGACTACGTGGACTTCGATCCCGAACCGGATCAGTTGCCACCCCAGATCATCGACTGGGATGACGTCGAACACCGACACCAATCGTCGGTGTTCGAGCAGGTGTTCGGCCCGTATCAACCGGCGATCTAACAGCCGCCCGCGCGCGGTCCACACTCTCTTTCTCCCCTCTCCAACTCAAGGACATTCCCGCATGAAAATTTTGTTTATCAACAACGACGGTGCTGGGTTCGCCGACCGCATTGAGATTGCCGAGGGCACGACCGTGCAGCAGCTGTTTCAGGAGCGCATTCCGCACGGCAAGCCCGACAGCTATCTGATCCGCGTCAACCGCCAGCCCACCACCGGTGACTACATCCTGCAACCTGATGACCGGGTCTCGATCACCCCCACCAAGATCGAAGGTGCCTGGTCTCATCACCCGAAAGGCCGCCCATGGGAGCCCGCCAACGGCTCAACAGTCTGTACTTCTTCGGCGCTCTGATCGTCGCCGCCGTGCTCGGTGGCGTGACCGATTCCTGGCTCGTGTTCCTGCTGACAGCAGCGGTGCTCACCGCCACGCTGATTCATGGCGGGGACATCCGACCCGGACCGACGTTGCGTCATCGGGTCCGCAAGCGACGACGCTGAGCGTCCACTTGTTTCTCACTCCCCGGGGCCTGCTGTCCTGCGTGACGGCAGGCCCCGTTATTTGTTGACCCATTACCAGGAGACTCGATCCCATGGACTCAACGCCCCAACGGCGCTTGCTGATCAAGACCGCGCTCGCGTTGCAGCAGCAGTACGACCGGCTTGATCGGCGTCCAGCACCGATTACCTTGCCACAGGACCAACTGGCTTATCTCAACCGACTACACCGACAGTGCCAACTCGCCCGGCAGCATGGCTATCTCGCTGCATGGCAGCGCTGCCGCCGCAGGCTGTCCGACACCCTGCAGGTGTTGCAGCACCCGCTGAGCACGCTGCAATCGGAACTCAATCAGACACGGTCGGTGCCAACGGGCCCGTCACTGCGTCTGCTGTACGAAGAACTTGATTCCCTGTCGGTCGAGTTCGCCGACGTCGACATCTCCCTGAAGAGCCGCACGCTCACGGTAACCACCGAACCGATCACTTTGGAAGACATTGATCTGGGCCCGTTCGACATCTGTCTGCGCTGGGATCAACTTGATCAGGACTCACCGTACATCGTGCGGGCAGTCGAACCCGATTCGGCCGCCAGCAATTCGACGGTCGTTCATCCGCATGTGCAGGCACAGCGGCTGTGCGAAGGAGACGGCCGACCCGCCATTGTGCGGGCGCTGCAGGACGGAAGGATCGGAGAGTTCTTCGTGCTCATCCGGCAGGTGCTGCAGACGTACAACGCGCACTCAGCCTATGTCCCGCTGGAGAGTTGGCATGGTGTCTCGTGTGCGTGCTGTGCCGATGAAGTGGCGGAGGACGATGCGTCCACCTGCGACGGCTGCGATTCCACCCTGTGCAGCGACTGTACCCGCAGCTGTTACGAGTGCGATGTCGCTCTGTGCTTTGACTGCTCGCGCGACTGCACGGCTTGCGAGACCCGCTACTGCCGCCGCTGTCTGCCCCGCTGTTCTGACTGTCACGCACGCTGCTGTCGCGACTGCCTCGATGAGGGTCGCTGTCCTACCTGTCATGACGCCTACCTGGATTCCGAACATGCCGAACCACAAGACCCACCCATTGACCCGACGCCATCTCCGCCGACCCCGTCGCAAACGACGAGCCCCACGCCCAGTGCTGACGTTCAGCCCGACCGCGTGGGCCAAGCTGCTGTTCCTGCGTGACCTGGGCCCCACCGAAGTCGGCGGGTTCGGGATCACGGAGCCCGACGATCTGCTGTGCGTGCGGGACATTGTTCTCGTTGAGCAACAATGCACCGAGACGTTCGTGTCATTCGATGACTTAGCAGTGGCCGAGTTTTTCGACCAGCAGATCGATGCCGGTCGACACCCCCAGCAGTTTGCCCGCGTCTGGGTTCACACGCATCCCGGAAGCTCGGCTCAGCCCAGCAGCGTCGACGAAGAGACATTCGCCCGCGTGTTCGGTCCCTGCGACTGGGCGGTGATGGCCATCCTGGCCCGTGGCGGCGAAACATACGCCCAACTCCACTGGCGACAGGGCGGTGCAGTCCGCATCCCCATGCGCGTCGATGTTCGATTCGACGTGCCGTTCGTAGGCTCTGATCAAGAGGCTTGGCAAGCCGAGTATGACGCCCACGTGCACCCGCACTGCGACTATCGGCTCAGCGACCCGCGCTGGCCACAACAGGAACTCGATGATCCGTTCTTCGATCGTCTGTTCGAGCCTGCTTTGTGACGGACACGATTCCCTCTCTCAACGTTCAACCCTCAACACTCAATGAACAATTCTCGCTTCTCACGACAATCTGACCTCATCCCTCTCGAAAGACTCCAACAACTCAAATTCACGATCATCGGCGTGGGCGCCATCGGCCGTCAGGTGGCCATCCAACTGACTGCGATGGGCGCCCGCCACCTGCAGCTCATCGACTTCGATGCGGTCGACGAGACCAACGTCACGACCCAGAGCTACCTCCACGGTGACATCGGCCAGCTCAAGGTTCATGCCACTGCGCAGCACCTGCGGCGTATCGATCCCGATATCCGGCTCACGACGATCGCCGACCGGTTCCGGCCCGATCAGGAAGCAGGCGAGGTGACGTTCTGCTGCGTCGACAGCATCAGTGCGCGGTCCGCGATCTGGCGGGCCGTCCAGCATCGCACCTCATTCTGGGCTGATGGCCGCATGCGAGGCGAAACCCTCCGCCTGCTAACGGCCACCGATGAACCATCCCGCTCGCACTACGCCACCACCCTGTTCCCCCAGCACGAGGCCCAGCCCGGCGCCTGCACCGCCAAGGGCACTCTCTACACCGCCAACATTGCGGCTGGGTTGGTGCTGCACCAGTTCACGCGGTGGCTGCGGGGCATCCCCTGCGAACCGGACCAACTCCTCAACCAGCTGGCCGGTGAACTTTCCAGTTGCTGACACCGACATTCCAATCCCCTGCTCCATCAGCGCGGCAGGCAAAACAGCCTAGAAGAATTTGTGGCGTTTTTGTGGCGGTCAGGGGCTGAAATACGCCCCTAGTCGTCCGGTCAGCCACCAGGGCGTCAACTCGCAAGGTGTTTTCCAGAAGCCACTTGCAACATCATCCATTCAAGCGGCAATGAGCCAGCAGAGACTCTCCCCCTCTCCGCTTAGTTGAGTGCCGTCAAGTTGCAACCCGCATGCTTGACGGCACTTATGCATTTCTCTGGCTCGCCACTTTCTCGTTTTGTGGCGGTTTTTGTGGCGTTTTGTAGCGGTCAGATTCTCTGCTTGCTGCTACTCACACAGTCACAACTCGTCGGCGAGTCCCCAGAAAATGGGCTCGATTCTTAAGCCTCTGCCATCGATGCGCCGCCGTTCTGCCTAGCGACTCTGAAGCCGTCTCGCCTACACGGCGGTGCGAGTGCATTCAAGTCCACCACTTTGCTTCAGGTTGGTGGATCCGGCGTGTGCCTCACAGATTGGTGCACACCATCACTGTCATCATCAGCGGCGTCCCTGAGGATGCCCGTGGACGACTCAATCGCCCTGTCGGCACAAGCACATCCCCCCCTTCAACAGGAGACCCGATGGCTCGAAACTCGAAGTCATTCCGTGTCGGTCGTGTCCGTGGAGATCTCCGTGGCCGCGTCTGGTACCTCAGCTATTCTGATCAGGGGCAACGACATCGCCCCCGAGTCGGTTCTGACCGAAACGCCGCCAGGCAACTGGCTGCGAAGATCAACGCGGAACTTGAGGCTGGTGTCACGACCACTCTTGCCTTCCAGGCGATCCGCTTCTCTGAGCTGCGGCAACAGCGGCTGCAATTTCATGAGCAGATCGCCCGCTCATCGGTCGCCTCCATCAGCCGTTATCGAACCGCCACCGAACTCCAGACATCGAGCTGCCGCAGAATGCGATCAACCGACTTGCCGCCGCCTTGCCGGATGTTCCACGAAACGACTCTCATCAGCAGCCCACATCTCTCTGAAGGTTAATCGCGGCCCTGCTCAGCTTCGGCAGGAGCTCGCTTCACGTCGTGCAGGGTTCGCCCCTGACTATCCTTCCATTCCTGCCAGCCATTGGCAGAGCGGCCCAGTATGACGAGTGCAGCGCCACTCGGCGTGTCGAACAGGTAGTCCTGAGAAAACACGTACTGTGAGTCCGAATGGTCAACCAGCACGCCACCTTCCATCAATCTCTTCCGCATAGAAGAGGCCGTGGCCAATGCTGATTCGGCAATCTCACGACGGCAGAGCGAACCTTTCCGAACAAGGAACCCCTCATCAATCAACGCTCCCGCCCCTTCTGCGTCTCGCCCCTTCAGAGTGAACCACTCTCGCTGCTGCGGCTGCCGTAGCGGCTCGAACAACGGATACCCAAGCGCCGTCAGCAGGACGCCCAGATTCTGGTACGCATCCAGGCAGTCAGACCGCAGTGGCTCCGTGACGAAGGGCTCTCGCGGGTTTTGGGTGTTCTCAAGTCGGAACCGGCCAATCTCTTTTCCACGTGCGCAGCAATACCATTCCAGCCATCGAATGTGAGCTGGTGTGAAGGCTTGCGTTTTCGAGTTGACCACAACAGCCGTGCGCCAGAAGTCCTTCTCGCTGTTATGCCGGTCCAGCCGGGCTCGCACGTCTTCGGTCTGGCCGATGTAGACCAGTGGCTTCGCCTGTTCCTCACTCTCCCCAAACAGGAAGTAGACCGCCACCTGATCCAGCTCCGGACGCTTCCGGGCCTCTTTCAGCTGATTCTGTGGAATCAGGATGGCCTGCACGGTGCGGGTCGTCAGCTCCGCAATCCGCACACCCTGCGGCTCACAGGTAGGAAGGTAGATCTGGATCGTTCGTCCGAGTGTCTGATTCATCTCGCCTGTGTCTGTTCGTGGTTTGTTATTGTTCAAAGAGTTCCTTGGCGCTCAACTGGTGACCGGCCACCAGCTTCTGGACTGCAGCTAGGACCAGTTCGCCTCGGCGTCTGATGAACTGCTGGAAATCATCGGACAGCTTCTTGTTCTTGTCCGCTTCACTCCTCCCCTCGTAGCCACCATTGGCCAACTCTTTGACAGGAATCAGATGAGATTCCAGCCGCTCATGAACGATCGCCGAAGTGGCCCACTTGTACCGGTCCTTCAAGTAAACAACCGGATCTTTCCGGCCAATAGTGAGGTTGGTCCTGTCTGAGATCAGTGAGCAGTTCAGCGCAAGGAAACTGTGAATGTTCGCTTCCTTCAGCAGGCCATCGGGATACAGGTGGTGGTAGTGCCGGTTGGCAACATTGTCCGCAGTCAGCTGTTGGCCTGTAGCAAAGTCAATCGCTCCGAGTCGGCACAGCACCGCCAGAATCGCTCGTCCCAGGATCGTTTTCCGCTTCGGCCAGTCCGCCTGCATCAGTTGATCAAGATCGGCCAGTTTGCGGTCTCGGAAGATCGGCACATCAGCCTCAGTCACAATCTTTCCATCGTCCGTGGGTACACCGGTCATGACCCGCTGTAACGCAATGTAGTCAGCGTAGGCATGGCCAGCTGCGGCGTTCTCATACCGGTCTGTGAAGAACGCGTACCACATGTACTTCTTGAGCATCAGCTCGTCCTGTCCCCGCTTGTCTCCAGACTTCGCCACTGTCGCATACAGTGCGGCGATTGGGGCCAGCACCGCATTCGTTGGCAGACGCTCGGCATCAGGAATTCCCTGGGCGTTCAGGAAGTCCGCCATCTCGGCCACGCACCGCTCCAGTAACGGCCAGTTTTCCACCAGCTTCTTCTTGTCCATGTCCCAGGCCCCGCGCTGATTGGGAAGGTAGCCCTGCAACAGGGCCGATGTCGTCAGCACGAGGTCGGAAAGTTCTGCGTAGCGGGCAACACGGGGACAACGCTCATTCAGTTGAGCTTCCAGGTCGTGAAGCGACTTGCCCATCACGTTTTCCACCTCAGCCACGATGATGTCATACTGGGTCAGTGGCTTGCTGTTCGTGTTCATGTTGATGAACACGTCCAGCGCTGTGGACTTCTCCGTTTTCGCCGGCAGCGACAGGAACGGCAGGTTGTAGTTGGCCAGTACGGCACGCAGTTCCTGAATCCGGGCAATCACCCGCTGCTTGAAGTCGAAAAACGCCTGCAGTTCTTCCAGGACGACACTGGTCGGCTTCTTTGGTCCGACAGCATCTTCGATCCAGGCATTGATCTCACTCTGCATGTCTTCCGGACGCAGTAGATGGGTGGGGATCAGTCCCCGCTTCAGACATTGGGCCGGTACATCGCACCACAGCGGACGTCGACCGTCCTTGCCCTGGACCTCCCAGCGATTCTGACAGCAGACGGTCATGTCTTCCCGCTCTTCATCGGCATCGTACTCGTCGAACTCAGTCACGTAGACGTAATACGATTCCCGCTCGTAGTTGTTGTGCAGCACACGCCACATCGCCGTCAGTCGCTGCTGGCCATCGAGCAAGTGCTCGTGAACCTTCACATTGGTTTCAGGAGCCGTTTCCAGGTATCGGGAGATGAACTTCTCCTCGTCCCCCACGTCCAGCACCAGTGTGATTCCCAGCGGCAAGTTGCGCAGGATGGTCCCCGTCAGGCTGCAGATCCGCTGCCGGTCCCAGGCCTCGTGACGCTGAAACCGGGGCAGCTTGATTTCCCCCGACTGGACCTTGTGATACCAGTCGCTCAACTTTCGATTCCGTGCTTCCATGGCGTGTTCGCTTTCTTGCGGGCGAGTTCGGGCTCAGCGTTTCTCGAAGCGGGTGGCGTTTTCGTCCATCATCTGGGCGAACTTTTCCCAGCCGACTTTCAGGCCGTAGGTGGTGTTGGGAGGGAACCAGACGAGGGAGCCTTTGGAGACTTCCAGTGTCCCCAGCATTTCGCCGTCGCTGTGGACTTTGAAGGTGGCATCGGCCTTGGACATTTCGTGGGCCGGCAGGGTCAGGATGACTTTGTGACTCGGCATGGAACTTTTCCCTTTTGGTGTACAAAGTGACGGACAATTGACAATTTTATCTATGATCTGGAACGTGAGTTTTCTCCAGCGGCCGGGGCATCGTCCAGTGAAGGATTGCAGATAATATCCTTGACCTCGCAGACACACACTCCTTCCAACTCGCCGATGAGAGTAAGGTTCGCGCTGACGCTGACTTTCTTACCTTGATACTGTGGGCGTGCTTTCTTGGTGGTGCCAACTACGGAGATCGATTTCTCGGCACTGAGTCTCCGAGTCTTGTAGGTTGCGTCCCACGCGGAACGCCGAAATGCCAAGAACATTCTCTCACCACTTCGACAAGCTTGATTAAGGGTGCAGATATCTTCGTACAGCTTCTTGTTACTTGAACACTTCTGTCCGCCATACGCTTCGAGCTTCCAGCCGTCGCCTTCCAGATCCGCAACTTCCATCCCACTGCTGTCGCGTGACTGTTGGGTTGGCGCTCCTCTCTGTGCCTCCAATCCGAATTGGCCGAGAGTGTTGATCGCAGCAATCAACACCTCGATCTGCCCCAGGTTGTTGAACAGCTCAACCGGTCGTTCCACTTCGGCATCGATGAGGTCGCATTCATGTTTCAACGATTTTAGTGAAACTTCGGATTCGCTTCTCACAACGACTATTCGCAGGTCATTGTAACTGAATGGCACGTGGCTCCCGACTCCAGCCATGTGCCCCGAACGGTGTTCGAGGTAGGCTTTGGCGAGAACACAGTACGCCTCAGGCAGTCGCCCCAACTCTTCCGGATTGTTGAGTGTTCGAATCAGATGGCCCATGAAACGGTTCTTGAATTCTTAGGTTTCGGTTCTAGGGATCAAATGGTCAGATATGGAACCCGTCTGAAATGGGACCTCTCTCAAGGGCCCTGAGGCTACCCCAAGCAATACAACTGGTTCAGGGTGGCCTGGGACAGCGTGTCGCCGAAGCGGCCCTTGGGGAAGTGGTGCTTTAACCACTCCAGCGTGAGGTCGGTGAGGTACAGGAAGCGGGGTGGCTTGTGGTCGAGGGAGCGGGCCAGCAGGCAGTTCTCGCCGCGGTGAATGGTTTGCAGCGTGTATTCCTTGTCCTGCACCCCTTGCGGGTAGTTGGCGTGGAAGAAGGCGAGCTGGAATGTTCGCTCACCCGACTCCAGAGGCTGCACCTGTTCAATCCGGATGGGCGATGGGGCCAGGATGCACAGCGAGGTGGCATCGAATTCGTCGCCCAGGAACTGGCAGGCGTACCAGCGATTCGGTGAGAGAGTGAACCGGTTCACTGGCGTTTCCCTTTCTTCTTCCCTGAACCCTGTCGCCTGCTCCCCGAAACCTCCCTCGCTTCGCGGATGCGGTTGAGCAGGACGGAGGCGGGTTCGTCGTTGGGGTCCTGCGGGACCAGTTCGCCGCGGAAGGCTTTGACGAGGGTCGATTGATCCAGTTGCGTCAGGGAAGATTTCGACTCAGTGACCAACCTTTCCAATTCTTTGATCTGATTGAGACCCGTCCGGGCCTGCCGAACGATCTCGGCCTGCTCTTCAAGCGGCGGAAGTGGAAACGCCATGTCGGCAAATCGGCCCGCGCCGAGATGGGCAATGTTCACTGTCAGCGACGCGATTTGCTGAAAACGTCCAGTCTTCAAAAAGCCGAGAAACACAATTTGCGGATAGTCGGAGGTCAAAGGCGAGTCTGGTCGAAACCTCACAAGGGTGTTTGTAAAGCACGAGTCGGGCACTTCGCCTCGATAGATTGCGGGACGACCGACGAGTTCTCGACTTTGTCCCTCATTCAGAAGGATGTCGCCGACCTCAAGTCGGAAGCGTTCGAAGTCTTCGGGTGAGAAGTCCATTTCCATTACGTCTCCAGTGTCGATACGATCTTCGAAGACATTCATAACGCGAAGGTAGGGCCGCATATTGGGGCCGGAGTGGTATTTGGGTGATCGCTGTCGCCCGAGTTGAACGTCACCGACATCCTTCATTTGGCACCAGCACCAGCCTTCAGGAAGCTCCTCTAGCTCAGAATCATCAACCGGTTCCGGTTCCTGATACTTCTCCTGCCAACCCTTGGGGGGCTGTTTGCCCTTCGCTTCGTATTTGGCGAGTTCGGCCTGTTCCCATCTCTTCCGGCGTTCGGTGCGGATGCGGTTCAGGAGTTCGGTGGCGGGTTCGGTGTGGGGGTTCTGGGCGCGCCAGTCGGCGGTGAGGTCGCCTCGGAAGGCGGCGGCGAGCAGGCTTTGGCGGAACTGCTCCAGCAGCGGCCCCACCTCATTCAATGCCTCCCGCGCCTTCCGACTCCGCTCCTGCAACGCCTCAATCTTCCCCACAATCCGCCGCTGCTCGGCGAGGGGGGGAATGCGAATAGAGACTTTCAGCACGTCTCTGCAGTTCAAGTGCCTTAATGTCATCCCATATTCAATCTATGAAAGCGACCGCTGCACTTGGGGACCAGACAATTGGAGCGAAAGAAACTTGGAGTCAAGACACGACTTCATGGGGGAGATAACGATTAGTGCATGGCAATTGTGTCCCTCGTGCTCCTTCGGGACGACCGCGCTATGGCCGACATGCCCGGTTTGCACGAGAAGGACGTCACCCTCCTTTAATTTCGACTTGCGATTTTTCTCGTTGAATTCGGTGGTGATGAAGGTGATCCCATCAAACTGGAGAACGTTGTCCCTAGAGGCAATTGCAAAACCCTCAGATCGTTGGTGATTGGCAAAGCAGTTGCATCGTAGTGTCTCCGAAAGGAGGCACTTGCCATGCTCATTACCCTGCGTCAGTGGCCGCGACGACGGCGGCCGAATACGACAGGGTCCAGGACGGTCCCACCCCCGGTGGTCTCGGATTCCCAGTGGAATCTCATCAAAGATCTGTTTGCCAATCCCAGTCCTTCGCCAGAAGGAGGTCGACCACGCGCCGATTCCAGAGCCTGCCTGGAGGGAGTCCTCTGGGTGCTGCGGACCGGTGCCCAATGGAAAGAATTACCAGAGCGGTATCCCTCTTATTCAACG
>JAGQPW010000399.1 GCA_020426515.1 Planctomycetaceae bacterium | reverse complement strand
CCCGCTTCCATGTTCGTCGTCGAATCTTGCGTAACTAAGAAAAGCAGCTGGGGTAAACGAGGCCGATTGCAATTTTTCACTTCCCTGTACTTGAGTGTATACGGATGTCTCCTTCCACTTATGTACTATATCAGAGAAGTTTTTGGTGTCAATTTTTTGGGGATTGATCAGGAAAGCTATGCTGACCACTCTCGTTCCGTTGTTTACGTATGGCCGGCTCCACCGGCCTCGTTGGTGAGCGGGTAGAGCGGGCTGAGTGTTCATGAAGTGGCCCTTGTTCGTGCTCCCTCTCCCCCACGTTGCAGCGTGTTGGAGTGGGGAGTCGGTTGTGGGGGAGAGGGGGAGTTGGTTTTGGGGTGTTGTTGGTGGATTGGTGAGCGGGTAGAACGGGCGGATGCGTTGATGAAGTGGCCCGTGTACGTGCTCCCTCTCCCCCTGATGTGGCTTCGTTACATCAGGGAGGCGAACAGGGGGAGAGGGTTGGGGTGAGGGGCCAATCCAACGGCTACGAACCGTCCCGCTCGATTGCCGCGCCGACCCTTGTTGCTGTGGCTTGTCAGCACTTAAACGCGGTAGCGAAGACAATGTGAATTCCCCTCACCCCGTCCCT
>JAGQPW010000398.1 GCA_020426515.1 Planctomycetaceae bacterium | reverse complement strand
TCAAGGAGGCGTCGGCTGGTTGCGGATTCGAATGCACTCAGTGCTTGGTTCAGCGCAGGCATCGATCAATGACGTGCTCACGACCGAAGTCACAGGAACTTCTCTCACGTACCTGCGAGTCCAGCGGACCGCTGCGGCGGGCAATGTGAGCGTGCATTAGGCAAAAGCACGAACGAGGATATCTCTCATTCTGGCAGTGCTGCCGCCGCGATGGTGGCGATGCGTCCAGCGAGCAAGTTGACGCTTCCCTTGCCATCGGGATGCAAGCGACTCGCGAGGAACACAAAAACCAGTTCCTGTGCAGGATCGATCCACAATACGGTTCCGGTAAAGCCACCGTGTCCGATTGCCTGGTCGCTGAGCAGATCGCCCTTGTTGGTCGAGTACGACGTCTGCATATCCCAACCGAGCGATCGGGTGCCCGCTGACACAGGTTGGGGAGTGAGCACGCGCTCCACTGATTCCTGCGCAAGAATCCGACGATCCCCAGCACGCCCGTTGTGAAGAATCATGTCACCGAAAGCAGCCAGATCTGCGGCGGTGCTGAAGAGACCCGCATGACCAGCGACGCCACCCAATGCATGGGCACGCGGATCGTGGACGATGCCTCGA